>CAXBDS010000020.1:0-43885 GCA_963974355.1 uncultured Opitutaceae bacterium
GACGTTCACGCTGGTCGTGAACACGGTCTCAAACCCGCTTTCGCTGGGGGATTGGCGTTCGATGACGAAACCGTTTTCGTTGTCGGAGAGGTCGGACCAGGTGAGGTGGATCGCGGTGGTGGACGCCGCGGTGCCGGCAAAGTCGGCGGGGGCGGCGGGCGCCGTGGCGATCGGCGTGGTCGCGCTGGCGAGCGGAGAGAACGACGAGACCCCGGCGGCGTTGGCGGCGGCGATCTGGTAGTCGTAGGTCGTGTTGCCCGTCGGGCCGTAGTCGTCGTAGGTCGTGGCCGTGCCGGGGACTGAACCGACATTTGCGAACGTGCCGGCACCGGCTACCCGACGCTCGATCTGGTAGGTCGCGGGATCGCCCGCGGAACCGCTCCACGTGAGGGCGACATGATTGCTGGAAACGGCGGTGGCCGTGAGCGACGCCGGCGTATCCGGGGTGACGGTGTCGAGTTGAGTCAGCACCAGGCGATCCAGGCCGAACTGATAGTCACCGGAGGCGGAGTCCTTACCGCTGACGACGAACTTGAACTCGTGGCTGCCGGCCGAGAGCAGGCGATCACCGAGATCGACCGTGATGAAGTCCGGGGCCGCGGCGTAGAGGTTGTGCGGGTCGCCGTGAGCAACGCCGTCGACCTCCAACTGAAAGATCCCGCGAAACGCGTTGCGGTGGAAACGGGCCTCGAGGCGATAGACGGAGGCGTCCGGGACGGTCACCGCGAAGGCGATGAAGTCGCCCACTTCGTTGGAGTCGAAGCGGAGGAAGTCACCGCCGGAGGCGCCGGCATTGGTCACGGGCACCAGGTTGTCGCCCGAGCTGCCGGTCAGGCCCAACTCGTTGGCATCGTAGTCGGTATCGGTATTTCCGCTACCGGCGGCGGTGGTGACCGATGCTTCGTTGGAATAGTCGGAAGCACCGCCGGCATTCGTCGCGGCGACGCGGTAGGTGTAGGTGGTGGAAGGGGCGAGTCCGGCGTCGACGAGGGACGTTGCGTTGGCGCCCGTGGTGGCGATCGTCGCGAAGAGGCCGGAGCTGCCGGTGCGGCGCTCGATGGCGAAGCCGTTCTCGTCGTCCGCGTTATCTACCCAGGCGAGGGCGACGGAGCCTTCGGTGCCGGTGGTCGCGGTCAAGGAGGTCGGGGCGGCGGGAAGCGGCACGACGACCGGAATGAGCGTGAGGGTGTTGAGGCCGAGGCGGTAGCTGGCCGAGGCGGGATTCTTGTCCACCACAGTGAAGGTGAACGTGTGGTTGCCGGGGGTCAGGTTCACGGCACCGTGCGACGTCGAGAGAAAACCCGAACCATACAGATCGACCGGTTCGCCCAGATCGATGCCGTCGACGGAGAGTTGGTAGATGCCGCGGTTTTGGTTGAGCACGTAGTTGAGATCGACGCGGTAGGTGTCGTCGGTGGCGACGGCGACGCGGAAGGTCACGAAGTCACCGATACCGTCGGCGTTGAAGGCGCGCATGTCTCCGCCGTTGGCATCGGCTTGGGCCACGGAGGTGACACCCTCGCCGGAACTGGCGGTGGCGTTCAGTTGGTTGAAGTCGAAGACCAGCGCGTTGCTCGGCGCCATGGTGGTGGCGGATGTCTCGTTGGAATAGGAGGAGTCGCCGCCGATATTGGTTGCCGCGATGCGGTAGGTATAGGTCGTGGACGCGGCCAGACCCTCGTCGAGGAAGGACGTGGCGTTGGCCGCCGTGGTGGCGATCGTCGCGAAGAGGCCAGAGCCGCCGCTGCGGCGCTCGACGATGAAGCCGGTCTCGTCGTCGGCGTTGTCGGCCCAGGCGAGGGCGACGGAGCCGGCGGAGGCGGCGGTTGCCGTCAGCGAAGTCGGTGCGGCGGGCGGTGACACGATGACGGGCGTCAGCGTGAGTGTGTCCAGTCCGAGGCGGAAGCCGGACGACGCGGGGTTTTGATCAATCACCGTGAACGTGAACGTGTGGTTGCCGGCGGTCAGGTTCAGCGGGCCGGGGGACGTCGACAGAAAGCCCGAACCATAGGTATCGGTCGGATCGCCGAAATCGGTGCCGTCGATGGAGAGTTGGTAGATACCGCGGTTTTGGTTGAGCACGTAGTTGAGGTCGACGCGGTAGGTGTCGTCGGCGGAGACGTTGACACCAAAAGAAACGAAGTCACCGACGCCGTCGGCATTGAAGGCGCGCAGGTTGCCGCCGTGGGCGTTGGCTTGGTTTACGGTGGTGATCGCCTCGCCGGAACTGGCGGTGACGGTGAGTTCATTGAAGTCGTAGAGCACGGCTTCGTTGGGTGTGTCGGTGCTGGTGGTGGCGGTCGCGGTGGCCGAATACGGGGAGTCGCCGTCCGCGTTGGTGGCGGCGACGCGATAGCTGTAGGCTGTGCTGCCGGTCAGGCCGGTGTCGGTGAATGTGGCGGTGTCGGCGCCGAGACTCGCCACGAGCGAGAAGGTCGAGCCGTCGGTGCTGCATTCCACGATAAAACCCGTTTCGTTGTCGCTCTGATCGGTCCACGCGAGGGTGATCGAGGACGCGGACGTGGCCGTGGCGGTCAACCCTGAGGGCGCGGCGGGCACGTCGGGGGGAGGTGGCGTGCCGGTCGGGGTGAGCGTGATCCGGTCCAGGCCGAGACGGTAGTCGCTCGACGCCGGGTTTTGGCCGACGACGGTAAAGGTGAAGCGGCGGTTGCCCGCGGCGAGGGCGAGGTCGCCGAAATCGGCGGTGGTGAGGCCGTTCCCGTAGTTGTCGACGGGGCTGCCGACGTTCACGCCGTCGATCGCGACTTGGTAGATGCCGCGGTTGTCGCCATCGGCGAAGGTGATCGCGACGTGGTAGGTGTCGGCCACATCCACTCGCACCCGATAGGTGACGTAATCGCTGATCGCATCGGCGCGGAAGACCTGGATATCGCCGCCGGTGGCGTCGGTTTGGCTGGCGGAGTAGCTCGCGTCGCCGGAGCTTTCGATGATGCCGAGCTGGTTGGCGTCGTAGTCGATGGCCTGGGCGTCGGCTTTCGGGCTGAAAGCGCTGGCGAGGAGGACGGTGGCAAGAGCGACAAAGGTCGATCCGAAGCGGCGGCGGCAGACATTGGCGAGCGACCGTCCTGAGGGAACGGATACGCCAAATTCAGCAACGCCTGCGGTGGAGCAGGGAGAATTTTTCATAACGAAGGGGCTGGGGTGAAAGCGACTCCGGGGAGTCGCCACGAATGGAGCAAACGGCCCTCACCCTTGGGTTGCCCGGTGGTGGTTTGCGACCGCGGCGCCGGTCGAGACGTTGACTGCGTCGGCCTCCAGCCGAGGAGATGCCGGGGGTGCCGGGCATTTTAGTCAACGTCTTGACTAGACTTGGCGTCGCCATCGGATTTCCGTTCTTGGAAGGTTGGCCCCGTCGTTTTGGTTTACCCCTCTTGCCCCGTTTTCATGATCGTTGTCGCTTCGCGAGTTCGTGCCTTGTCGGCCGCCGCCCGTTCCCTTCCGGGGCGGTGGCGCGGGCGCGGCTGGAGCCTAATCGCCTTGATGATCGGTCTCGCGTTTGGGCTCGGGGCTTGCCGGCGGGTGGATGAAGGCGTGACGCGTCTGCAGTTTTCCTTTTGGGGCTCGATCCAGCAACAGGCGATGGAGGCCAAGATCGTGGCGGCCTTTGAGCAGGAGCATCCGGACGTGCAGATCGAGATGTTGCGCATCGGGTCGCGCTACCCGGAGAAGGTGCAGTCGATGTTGGTCGGGCGGATCGCGCCGGACGTCATGATGATCGATGTGCATGCCTACTACGATTGGGCGGCGCGTGGGGTGTTGGTGGATTTGACCGATGAGATGGCGGCGATGGAGCAGGAGGATGAAGTGATGCCCTTGCCGCACGACGTGGTGCAGTGGCGCGGGCACGTTTACGGTCTGCCGGTCAATGTGCACGGCATGGGGCTCTACTATAACAAGGACATCCTCGCGGCGGCGGGCATCGAGATTCCGGAGGAAGGACCGACATGGGCGTGGGTCGAGGCCATCGCGCCGAAGCTGGCGCGGCGTATCGGTGGGGCGGATGCGCCGTGCGATTATGTGATGGTGAGTCCGGAAGCGTTGACGCTGGCGGCCTGTTTCGGGGCCCGGTTGTTTGACGATCTTTCGCGGCCCACGCGTGTCACCGTGGATTCACCCGAGATGAAGGCGGCGATGACTTACCTGCGGCGCAACGTCGAGTCGGGCGCGATGCTGGCGCGTCCGGAAATCAACGACCCCGGCAACCCGCAGGCGCAGGGCAACCTGTTTCGCCAAGGGCGAGTAGCTTTTCACATCGCCGGGCGGTGGGAGGTGCCGAATCTCCTGGGGCGCACGGATTTTGCGTGGGACGTGTTGCCCATGCCGGCGGGACCGGCGGGCAGTGTGAGTCCGCATGGGGGCACGATCGTGGGCGTGTCGGCGGATTCGCCGCATCGGGCGGCGGCGGTGGCGTTTGCCCGGTTTTATGCTTCGCGGCGCGTCGCAGAAATGGTGATGCCGGCGGGGCGCATCGTGCCCGTGTTTCGGGATCTGGCCTACAGTCAGGCGTTTGCGGCGACCCTGCCGGGCGTCAACGCGCGGGTGTTTGCGGATACGATGAAACGAGGGCGGGCCACCTTCTACAACTACACCCCGGGCGTGGCGGGATCACGCCGCTTGTTTGAAGATCGCTTCGAGCAGGTGACGGCGGAACCGGATACGCCGATCGAGGCCATTCTGCAGACGATGCAACTGGAGCTGGAGCGCTGGTTGCGGCGCATGCAGCAGAAAGGATTGTTGTGAGCACACGCGTGCGTCGCGGCTCGCGCGAACTGTGGCCGGCGATCGGCTTTCTGCTGCCGAACCTGATCGGCTTTCTCGCTTTTACCGCGGCGCCCGTGGTGATGTCGCTGGGGCTGAGCTTCACCTCGTGGGATTTGCTTACGCCGCCGCTGTGGGTGGGGGTCGATAACTTCGTTGCCTTGCTGGGCTTCAGTTCGACGCCGACCGGCTGGCGGGCCAACGACCCGGAGTTTTGGCAATTCCTGGGCAACACCTTGTTCTTTCTGTTGGCGATTCCGGTGAACATCGCGGGTTCGCTGGGGCTGGCGATTTTGCTCAACCGCAAGCTGCGTTTTTCGCACTTCTATCGGCTGGTGTTCTTTCTGCCGAGCGTGCTCACCGGCGTTGCGATCTTCACGTTGTGGAAGATCATGTATAATCCCGATTACGGCCTGATCAACGGCCTGTTGGAGACGGTCGGCTTGGGCGGCAGCAAGTGGTTGACCGATCCCGCCATGGCGAAGCCCGCGCTGATGATCATGAGCTCGTGGATGACCATCGGCGGCACGAGTATGATTCTCTACCTCGCGGCGCTGCAAAACGTGCCGCTGGACCTGTTCGAGGCGGCGAAGATCGATGGGGCGGGGAAGTGGGCGCAGTTTCGTCACGTGACCTGGCCGTCGCTCATGCCGGTGACGTTTTTCATCTTCACGATGGCGTTGATTCACAGCCTGCAAGGCGGCTTCGACGCCGCCTACGTGATGACGAACGGCGGCCCGTTTGGGTCCACGACGACGTTGGGTTTCTACATTTACCGGCAGGCCTACGTGGCCTTTGAGATGGGCTACGCGGCGGCGATCGCGTGGGTGCTGTTTCTGCTCGTGCTGGTGCTCACCCTGATCAATTGGCGCTACGGCAACAAAAACGCTTCCGTATGAACAAACCCCTTCCGGCTTGGTTTTGGCATGTGCCGCTGGCGTTGGCGTCGATTACGTTTCTGGTGCCGCTGGCTTACATGCTCACGACGGCGCTGTCGTCGCCCGAACACGTGCTGACGCCGGGGTCGTCCGTCGTCGAGGCGCTCGTGCCGCAGGAGTGGCATTGGGCGAACTTTGCCGACGTCTGGCGCAAGGTGCCGTTCCTGCGTTACTACGTGAACAGTCTCGTGGTCGCGACGACGCTCACGGCAGGCCAGGTGTTCACCAGTGCCTGCGCGGCGTTTGCTTTTGCGCGGTTGGACTGGCCCAAACGCGACTGGGTGTTCCTCGCTTACCTGACGACGATGATGGTGCCGCACTCGGTCACGATGATCCCGAATTTTATCGTGATGAAGTATTTCCCGGAGTGGCTCGACGCGCTCATGCCGTGGATTCACTGGCAGGAATTGCGGTATGCCGGTCTCACGGATGGAGCGCCGTTGGTCGGGCGCTTGGTGGGGCTGGATTCGTATTTTACGTTGATCGTGCCGGGGATGTTCTCGGCTTACGGCACGTTCCTGTTGCGGCAATTCATGATGGCGCTGCCCAAGGAAATCGATGAGGCGGCGAAAATCGACGGGTGCAGTTATTGGCAGTTGTTTCGGGGTATCATCCTGCCGCTTTCGTTGCCGGGGTTGGCCACGCTGACGATCTTCACCTTCATGGGTGCGTGGGCGAGTTTGCTCTGGCCGCTGGTGACGACGAATCAGGACGCGTTGCGCACGCTGCCGCTGGGTCTGCAGGCGTTCCAAGGTCAATACGGCACCGAGTGGCACCTGATGATGGCAGCGGCGCTGTTGATGTTGTTGCCGATCATCGTGCTGTTTCTGGCCGGACAACGCTTCTTCGTGGCCGGACTCACCGTCGGCGCGGTCAAAGGTTAAACCATTATGTTACTCCCACGCATGTTTCGGACGATCTCGATTTTGGTTGGGTTGGTCGTGCTGGCGGCCATCCCGTGCGCCCACGCGGCACTCGCACCGGCGACCACATTTTCCCAGCTCGATGATCCCTGGTTGGGCAAGGCGATCTTCGTGGTGGATCGTCTCGACGACTATGCGGAAGGCGAGCCGGTGATTCCGCACACCTTGCGCTGGGCGACGGAGCAGCTCGGTCCGGAGGGCGGCATCGTGGTGTTTCGTCGCAGTGGCACGATCACGTTGCAGCGAAAACTGCGCATCGCCCCGGACGCGCGGAATTGGCTCGTCGCCGGTTACACGGCGCCCGCGCCGGGCGTGACGGTGATCCATCACGGTTGGGATGTGGCCGGACAAAACTGGTCGATCGAACACATCCGGATTCGTCCCGGTTCCGTCGCCTACGACGAGCGCAACGGTGATCTAAACGACGCCCTCGGCATCACCGGGCAACGGCACGTCACGTTGTCGCCGGACGCGGATTTTCGGGCGGCGCATGCGATCAAAAACGGACGCATCGTAAACTGCTCGTTTTCCTGGGCCAGCGATGAGTTGGCGCAACTGTGGTTCCCGCCGATTGAGGACATCGACTTCGTGAACTGCTTGTTTACCGAACCGCTCCACGATCCGAACCTGCACCCGAAACCAGAGGTGCACGGGTTCGGTCCGATAGTGGCACCGGACGTCGGCCCCGTCAGTTTTCAACGCTGCGTTTTCGCCAACAGCCTCCGGCGCAACCCGCGGCTCAACGACAACTCGCTGGTGTTTATCGCCGACTCGATGCTGCTCAATCCGGGCGGCGCGGGCATTGAACTGCGGGTCGCGGAGCAGTTTCGCCCGAACGGCACGCCGAAGACCCCGCGCATCGCGCACGACGGGCCCTTTACACGGCCGCACGTTTTTACGGCGACGGGCAACCTCTTCGTTCCAGGTCCCGACACGCAACCGACGACCAATCTCATTACCCAGGGCGAACCGATACTGCCGGAGAGTCGCATCTACGTGCGGGGCAACTGGCGCTGGGACCGGGGCACGCAGACATGGGTGGCGACCGACGAAGCGAACGCCTGGGAAGCCGAGAAGGTTGCGCCGTTCGACCACTGGGCGAGCGAGATGCCGGTGGCCCCGGCTGGCTATCACGTGCTCTCGCCGGAGCAGGTGGAGGCGGAGTTGCAGGCCAACGCCGGCGCGTTTCCGCACGATCGCGATGCGACGGACCGGCGGCTCATGCAGCAATTGCAGGCGCGCACGGGGGCCAAGATCCAGCGACAGAACGATGCTGAGATTGATCGTCAGGGACGTCCGCACGACGCCGATGGCTACGAAATCTTACCGGAAAACCGGTGGTCTGACGGCGACGATGCGAGTCATGCTTGGGCCCTGCCGGACGACGCGCATGATGAAGCGGCGGTGCGCCGGTGGCTCGAAGCGAAGCGGCGCCTTCTTTCGCCATGAGTCGGCGAAAACAGGCTGCCTTGGGCTCGCCGTCGCGTTGACTCGGCGCGGCCGAGCTTCACTTTGCTTTCCACCCCGCAGTTTCGGCAACCCCGCTCGTAGCAAAGATGAACAAGATTGGCAAAAACGTGGTCACCCAGCAGATGGTGGCCGATGCGGCCGGGGTGCATCTGTCGACCGTTTCGCTGGCCCTGCGCAACGCCCCGCGGATACCGGAGGAAACGAAAGCGCATATCCGCCAGACCGCGGAGAAACTCGGTTATCAACCGAATCCGCTGGTCTCGATGTTGATGGCCCGGGTGCGGCGCGGCGACAGCGGCTACCGCGGCACGCTGGGTTTTCTCCACACCGCCGAGGCGGATCTGCCCAAGCTTCAGACGCATCAACATCGTAACTTCCTGCTCGGTGCCCGGGCCCGCGCCAAGGAGTTGGGCTACAATCTCGACGAGTTTTTCCTGCCGAAGACGGAGCGCCTCGTGCGGCAGTTCATGCGCATGCTGAGCACCCGCAGTATCCACGGTCTGGTGATCGAGTTTGTGCCGGGTCCCTCGTGTCCGGACCGACGCCTGCCGTTTGACTGCGCGCCTTTTGCGGTGGCGTCGCTGGGCATGCCGTTGGCGTCACCACAGCTTCACTACGTGGCCAACGATCAATACATGCGTGCGGTGTTGGCCGGGCAGCATTTGTTGGAGTTGGGTTACAAGCGGATCGGGCTCGTGATTGACAGCACCTTTGATCGCTTGATGGCGCATCGCTGTTCGGCTGGGTTCTGGGCGCTGCAACACTACACGCAGGGCATCGACGTGCTGCCGATTCTGCAGTTGGATCGCGGCAACCTCGGGTCGTTGAAGGGGTGGCTCGACGAGCACCGTCCGGAAGCGGTGCTCGGCACCAGTTTGCACAGCTTGGAGGAGATGCGTCGGCTCGGGCTGACCGTGCCGGATGACGTCGGCTGGGCGCACCTGGATTGGTTGCCCGAGCACAAACGCGTCGCCGGCGTTTACGGCAATAGTGAGCACACCGGTGCCGCCGCGGTGGAGTTGGTCGTGTCGCAGTTGCACCGTGGGGAAGCGGGGCCACCGAGTCGCGCGATGAACTATCTCGTGGCGGGCTCGTGGATGCCAGGGAAAACCCTGCGGAAGGTCGGTCCGCCGATCGACCTCGACAGCACGTTCTTTGGCAGCCTCGCGGCACTGTAGGCGCGAAGGGATTGCCGAATCGGTCAACGACTCGACTGGAGCCGGCGTTGGCGTTTCTCGGCGAAGGCGAGAATATAGTGGGGCTGGCCCGTATTGCGCCGTTTTCGGTCGATGTTTATCGCCCACTTGCCCCGAAGCTATTTGGCGCATTGGCGTCGACCAGGCGGCGATGCACGTTTTCTGATTATCCACCGTTCTGATTGCCCATGACCACCCCTGTCACCCCGTCACCGCGTCGCGCTTTTATCCGCCAATTGGGAACGGCCGCCGCCGCCGGACTCGCGTTGCCGGCGGGACTGAGGGCGGGGGCGCAGTCGGCCTCCGACCCGCGAGCGGGAAAGGCGGGCGACCTGGCCCGTCGTCGACCCAACGTGATTTTGATCATGGCCGACGACATGGGTTATGCTGACCTCGGGTGCTTCGGGGCGTCGGTGGTGGAGACGCCCAATCTGGATCGGCTCGGTTTTGGCGGCACACGTTTCACGCAGTTCTACAACTGCGCCAAGTGCGCGCCCTCGCGGGCTTCGTTGTTGACGGGGCTTTATCCGCCGCAGGCAGGGTCCGATGGCGAGAAGGCGTTTTTGACGAACTGCGTGACCTTGGGCGAGGCGCTCCGGCCGGCGGGCTACCACACGTGGATGACCGGCAAATGGCATCAATTTGAGACGCCCTACCAACGCGGGTTTGATCATTTTTTCGGGCTGTGCGACGGGCAGAGCAACTACTGGAATCCCGGGCCGCCGCGACCGGGGGAACCCGAGCCGGGGAACTTCACGCCCAAGGCCTACACGCACTGGGCCATCGACGACCAAGAGTTCGACGCATGGACGCCACCGACGAAGGAGTTCTTCACGACCGACGCGTTCACCGATGAGGCCTTGGGTTACATGCGCCGTTATGCGGGGGACGGGAAACCGTTTTTCCTGCACGTGTGTTACACCGCGCCGCACTTCCCTTTACAGGCGCACCCGGCGGATATCGCAAAGTATCGGGGAAAGTTCATGGGAGGCTGGGACGCGATGCGGGAGCGCCGCCATCGGCGCCAGCTCGGGCTGGGCGTGGTGGACGAAATATGGTCGCTGTCCGACCGGGACGAAGCAGCGCCCGCGTGGGACTCATTGAGCGAAGCCGAGCAACGCGACTGGGATCTGCGCATGGCGGTTTATGCGGCGATGATTGACCGCATGGACCGCAACATCGGTCGCCTGCTGCACGAGCTGGAGGAAACGGGGGAGCTGGAGAATACGCTGATCCTATTTTTGTCGGACAACGGTGCCTGTGCTGAGGTGTTCAACCGCACGCCCGACATCGATCCGGGGCCGGTGGAGAGTTTTCGCACTCTCGATTTGCCGTGGGCCAATGCCTGCAACACGCCCTTCCGGAAATTCAAACGCCGTGATCACGAAGGTGGAATCAGCACGCCCCTGCTGGCCTATTGGCCGGGCGTGGTGCCGGCCGGGCGGATTGAACGCAGCATGTGCCACGTGATGGATGTGATGCCGACGCTGCTCGAGTTGGCGGGAGGGACGTATCCGCCGACCTATGACGGCCGGCCCATCGTGCCGTGCGAGGGGCGCAGCCTGTTGCCGCTGTTGCAGGGCAAAGCGTGGGCCGGGCATGAGCTCCTGTGTTGGGAGTATTCCATCTACGCTGCGGCGCGCCGGGGGGATTGGAAAATTGTGCGGCTCGCTCCGGATGAACCATGGGAACTTTATAACATGGCAGCGGATCGAACGGAGACCCACGACCTTGCATCGCAGTTTCCTGAGCGCGTGGCGGCTTTGGCGTCGGATTATGCGGCATGGAGCGAACGGGTCGGCGTGGAGCGCGTGAAAGTTGAGGCGCGAAGGCTGCGAAACGCCGGAATTTCGGGAGGATAACTGATCTTGGTGAGTTTCGAATTCTAAGTCTGCGTGCAAATGTCGCCCACGCGGTGATTCATCGTATTAGAGGGGCTACGGAAATACACGCCGAAGAAGAAGTAGGAATCTCGTCCGCGATCCGCACCATGCGCCTCATGGCCCGGGGTTTCGCCTCATAATCTGGGGAATGAGGCGAAAGGGGCAGGGCGCAGATGACGATCCACCGTTGCGTTTAGTTGGAATGGAGATGCATGCCGGGGAGGCCCAGGTTAACAGTGTGTAGAATTTGGTTTGCTGCTATCGAGATCTTGCCCGCAGGGTCATATGTGTAACCATAACATGGATACTTTAGCAATTGCCGCCTTTCAACCGCGTCGATTCGAGCAGGGATAATCAGCTTGAGGGCGCGGAGAGCGGACTAATTGCTCGTGTTTTGGCCCCGCTCCATTTCCTCCACATCGTTGATGAGCTTTTTCAAGTGCGGGCGGAAGCAGTCCGCCATTTCGGGGCGGATTTCCCCGCTTGTCGTTCGATTTTCGAACCAGGTGTCGAACTTTTTGATGTGCGTCAAAAGTGAGCGGGGCGTGGGCCGGAGCCTGGGGAGGGTTTCCCGATAGTCGATCGATGCTTTACGTTCGGCGGGAACCTTTAAGACCCATTCGATCTGCGCTTCCATCTCCGGAGTAATTGGCGATTGCAGTGCCCTTAAGTCAGCGACTGCTGTTGGTACCCGCCGAGTTTGGAATACATTGGCTGCGTGGAGATCTGCTCGAATTCGCCGAATCTTCGCGCGATACTTTGGCGGAAGTTTAGGAAAACTCTTTTCGACCTCTTTCAAGCGAAGCGGTAAATCGTCGATCGAGTATCCATAAACGTGGATCAAGGGCATACTTAGTCTGCTCTCCAGACTGTTTGAGGTATCCCAATTCACGCCTCCAAGCGATAGCTCAAGTTGCAGGGACATCCCGGCCGAAGCTTGGGATACCGCTTTTCGCAGGGCGCGTGCGATGAGCAGAGCGAACTCGAGGAAGTGAATGATGTAGGGTGGTGGATTTTTTATTTGTTGGGCCATCCCTACATGATAGCAGGCTCCCGTGACGCCTTTGTTCGCTGGGCAGAAGGAACCCGGTGAAGAATAGGGTAAAGCAGGCGCTGCAATGAAGGCTGATTTCTTATAAGTAATTGTTTGATATTGTAATAGGTAGTTAAATCTTATTTTTAAGGCGATAGGAGTCTCTGCAAGGCCCACGGTTTCGCCGCAAAAATTCGCGGTACGGGGCGAGCAGCAGCGGGGGAGCGTTGATCCGAAACAGGGTAGGAAGTGAGGTGTGGCCGAACGGTGGGGAGGGCCTTCATGCGTCTCGTTCGAGCCGAGACTTTCCCTCGTAATTCGGTTGCCTACTCGATTCTCCTGCTGGGGCCAGGTCCGCAAAACACAGGGAATGCGGAAGTCGGGGGGGCGTCTCAATATTCGAGGAACGGGACGAGGAAGATCTGCCCCGCCGCCCCGCGGCCTAGGCTTTGCGGATTCTGCTTCGTTGTATCCGCCACGGCGCTCCTTGGATCCGAGAAATCATGGAAGGAAGACTTCGCGTAATACATTGAGATCATACGTCCGGCGGGTGTTTAGCTTGGCGTGCCAGTTCCCGCCCCGCGACAAAGTTCAATGCGCTTGCCGCGATTCTGTGCTTTCGCCAGCGGTTCGGCCATAGAATCCGCCACTCTTCCTAGTCGGAGCTATCCTCAAAGTAGTTCTGATCCAACTCGTGCACCTCATACTTGTGCGCGACGCGGGCACCGATCCCATGGCGCAGCATCAGGTCAATCAGGGTGTCACCATCGACCAAGACGATCTTCATCGAAGATCCTCTCAGAACAAACTCCTCGGCTTTTTGACCAAAGCTACTCGTCGTAATGAAGATTCCCTTGGCCACACCTTGGCCGGCCATTGAGCCAATAAAGGCCTGTATAGCCGGACGGCCGATCAAGTTGTCGGGGTGATAGCGCTTGGCTTGCACCAAAATTTGATCGAGCCCCAGAGCATCTTGATTGATGCGGCCATCGATACCTTCGTCCCCGGTCCGACCGACATGCTGAGCTGCATCATCCAGCGAACCGCCATAGCCCATCGCGACCAAAACATCTAAGACGAGCTTTTCGAAGAATTCGGGAGTTTGATCCAAGATGGCTTTCAGCAGCCGGTCCCGTAGCACCGCCCGCATCGCCGCGACTTCGCGCTCGATGATTTCATCAGGTGTCGCAGTCGCCTCAACATCGCCGTCACCACCGAAATCAAGTGCCGGGCTCTTATCGTCTCGCTTTGTCTTTCCGACTTTCCACGCCTCTTCATAACCCGGGATTTTCCGTAGATCCTTCAGCCCAATTTCATGGGGAAATTTGGCCAAGAACTCATGACCAAGCGCCGTTGCTTGGTAGGTCTTAGGCGCGACCTTTTCAATCAGCGCGGCCTTCGTGAGAAAGGTCATAGCCCAGCCGGTTCGGTTTCGGATCGTTGAACCTCCGCTGGAGAGTTTCCGATCGATCTCCTCCTGAGTGAGCTGAGACCGCTTAATGATCTCCGCGTTAGCCGAACTCCGGGTGATTCGTTCGCGAGCTGCGATTTCAAGCACCGGACGGAAAAGTTTATCGTAAGTGGGAATCGCCATAATGGTCCGGAGGTGAGCTAGGAACTGACAGGAAATGGGAGCAACGAAACGATCAATTCCGCCGAAAGGCGAAGGTGCGACAGGGCTTGGCCGGGATCCGCAAGAAACCGACCGTTCGGGTGACAGGCCATATTTCTCAGTTCACGTCCCGCCTCCCAGCGTTGGCGCTCTTCAGCGGACAATACCTGCCTATCAAACAGAATTTTCAGGTTGTTCTTGTAGCTGCGCTTACCGTCGGGGTCTTCGGCCCGTAGTCTGACGGCCAGCTCCATCATCCGAAAGCAGTGCTCCAAGCCAAGCGTCGCCAAGGGGTAGTAAAACCATGAGTAAATCATCGTTCCCCGGCAGGTTTCGAACATTGCCCGAATTTCACGAGGAACCTCTGCCGGAAGGGTGATGGCCATGAAACTTTTCAGCCACGTCGCTTCATCCCTTTGCAAGCCCAAGAACTTTGGGCCGTCAAACTCGAGCCAACGGCCAGGATCAACGCTCCGTATGTCTACCTTGGGGTCATAAGTTGAAGCCATCGGCAATGCCTCTTTTAGCCCAACATACCAAACGGTTCGGGGACCACTTTGCCGCGAATCAATCGGTCCGTATGGGCACAGCGAATACGGAAATAGAGATTGCCGGCATTTAGCCGCCTCAGCGTCTCGCTGCTCGGAGGCGCTGGGTCTTCCATCTCGTCACCAAGATAGCAAAGGCCTTCCCATATTTCCCCGAACTGTATCTTTGCCGGAAGCTTCACCCCGTCACCATATTTCACCGAAGTGTTTTCGACATAATTGGGGTCTCCAAAGAAGCGTCGCACGGAATTCTCGAAGGTCACCAACATCACTTCCTCAATGGTGGTCGGTTTTTCCCCGCGGTTGCGGATTTTGATAGATACCGAATCCCCCCACGGCCCGTCCCGGTGAACAACTGCCACGGAAAGACGGGGGCGGTCGCTCAACCATCTGGAGAAATTCCATACGAAGGTTAGCGTGGCCAATACCGAGCCCCAAAGCGCGAGAAACGTAGTCAGGTTCCACGCCATGCTCTATTCAACTTTCAGGTCCGCTTCGATTTCTTCGAATTGGGCCAGAGCGGCGCGGAGGTCTTCGACGATTTCGGAGGCGATGATGCCGGGGGCTGGGAGGTTGGCGCTGTCTTCGAGGGCGTCGTCTTTGAGCCAGAAGATGTCGAGGTTCACTTTGTCGCGCTTGATCAGCTCGTCGTAGGTGAAGCTTTTGAACTGTTCCGTCTCTTTGCGGGCGTGGCGGGAGGTAGGGCGCGGACTCCGTTCCGCGCCGCGTGAGGTCGGGAGCGGAGTCCCGACCCTACCCTGATAGCACGCGACGAAGTCGTCGAGGTGACTTCGCTTCAGCGTGTTTTCCTTGAGGGTGAAATGCTGGTTGGTGCGGAGGTCGTAGATCCAGAGTTTCTCGGTCCAGGCTTTTTTGTCGGCTGCCGGTTTGCGGTCGAAGAAGAGGACGTTGGCCTTCACGCCTTGGGCATAAAAGATTCCCGTGGGCAGGCGGAGGAGGGTGTGGGCGTCGGCTTGCTGGAGGAGTTGGCGGCGGATAGTTTCGCCGGCTCCGCCTTCGAAGAGAACGTTGTCGGGCAGGACGACGGCGGCGTGGCCGTGCTGCTTCAGGATAGTGAAAATGTGCTGGAGGAAGTTGAGCTGCTTGTTGCTGGTGGTGGCCCAGAAGTCGTCGCGGTTGATGGTGAGCGATTCCTTGGACTGCTCGCCGTCGGCGCCGATGATGGTGACGCTGCTCTTTTTGCCGAAGGGCGGGTTGGCGAGAATGATGTCGTATTCAATGAACATTGGCAGAATCGTCTGTGCTGAACGTATCATCATCTACGGTGATTGCGCGGGGGGTAGTCGTTCCTCGCTGCCTGTTGAGAAACATCCACGAGGCGCCATAGATCGGGGGCATTGTAGCGATTCCTCAGGCCGCGAAGAACATCGTGAAAATCGGAGTTTTTTCTTATGCGTTCCCACGAGTTTAGCCAACGCAGGAATCGCTCCACATGCGCTCGGTCTCCCGCAAGAGAAACTTGGCCGTCTTCGATGAGATGGCGTAATTGAACGATCCAAGCTAAGCGTTGCACGAAAGCACATGGCTTCGTTTCAAGTGCGTGAGCTTCTGGGTTACGGAGCCACTGGAGAAACAAGATATCAATTCGTTTTCGGTATGAGGAGTCAGAATTTCTCGCGGCACCTAGGAGATATGAGAGAAGAATGAGAAGATCACCGCGGCAAACCGGGTCTAAAGCGGCCCTTACTGCCAAGATCGGACCAATGACCAATTCGGCGGTCGCGATAACGATCGGCTCAAGGCCAGGCGCCATAAGATGCTTACCCAGTTGCGACATCCCTGCGAGTGCTGCCGGCTTATCCGATACGGCGCGAGCCCAGCCAAGCAAACGCTCCAATGTCTGCCGTGAAAGGTCCCGCTCTCTCGAAATCATGCGAATGAGGTAGGGAGCGTCTCTTTGATTTCCGTGGCGATCTAGCCACGTGAGGAGGAACGGCAGTATTTCTTGGACGCCGCCATCATGCTTCAACCATTCGGCGAGAACGTAGCCGGCAGCGACACTGTCTGTGTGCTTCGGTAGCCAATGCAAGAACGAGACCCTTAGGGGTGCGATTTCTCCTCCACATTCAATCCACGGTTCAAAAATGAACGATGCGTCGTGATGACCTGGGAAGGCGGTCAACCACATCATCGTTGCATCATGAACCAAAGCGTGATCTCCCGTCGCCTTTAGCCAAGCCGGAATGACAAACGAGGCGTCATGGTGTTTTGAATGCCGGGCCAACCATTCTGCGATATGAGTCCTTACAAATTCGGGGTCGCCGCCAGCATTCAGCCACGCTGGATATACAAAAGCCGCTTCCAGTGTCATTCCATTGGGAACCAGCCACTGCCGCACAAAATCCCCAATAGCTACAGGTGCCCCACCGCCATCAAGCCATGCTTTATACTCAAACTGGACATCGAGAGCCGTAGGAGCGGCTGTAAAAAGATTAAGTAGAGCTCGCTCGACTACCGAAAGCGCACCTTCGGCTCTCAACCACGCAGTGCAGACATATCGAGCATTTTCGTTTTCGGAGTGCCGCCCCAACCACACACGAAGGTGCTTTTCGATAAACTCAAGTTCACCAGTTGCCTTCAGCCAACTGGCGCACGCGAATGACGCTTCAACCGTAGTGTCGAAGAGAGAAAGCCACCTCCCGAGGAATTCGCGGACGACTTCTCGATCACCACCAGCGTCAAGCCACCTCGTCACCGCAAAGTCAGCCTCGAAAAGCTCATCGTGAGTTAGGAGCCATTGCGAAAAGCGATCTACAATACCCACTGTGCTACCATTTGCCGCGAACCATGCGCCGAAAACAAATTTGGCCTCTGCGCTGCCACCATGAACATTCAGCCACGATTTTATGTGATCATCGATAAGCGAAGTAGCGCCTCCTGCTTCAAGCCATGCTGCAACCACGAACCGCGCGTCCAATGAGGCATTGTTTTTCAGCAGCCATGTTTGAACCCAAGGCTCGGACTCACGCACGTCATGCACCGTGAGTAGCCATTTCGCTATCAGGAAAGAAGCTTCTGTCGTAGTCCCGTGAACGCTAATCCAAGCCTGAATCGCTGGAAGAATTTTCCACGGTGCCTGCTTGGACTCGATGTAAACTTCTAAGACAAAGCGGGCATTGAGCCTATCTTGATATTCGGGAAGCCAACCTGAAAGCGCGCTGTCTACGACCGAAAGTTCTCCGCCATTCTCAAGCCAAACTCCTATCACTGATTCAGCCTCAAATTTTGTGCCGTGCTTCGATATCCACTTATCGAGAGGCTCCATAATTAGTGCCCGGTCTTGGCGAGACTTGATCCACGCATGAAGCAGGTGCCTCGCCTCAATGAGAGACCCAAAGCGTTCAAGCCATTCAATAAAGTAGCTTTGGATAGTTTTTCCATCACCGCCTTGTTCCAACCAAGCCTCCATCACGCGACGTGCTGTCGGGCGACGACTGTTTTTCGACAACCATCCAACCAATGGGGTCTCAATGGCAGTGCGGTCGCCACCGCACTGTAACCAATATTCATAAAGAAAACGCGCTTCGTCTGTGTCGCCATACTGGCGAAGCACTAAAACGACATACTCGCGAATCTGCTCCGCCTCGCCACCACTCTTAAGCCACCTAGCGCAAACCATGATCGCCTCCGGTTCTTTATGGTGTAGCACAAGCCATCCAAGGACTGTCGGACCTAATGCCTCGCGGACACCACCTGACTTCAGCCAAGCTCTATATAGATGCCTCGCTGCCGGAGTCGCTCCGTAGTGTGTGAACCACTTAGCGACTTTGGCCTCAATAACCGAGCGTTCCAAACCGAGGCGCAACCATGCAATCAGGACCGACGCGACTTCGACTGCCGCATCGTGGCAGCCAAGCCATTTCTCAACTATGGTTCGGACATCCGCTGTCCCTCCAGATCTAGTGAAATAGCTGCGCAGAAGGAAATTTGAGGATGCCTGATCGGAATGCGTGTTAAGCCACTGTTCACAAAGGCCAGATATAATTGCAGTATCGCCTCCGGCATCGAGCCAAGCCGTGGCTACGAATGAGAAGTGAAATTTCTCAACATGGCGCTTACACCAGTCGCCAACCACTACCTGCACGTCTGAAGGAGGGAGTCCGCACTTGAGCCAAGCAACCAAGAGAAAATGCGTTTGAAAAACCCGAGGGCGCTCTGTGATCCATTGAAGAGCGTGACCTCTGACCAACGGTCCATTCAACCGCAGACCTTGTGTCAGGAGAAAATTACTAGACTCTACATGTGCTGCGGCCTTCGCAGTCCACTCGTCTAGAGTTTTGATCAACAAAGGTGCGATTGTTGGTAGATCACTTTCGAGAGCCTCCCGCACGAGCCAGCCAAGTGAATTCTGAAACGCGGGTTCTACCTCTGCGCCCAGCCACCATTCGCGATGGTTGCGTAACAACAAGATTCGCTCTGAGACGCTTAGTAGATCAGATCGTAATAGCTCGATTCTTATCGAGCGCCATTTATCTGGGGCCTTCTCGATTTCGTTATGTATTAATGTATGCCATTGGAAGTCTGCAAGTGGCGGTTGGTCGCGAAGGCGTTGTAGGGAAAATAGCGCGGAGGCAACTGTGCCAACTGATGTAGCGAATGAGATCAGTTGTCTGACAAAAAGATCGGCGGTGTCTGTGATTCCCTGTAAATGCGTGAGCAAGATTCGATCAGCGATTACGTCATGGATTGTGTTCCAGTGGAAACCGTCGACTTCTTCTTGTTTCTCAATCCATCCATCTTGTGCCAAAAGCTCGAACAAACGACTGTTTGAACTCGACCCAAGCAAGCCCGCGCTGGCGTGAGACATTGGGAAAAGTGCTATCAATGTCGCTACACTAGCAACGTCCCGGTGAGCATCGCTTTGTTGAAGGCTCCTCACGACCCACGGACCGAAATCTTGTTCTTGGAGGAGTTCATTTAAATCGCCGCGTCGTCCGCTAGCGTGCAAGTGCGCTAAAAAGACTGCCAGCACCGGAATATCACGACAAACGGCTCCGGCATCTTCGCGTCCTAACAGGTTCACCGCTGCAAGAATTCGATTCACGGTCTCGCGCTGATGACTGCGAAGCCATTCCCGTTGGGTTTCACTCTCTCCAGATAGCGAGGCGTGTTCGTGGCGTGGTAATGACCGAAGTTTTGATGCATAGTGCCCCGAACGACAGCTCGCAGCATAGCAAACGTGGAATGCATACGTATCGTTGATGCTCCTGATGTTCTCTATCAGTGCCTCAAAATTCGGCTGCTTTTCGACATAATCGAAGAGTAGCAGTGCTTTTGTTTCCGATGACAGTCTTTCACGGAGTGCATCCAGTGAGCTCAGTGCCAGCGGGCCTGATATCTGAAAAACGAGCCAGCCGTGGTTGGCCGCCATGCGTCCGAGTTCTAGCAATAGTCGCGTCTTCCCAACGCCGCCACGACCTGAAATCACGACTCCGTCAACATCGCCCGCTTCTAGTTTCCGGAGCAGCTTTTCTTCATTGAGGACTGTAGTGCCTGTCGGAAGCGGATTGGCGCGTAAATGGTCAGAGCGGCTGTAATATGGTAGATTGTTTCCGTGCAGATACGCGTTGAATGAGTTCGAGTGCTTAATCTCGTCCAAAGGCACCAACCCGGAAGGTCGCAACAAAGGAAACCAGCGAAAAATTAGATGCGGCTGTTCCTCGAGCAGATTTCTCAGCCGCGCCCAATTGAATACCTCGACTTTTAAGTCACGAAGATGCGCGAGGTGAGAATAGGTTTTCCCTAAGTTGTGGAAAAATGCTCGTATCTTTTGTTCGAGCTTGTCGGCCTGATTTTGATTCGGAGGACTAGCGTTGGTGCAGAAAACGAACGTCGTGATGGGGATGTCGGTTCGGAACCAAGGGCCGTATTGCGACTGTCCTTTGGGTGGTCCCTTTGGATCGGATAAGTTCCTCGCGAGAGTTTTTTCAACATCCTGCCATCGCGATTCTACTTCGTCCCAGTCGTCAGCACCCAGATATTTGCATTCACAAACTGTCCGCGTATCGCCCGTTTGACTTAGATCGATCGCCCCATCTTTGCCGCTCGTCCTGAAGCGAATGAGACCGGGGAAATCCCTTTGGATAACGTCGTGGGCGAAAACTTGAAAAGCATCCCCAGGATCGGCATACCCAAGCCGTGGGTTTATCTTCGTTCGTTCGAAGCGCGGAATATCCATTGGCTTAGCAGGATTAGCGACCGTTCGGGTAAACTTAAGGCTTAGGCGGCGTGCGGGAGATCGTAGATGATCTTTTTGCAGAAGTCGTTGCCGCGGCCGAAGACCTCCCGGCAGAGGTGGACGATGTCCTCGGCGTGGGAGTCGTCCTTGGCGAAGATGAGGGTCTTCGGGACAAGCGTGCGTCCGGGGAAGAGTTCCACGGGGAGGACGTCACGGTAGGTGCGCAGGACGGTGCGAACTTGACTCGCGTGCAGGCGCTCGCCCTTCGGGTCAACCTGCGGTTGCTCTATCTTCGCTGCTGCTCCGTGATCAGGCACTACGACGGAGCGGTCGAGGGCGGCGGGCGTGTAATCGAGGTCGTCGGCGAGGACGGCGGAGCGCTGGGCGCGGGAGGCCTTGCTGCGGTGGTCGATGAGGAAGCCTTTCTCGACCTTGCCGCCCTGCTCGGTGACGCGGGTTTTTATCCGGTAAACGTCGTAGCCGACATTGACGCCATCGGCGACGGCGCGCTCGTGGTTGTATTGCCTCGCGCAAACGCTCGCCCTGCGGGCACGCCTGCGGCGTGGCGGTCGGTGCCGCTGGCGCGTGCGACTCCCGGCGACGCGGTTTTGGTGGAAGTAGGCGATGGTCTGCGGCGCGGGCGTGGCGGTGAGGCCGACGAGGAAGCCGTCGAAGTATTCGAGCACCTGACGCCAGAGGTTGTAGATCGAGCGGTGGCACTCGTCGGTGACGATGAAGTCGAACTTCTCGATGGGGACGGTGGGATTGTAGGCGACGTCGCGGGTGCGGGTGACACCGAGGGCGGAGGCGAGTTCGGCGCCGGAGAGGTCGTCGGCTCCCTCGGCGAGGTCTTCGCCGCGCAGGATGGAGTAGAGCCGCTGGATGGTGCAGATGGTGACGCGGCAGACGTCGTCGATGTGCGGCGAGGTGAGGTGCTGGACGTTGTAGAGTTCGGTGAAGAGGCGACCGGTGTCGGGCGTGCGGAAGCGGGCGAACTCGTCGCGGGCCTGTTCGCCGAGATTGGCGCGGTCCGCGAGGAAGAGGACGCGGCGGGCGCCGGCGTGTTTGATGAGCCGATAGGTGAAGGCGCAGGCGGTGTAGGTCTTGCCCGCGCCGGTCGCCATGTGGATGAGCGAGCGGGGGCGGTTTTCGGCGAAGGATTTTTCGAGGCCGGTGATGGCTTCGACCTGGCAGTCACGCATGCCAGTGGTGACCAGCGGGTGGGCGGTGGGCAGGGCGACGAGGCGGGCGCGGAGGGTGTCGGCTTCGGCGTGCCAGGCGGCGAGCGTCTCGGGGCGATGAAAAGAGAAGACGCGGCGCGAGCGTGGGTCGGGATCGCGGGTGTCGCGAAAAAACGTTTCGACGCCGGTCGATTCGTAGAGGAACGGCAGAGGGCCCGTGAGGCCGGCGGCGAGAAAGTCGGGCAGGCTGGAGGCGTAGCGGGCGGACTGCTCGGCGACGGCGGAGAGGGTGGTGCCTTCTTTCTTGGCCTCGATCACGCCGACGGCATGGCGGTCAACGAGGAGCAGGTAGTCGCAGGGGCCGGTCTTGAGCGGGACTTCGCGGAGGGCGATGCCCCGGCCCGCGGAGAAATCGACGGCCTTGTAGTCCTGAATGATCCAGCCGGCCGCGACGAGTTGAGCGTCGATCTGTTGGCGGGCCGCCTGCTCTGGAGTCAAGGGAGGCATCGGTGAAGCGTCAGACGGCGAGATAGCCGCCACGGAAACGTGGCCGGCCCAACCCTGGAAAATCAACGTGAAGGGGGATCAACGGAGGAGAGGAAGATGATCTGACAGAACGCCGCGGGGCCAGCGCCAAAGCGTTCGGGGGCAATCAGGTGGGGAATGCGAGGCCGTGTAAAGCTCGGGAAGGGGCTATTCGCGACGGAAACCGGGGAAGGACGTTGGTCAGAGCGACATTGGGAGGAACCACGAACGGCGCGGTCGAGTAGTGAAGGTCGAGGGAGACGATATGGCCGGGCTGTAGCGCGGTTATCTTTCACAGGATTGACCAATGTCATTATACCGGGTATCTTATACCTAATGCCTAATGTGATTTCGGCGGAAAAACGGTCGGTGACGTTCCTGGAAAGTCGGGAGGTTTTCGCGTGGATGCGTGAGGTGGCGCTGGAGAGGAAATGCGAGGTCTCCGTCATCCTGCGTGAGGCGACGTCGGCCTACTATGTCCAGCACCGGAGCCAGTCGGCGGAAACGAATCTATCCGAGCAACGAGCGGCGACCAAAGTTGCCCAGCGCAAGGAAACGGCGCGCCAGTTGGCGGCGGGGGAAGTCACGCCCGCGAAGGCGCAGCTCCGGAATGCGCCAATCGGGGACAGCGTGCGGATTCTCGACCTGTGGCCGTCGATTCGGCGGCACACGCGCAGCAAGGTATCCTAAGGTCGTTTTAAGAAAGCCCCATGGCACGCACCTTACGTCGTCCGGTGGAGGATTTTGCCTCCATATTTAAGGCGCTCAGCCAGCAATCTGAGTCAGTTATTTTGGTGGGTGGGCATGCGGTGAATGTTTGGGCGCTCAGCTATCGGGATCGTTTGGGCGACGTGTTGGCCCCGCTACGTCCGTTTACCAGCGCGGACATGGATGTCTATGCGACGCGGAATGCGCTGATGGCCTTGCATACCGAGCTGGGTGGCCGGCTCATGTTAAGTGGTCCGAGGGAGGTAACCGACGGCACTCTGATCATCGGCGTCGAGCCGGACACGCGGGAGGTGGATGTCTTGCGGAGCGTCTACGGTCTGCCGCGACTGGATGCGCAGAGCGCGATCTCGCTCGAGATCTGCGGGCATGCAGTGCCAGTGCTGTTTCCGCACCTGCTGCTCCAAGCGAAGTTGGAAAATGTGCTCCATCTCGATCAGTCTGGCCGACAGGATCTCAAGCATGTGCGCATCATGGCGCTGGTGCTCCGCGAATTCCTCCGCGACGTAGTCTCCAGCGCGACGAGTGAAAACGAAAAGTATGCGCTGAATCTCCTCCAACGAGTGCAGGCCATTCTGACCTCGAAGAGCGCCCCCGAAGTTTCCCGAATCCATCGGGTGGACTTTGGCGACATCCTTCCCCGTGAATTGCTCACTAGCTCGCCGTTGAGGAAGTTGGCCAACTTCGGACGGAAAGGATTGGCCTTCGATGCACCGCGAAGGGCGAGGAGGCGGAAGCTCTAGTTTTCGGTGTTTCCAAAAGAGCGGCCGCTCGCACCGGTGAAGGGTAGGGCGGTGCCGCCAGTCGACGCACACGGGCGTGGTCCTCCGGCCCGGTAAAATTCCTTCCTGGCTGGAAGAAGACCTCTCACCAAAGAAGAAGAACGCGCTAATACGCGTCGTGCGCTTGTGACCGCGCAGTGGCTCACGGGATTTCGCATCTCCGAAATCTATCTCACTTAATGTGGGTGACGTCTTTCGGGGAAGGGCGCTGCGACTCAAATTCGGCCTCTCGCCGCTCCGCCTCACGGGCGGCTGCGAAAACGCCCGCTGGTTTCCGCTCGTTCGGGGTAACGCCTTTAGCGCGCCCAGTCGCCTCGTAACCCAAAGCCAAAAAACAAAAAAGCCGCCGGATCAGATGAGAAATCATCTAGATTCGGCGGCGTTTTACGGAAGCAAGGTTCAGAAAGAACAGAGGTCTATCCGCGCTAACGCGCGGGAACTTAAGAGAACAGCTAATGTATTGCTTACGAATCTTACAATCCGCGCACACGCGCGGAAACAATTCCTGACTGACAGTAAGGTCCTTATTAAGGCTCTTACAATCCGCGCACTCGCGCGGAAACAAACAAACTCTCAGGCTATCCTGAGTTTCTATCAGCTGTTCTTTCTGACTTTTGCTATCAATGATCGTTCCCAATTCTGCAGATCGGGAACACTCGTGAGATTGGGGACACCGAGAGCACTTGCAACATTTTTTCGCTGGGAAATTTTTGCTCGGCCAAATTATTCGCGGCAGTGCTGCATCCCGCCTGTCCCGCCGAAAAAGCGTTTGCACGCTCAGTTTTTGGCCGACCTACCTTCGTCTTTGAGCAGTTATTGCGGAGCGATTTGGCGTTCCTCTATGTAGTTATGATCGTGCGTGAACTCAGCGTGTCGGTTGAAGCCGTCGTGTTGTATCACAATCAGGGGGAGGATTCGGTCGGGAAAACGGCAAGGTGCTCGATATGGCGGAACCCAACGGAGGTTTAGCGCCTCGCCGGGCTCAAGGCTAGGGGGCTTGGATTGGGTAGACCTTTGCCTCCCCTGTGGGCCCAAATTGGTTTGCATCAAGATGCGAGTTGGATTGCCCGGTAGTGCCAAGGGGGATACTAACATTCAAGGATGCGTATCCTGCACGTTTCCGATTTTCACGCCCGAGAAGAGTGGTTTCATTGGCTCTTAGGCCAAACGCGGAGTGGGCAATTCGATTGCTGTGTTTTCACAGGAGATTTTTTGGATATCCGTCCGACCGCCTCTCGTTCGGTGCTGGAACAAATCCAGTTTCTTCAGGCCTGGCTGGCTTATCACCAAGGGTGTCCGCTTTTTGTGTGCACGGGAAACCACGACTACTGGGGAGCGCTTGATCGCCCCGCTGGTTTGCCTCCCGAATTCGACGAGGCCGGTTGGATCTTCGGGATGGGCCTCTCGAGCTTGGTGCAGGTGGATTTTGATCCGATCGATTTCGGCCCGTTCCAGATTCAAGCGAGGAAGTGGCAGGAAACCGCCGGGTTCGTTCCTTCGAGCCAGACCAAACCTGTCTTGCTCCTCAATCACGCGCCGCCGGAGGGGGCGCGGACCGCCGTAGATCGTGACGGCATGTTGGGCGGTGACTTCGAGTTGGGAGCGATGGCTGACTACCTGCCGAAAGGCAGCCTGATTTTATCGGGGCACGTGCACCATGCGGAGGATTGGCACGATGTGTTAGGTAAGACGGTTTGTCTCAATCCGGGTATGAACGAAAAACGTGACGCCCTTTTTCCGAATCACATCGTGATCGATACCGAGCGGCGTCGGGCGGAATTTCGTAGCGTTAACGGGCCACTTGGGCCGGTGCGAATCTGACCCTCACTTGGGGCGAAGCACCGAACTTAAAAATCCACGCTGTTTTCGTGAGATGCTACTGAGTTTTGAACGAGGATGTTGAAACCTTCTGATGCTCCCGTGTCGAGTGTTTGGTGTGGTCGCCGCAACCTTCGATCTGACCGAATCACCAGCTGCCCCGAATCCTCCTTCATAGCGTGATCGAGGTCGGAGGGGCGCGGCCTAGCTGCCGGTAACATCACCGTCATGGCTGGAAGAAGACCCCTTACCAACGACGAAGAACGCGCGCTACTTCGCGTCGTGCGCAAACTCACTCCCCGGGATCGTGCGCTCGTGACTGCGCAGTGGTTCACCGGTTTTCGCATTTCCGAAATCCTCTCCCTTAAAGTAGGTGATGTTTTCCGGGGTGGGGCGGTGCGACCTAAAATCGGCCTCGCGCCGCGACGCTTGAAGGGCGGCTACGGGAATACCCGTTGGGTGCCGGTCTTGCCCGAACTCGAACGTGCGCTCAGCAGCCATCTGTATCGCATGCGCCTCACGTTCGAGGTCACGGCGGATCTTCCTCTCTTCGTGAGCGTCCGCACCAAAGAGGGTGGGGTTCTTCCGATGACCCGATCCGGCGCGCAACGTCTGCTTGAGCGTGTGCTCAGGATGGCGGGCATCGAAGACGACGGGCGGCTCGGCACGCACTCACTGCGGAAGACGTTTGCCCGTTCGGTTTATCGCAGCGCCGGCAACGATCTGATGGTGCTGCGCGCGGCCTTGGGGCATTCTTCCGTGTCCGTCAGCGAACACTACTTGGAGGTGGATGCCGACGATGTGGATCGCGCCATGCGCTCGGTGGACTTCACGCGCCGGAGTAAACCCCGCCCACCGGCCCCGCCGCCCGTCCCGGTCCCGCCTCCCGCCCCGCGGGCCCGGGCGCCGCGTCGGCCCGCGCCGGCCGCGGTGGCCAGCACTCAACTCGAACTCACCCTAGCGGCCTAGTCTCGTGACGAAACCGCAAAAGATCCGTCCACGCTTCCTTCGTTGGATAGCCGGCGGCGGGAACCCCTGGTTGAGCCAGTTCCGGAGACCGCGGGATCCCCCCGTTCGCTCCATTACCCTTATTTTGAGGCGAAACGCCGGGCCATAATGCGCCCTTCCTTCATCGGGTGGTTTTCGAATTGGCGCCACCGCGAATCCTTTACGGGGATGATGCCTGCGCATGGGTCAGGGGGGCGCCCGGATCCGGAGGATGGGACCGGCAAGCAGGCTTGCGTCTGGCATGCGGACGTATAAAGCATGGAGCCATGCAAAAAATACAGGTATTGCTGCCCGAGCCGGTGTTGCACGATCTGCGTGAAATCGCGGCGGCAGAGGATCGGCCCTTGAGTGAAGTGGTGAGGCGGGCGGCTGAACAGATGGTGCGCACTTATCCGGCGGTTCGCCGCAAGCCGACCCAGGTGGCGATACGCACCTTTGATGGCGGAGCGGTGTTGGCGGCGACGTCGGACCTGCGGGCGCTAGCCTACGAAGGGGACGAGCAATGAAGAGTGGCGATACGAACCTGCTGCTTTATGCGATGAACCGCGGCTGTGCGGAACACGCGGCGGCCAAGGCGTGGTTGGACGGAGCTCTGGCGGAGCCGCGAAAATGGATCTTTGCGGATCAAATCCTCTTTGAGCTCTATCGCCTGTTGCGGCACCCGAAGGTAATGGCGAAGCCATTGTCGGCGGCGTTGGCGGTGGAGCAGATCGTATGGTTTCGCGAGGAAACCGGGTTTCTGCACTGCGGCTATGACGAGTCGCGTTGGCAGGGCGTGATGGATGCGTTGGTCGCCCAAGGGGAACGTAGCGGGCTGCTGGTGCACGATGCGGTGCTGGCGGCAACCTTGCGGGCGCAGGGAGTGACGCAGTTTCACTCCCCCAACGTGGCCGACTTCGTTGGATTCGGATTTTTTGAAGTGGTGAACCCGTTGAAGTAGGCGCGGCCGGATCAGCTCGTTTCTCCCTCGGGGATGCTGGGGACGGCGGGCCCGGTAACATCTCGTCATGGATCAATCCGACCCGCTCCCTCCACCCGAAGTCTCGTGCGGCCTGCGCTGGGATTTTGCCATCGAAATGGGCCTGCTCGACGTCGTGCGGGCACCCCGCGAAGCCGAGTATTTTGTCCGCCGCGGACGACTCAAACCGGCCGACCCGGACCGCGCGACGTTGGTCGAGTTGATGAACGCTGCTCGTGCCTCGACGCCCGTGCCGCGATGGTCGGTGGCTTGCTCGGCCTGGAGCCGCGGGGCATCCACGCCGGCTTGGTATCTGACCAACGGAGATGAGTGGTTGCGGGTTAAAAACGAGGGTCTCTGGCAGGACATGCTCGATCGCATGATCGCCGCCGGCCTGCCGATGGCCCGGGTGGTTGCTCCCCGGGTTTCGACTGAACCCGACCGGGCGGTATTCGGCGACCGGGCCTTATTGCACGATGCCAATGTTGGCCGCCTCATGGCCTACCCCTCGGCGCAGGTCCGCGGCTGGGTGCGTCACCACCAGTGGGATCGGATCAGGCATTGAGCTATGGGGAGGTCTCCCTCGAGGTGGCCTTCATACGACGATTCGAACCCCACGAACCGAGCCCGCCGCCTGTTCCGTTCCAGTTCGCGCTTTTGCTGGGGTAGCTAGCACGCAACTCGAGCTGCTCTTCGCGTCCTAAAATGTCCCGTTCGTCTACGCATCGTTGCCCTCATTTTGAGGCAAAACCCAGGGCCATCCTGGGTCTCTTTTTGCCGGCGGTCTTGGCCGAAATCAGGATGTCGCCCACGATGTTGTGCTCCTCGACCACCTGGTAATCGCCCCCGTGGCCTAACGATTTCTTCGCGCCGACGGTAACACTCCTGTCTTATGATCGCCGAAACTTCGTTCGACCTCGCCTCCGGGACCTTCGCCTCCCTCACCAATCTTTGCCGCTATTCGGAGATCGACGCGATCCGTTCCGCCTTCGTTCCGTGGGCGACCGAGCGTCAATCGCGGTGGGGTAACTGGCACGATGCATGGCACGCGTTCTGGTCGGACAAGCCGGACTCCGTTGTGCCAGGAGCCGGTTTGCCTACGTGCTTCCTTCCTGAAACCCGCTCGCGGGCGTGCTGACCCTCGCCAAGGAGCCCCTTGGTCGTAGCTTCGACGACCTCTTTGAAATGGGCGATGGCACCAATGTCGTCGTCTGCTTCATGGCCTTGCTGGAGGCTTCGGACCGGCTTCGTGCGCGAATCTCGGAGTCTGACCGGGTCCGGTTCTTCGACCTGCCCAGCTGGGAATTGGTCTATTCCGATTGGCAAAAGACCCAGACTCGCGACCCAGAAGCGCAGCCGTTCCCCTACGTTCGCGACCCGGCCCGGACCGATTGAGGAGCAGGCCACCGGTAACATGGCCACCGATGACGAACATTTTGCAGCTCCCCTCGGCCGTCGATTGCGCGGCCATTTACTCCGCCACGGCCAGCATCGATGAGCTCGCGAGCAAGAAATATCACGGCTCATTGAGTGCCCGTTACAGCGGGGGCGATGAGTTTTTGCGCGCTGCCTTTGCCGCCTCGACCGCCTTTGAGCAGTGGGCGTGTGCCCATGTTGACTTCGATTCGATCACGGATTGCTGGCCGTATTTGCTCCGCGATCGCTTCGCCGAAGCGGTGGAGGCGGTGACCGCAGGCGTGCTTTGTCTGCGCGAGTTGGGTCCTTCCGACTGGGAAAAGGTCGCGGAATTTCTTGGGGTCGAGCTCCTCGCGACGGCGTGAGCCCGTGCCGGGAAGGGCGTTCGGTAACAGGTCCCCATGCAATCCAAGCGCACATCCAACCCGGTCAAGGTCCGCAAGTGGCTCCCTTCGGCCCTTGTCGTCTCGAAGGTTTTCGTGGACCGGAAGGTCTACAACCGCAAGCGCCAGCCTCGGCTCCGGGGCTAGTGACGGAGCGAAATCCGTGCGAGCCGGGCGTGGCTCGGAGGCAAGTGCGGCAAGGATTTTCCCGACGGGCGTGTGTCTTTGTCTGCGCTCGACCCGTAGATCGCGGGGCCGGTTTGGTCGCTGCGATGGCATCGCGCCGGGCGATTTTTGATCGGGGCATGGACCCGAAGGCCATCGTGTCCCGCCGCGCAGAGCCACCAATTCGCTTATCGATCGGCCCGGTAACACGTCATATATGCACCACGATCTTGTTGTTGTTCCTCTTCGCCGCCGGCCCGCACGCCGTTCATTTCTCAACCGCAACATGGCGATGACCGTTGCCAACTTGGCTCTCTGGGCGGGCCTCGGGGCACTTTTTGCCCGCGCATTTTAGCGGCAGGTGGCGCGGGGGTGGGCTCCGATTCTGGTGCACCGCCCACAAAAAAGCCCACCGGGCGGGTGGGCTTCGTGCGGATTCCGTGGTGGAAATCGTCAGGATGTCGCGTTGGCCTTTGCCGTTTTCTCCAGCAGCGCGCACAACTTTGCCGAGACGCTCTTGGGCGTAACGATCTTCTTGATGCTCTTGGTGAGGTCGTCGTGCACGGCGCCCGTCAGGTCCGCGATCAGTTCGTCGGGCGGAGTTGCGAATCCCATTCCTGCGAGCTCGGCGCGAACAAGGTCGGGGATTGTTTTGGCTGGTGTTGGTGTTGGTTTCATCGAGTTCGATTATAGCAGGAGCCTCGCGCGCCTCCCCCATCGTCGCACTTCGCTGGCGCGGTCGGCTCGCCCCCGATGCATCCGATCCTCAGCCCGGCCTCGCACGCATCCGGCTTCGGCGCCCCACGTGTTACTTTTCACCCTATACAAGATGGAAGCCGTATTTTCGTGCCGCGAGGTGCCCATTTGCGTAGTTAAAGTTACTCCGGAACCCGCGTTTCCGTAGTAAGAGTTACTCCGGAGCTCGCGTTTCCGTAGTCAAAGTAACTCAGGGGTGCGGGCAAAGTTACTCCGGAGTCTGCGTTTGCGTAGTCAAAGTTACTCGAAACCGGTTTTCCCGTAGTCAAAGTAACTCAGGGGTGCGGGCAAAGTTACTCCGCAACCTTCGTTTGCGTAGTCAAAGTTACTCGGGCCCGTGGGCAAAGTAACTCGTGAGCGTAGTCAAAGTAACTCGGGTGCGTGGGCAAAGTAACTCGGGTGCGTAGGCAAAGTAACTCGGCAAAGACCGTCTGCTATAATAGGTCCATGGCAACTCAACCCATCGACGAAGCAACCAGGAAGGTAATCCGGGTTTCCCCTCCGGCTCACCAAATGATCAGCGGACTAGCTGCGACCCATGGGGTCGATTACGCAGAGGCGGTTGACCTTCTGGTCGCCTCTTACGCTGACCGGATGCAACCGGGATACGGTCTCGAGATGGGCGCAGCCATCCGACTTGGGATCGTCCTCCACGCCACACTGGTTTCCCTCATTCACTCCAACGTTGTCCTCGCCGAGACCATCGCGACGATCACCGACACGGCTTGCGAGTCGATCATCGATTCGGCGACGGCCCTCAATGCTATCCGCCAGAAGGGGGGGCTGGAATGACCGCGCCAACCTCGATCGATGTCGATGGCGTCATGGCGCAGGTTCGAGCCCAGTTCGAAATCGGCGACGAGCAAATTAACGAAACGCTTCGGGTGTTCATGTTTGAGCTGGTCAGCGATGGGCTGCCACTTGGCGCGACTCTGCTTGATTCTTTGCGGGACGCGCACAGTCAGCGTGCGGTGCTCGTGACGCGATTGACCCACCTCGCCCTGACCGCCGAAAAGGCGCTGGCCGATTCCGAGGCAGCCACCGCTCTGGCGCGTGGAGCCATCGCCCGGCTGAAGTCCCAAGTCTGATTCAACCGATGCACGACCTAAGTGAAGCCATCCACGCCGAGTTCGGTGGACGAACCCGCGACGCGACTGCCGGGATATTAAAGCGCCTCAGTCCGATCCCATCGACCCGACGGCTAGCCGACCTCATCTCCGAATACGTGGACGAAGAAACCAAGCGGAGAGTCATCGCGTCCGAACTTGGATCGCACACCGGACCGGCCATCGTTGCCGGTCATGGCCCCCAGCGACCAGGGATCGATTTTCAGCCATCGGACCAATCGGGTATCCGGGTGTTTGGATTTCTGCGCGAAGCATTGCCCGAAGCTGAGCAGCACCGGGTCGGAATTAAGAACCCCAAGAGTCTGCACCAGCTCGGACGCTGGTGGGGGCAGCGGGTCGGCGCACGGAAGCGCTGTGGCTACCATCTCGTGTTTTCAGCAGACCCGCGCATCACGGCCCGCGCCGGAGAATTGGGATACTCGATGGACGCCGTCCTTCATTCATCCGCCGCCGAAGCCCTCCTGGCGTTCAACCATCGATTCTATCCGGGGCAGAGCCTCTCATGGATTTCCGGGATCCATCACGATCGTCACCACATCCATGCCCACGTGTTGCTCTATCCGCAGACGGATGCATTCCGACCGCTCAACCTAAGCGACCGCAGTGCCGTCACGCACCAGGTCGACGGTGAGCCGATGCGAATCAACTTCCTCAGTTTTTTGCGTGGAGCCTATTTGTCTGATCTGGCGTTGCGCCTGAGGGCCACACGGGAAGTCGTTCCGGCTGCCCTGCAGGCTCAAGTCGGCAAGACCCATGCGCTTTACCGCTGCCTGATTGATTCAGATTTTGCCGGCGGTGACATACCGGGCGGGCGCACTTTTGCTGAGGCCTGGTATCGCCGCTGCGGTGACTTGGACTTCCATCGGCGCGCGCTCGAGTTTCGTGAGAAGTCTCAAGGATGCCCGCCACCCCTATCTGAAAGTCTCCTCGCCCAAATGCTGGCAGCGATGAAGATAGCGACCGAGCGATTGCGGGAAATCAGGACCAAGACGTTTTCGGCCGTGCGCGAGAAACTGCTCGGTGGGCTTTCCCGACTGGACAATGGTCGGCTGGTTTATCCTGAGATCCAATACACCCCAGGGAGTCGTTCCATACCGCCTAGCGGCACCCTGAGCTACCTTGGTTTGCCCCCGTCGCCAACCGGCCAGCGGGTCATCGGGTCCCCCAATCAATTGAATGCGCTGATTGCTCAACGGTGGGCGCAAATCGACTCGGTGCTTGATGCTCTTCCAGATGCAGACACGACGACCGAGATCGATCAGTATCGCAGCGAGACTCTGGTCATTAGTTCCCGCATCATGGTGCCGACCCTGGAAACGATGCATGCGCATTCTCCATCGTTGTGCTATTCCACTCCTGAGTTCGTGGCCGCCGGGCTGGCGGACGACCCTCCTTTAAATTCGGAACAAACCAAGGAGCGGGTTCGTATTTTGGCCAACCAGGCTGCCCGGCGCCGGAGGAAGCTGCACCGGACAGCGACGCTCGAGGACTTGGAGCTGGAGCATATTCGAACCATGAATCGCCGGCGGATTGCCCAATTCAGCGACGATGAAATCGATGCCGACTTCGAGATTCCGACCGCGCCCGTGGCCCACGAACTCGACCCAGTTGCAAACTACATCGAACGCGAATCGGCGAAAGCCGGCGTGCGGACGCTGCAAGATCTTTTGAACGAAACCGATCCAGCAGTGGAACGCCTCAAGACGATAGTTGGCGCGCTCCGACTATCGCTTGTCCGCGACGAGGGGCGTTAACCGGCGGCCTGCTATTATAGCGGTAATGGACCAGGCTTGGCATCCGCACCTCAAACTTAATCTCACCAAACGTGAGATGATTGCGTATGTGGGTTCAAAAAGCTTGGTCGAACGGCTAATCCACCACAAATGGGTTACACCGCTGTTTCGCAGCCAAGATCCCCTTTATCCTCGGTCTCGGATCGAGGCGGCACAACGGCGAATGGAGGCGGGTGAGGTTCCTCCACTCATAGCATGGGAGCGCCGGGTAAGCCAAAAGCGATCAGACGAACAGGCTCGTCGCCGAGCTAAGCCCCAACTTGGCGCGGTGGCTTGATGGCGTAAAATTCCTTGGCGTCGTCCTTGGTCGCGGCTCCCCGATAATTTTGTTCGATGATCGCAGGACTGTTGCCGGCCCATGCCGCCGTTGCGGCCAAATCACCGGTCCAGGCGTCCCGGTATGTGATGGCGGTGTGACGGAGGACATTCTTGGGCAGGTTTACCTTCGCCTCTCGGGCCAAGTGAGCGACTCGATAGGTGTAGGCATCCTCGAGATTCCTGGTGTCCTTGGCGTTGAACGGGATGTCGCTTGGCGAAAAAATGCGCCCCTGCCGGTCCGCGTAGAGCGCTAACCAAGCGAGCACATTTTCCGAGAGTTCGACCGCGCGTTTCTTCTTCACTTTGGTTTTTTCGAGGCGCAGGTAGCGGTCACGAATCCACTCCCACTCCACGTGCATCAATTCGGAGCGGCGAGGCGCGGCGAAGATTTGGATCAGGACTGCGGGGAACACATCGGCGAATTCATCGCGTCGGCCAACGTCTAGAAGGGTGGCGACCTCAGTCGGCGAAAGGATCGCCACCAACGTTTCGTCACTTTTTGGGCGCCTGATACCTTTGGCGGGATTGTCGGTGCGCCAGCCCGATTCGATGGTAAAGTTGAAAAAGGCGCTTAAGCTGATGATGACATTGGTTTTGGTTTTCGGTGAGGCCGGGGTCTCGTCGTCGCGGGCGGTCAGCCCGGCGACGTAGGTTTCCAGCGCCCGACGGTTGATCTCATTGACCTGACGATTCCCGACTTCATCGAGCAGTGGTTCGAGGTGACTCTTGAGGTTGTCGAGATAGCGCGGGCTGCAGTTGGTGGTGCGACGTGATTCGAGGAACGCTTGGATCGCAGGCTTCAAATACTTGGGCGAAGTGCTGGGGGCTTGGCGCAGCGCAAATTCAATGGCTTCGGTCACGCTGAGGTTTTTCGCCCGCAGTTGAGCCAACAAGCCCGTGCCTGCTTCGCGCCGGAGGGCGAGCAGGTCTAAGGCGTAGGCTTTGGCGGCCTTTTCAGATGCGAAGAATTTCCGTTCCTTTTTTCCTCCAGTGATCGAGGGGGGGAGGTTGAGTCGCCAGCTGTGGGCTCTTTGCGACGGGTCGGTAATCACCCGGCCAAGGGCATCGATTTTGGCGGGAGGTCTGATCCGATCTTTCATCTCGGTCCTCTAAAATGGACAAAAAATGGACACTGGCGAGTTTTTCTCTCCGCGGCCGGAAACGAAAAAGCCCCGTAATCGGTTGATTACGGGGCTTTAAAAATGGGTGCAGGGCTTGGATTTGAACCAAGGACCTTCAGGTTATGAGCCTGACGAGCTACCAGACTGCTCCACCCTGCAACAAGTGAGGAGGGGCAACCTGTAACACTGGCGGGGGGTGTCAATGGGGTTCTCGAAAATTTTAAATCGGCGCTTGCCAGTCCGGGCGTCGCCCTCTGTGCTCGGCAACTCTTTCCCCGGAAAGAGCCTGTTCAGCAATCAATAACCAACCTGTTAGACTGATCGCAAGGCGGCCCGCTGGCCGACCTGTGTGTCACGTTAGATACATTAGATCCCGTATGAGCTCCATCAATACTTCGGTCAAAGACCTCCTCGATGCCGGTGTCCATTTTGGCCATCAAACCAAGCGCTGGAATCCGAAATCCAAGCCTTTCATTTTCGATCATCGCCAAGGCATCACGATCATCGATCTCGGCAAGACCCATGCGCTGCTCCAGAAGGCCTGCGCATTCTTGACCGAGACGGTCGCCAACGGCGGCAATGTGCTCTTTGTCGGCACCAAGCGCCAGGCCCAGGAAATCGTGCGCGAAGCCGCCACGAGCGTGAACATGCCTTACTGCGTTGACCGCTGGCTCGGTGGCACCCTCACCAATTTCGCGACGGTCAAGACCTCCATGACCAAGTATAAGAAATACCTCGCCATGGAAACCTCCGGTGAGCTGCAGAAGCTTCCCGGTAAGGAAGGCGCCGCCGTCAAGCGCGAGATGGGCCGCATGCAACGCAACTTCTCTGGTATCCTCGAGGTGAACGCCTTGCCGCAGGCAATCTTCATCGTCGACGTGAACCATGAAGACATCGCGGTCGCCGAAGGCTTCCGCTGTGGCATCCCGACCGTCGCCTTGGTCGACACGAATTCTGATCCGACCAACGTCACCTATCCGATCCCGGGTAACGACGACGCGGTGAAGTCGGTTCGACTGATCGTCGACACCGTGGTTGAAGCGATTCAAGCCGGTCTCGGCCAGCGTGACTCCCGTCGCGCCGCAAAGGCCGCCGATCTGAAGGCCGTCACGGCTGAAGTAGCCGCGGCCGCTGCGCCCGCCGCGGAAACGCCGGCCGCGCCGGTTGCTGCGGACGACGATGCGTCGACGGATGACGATGCCGAAGTCGTCGTGGCTCCCAAGCCGGTTCGCAAGAAGATCGCCGCCCCCAAGCTCGAGGAATAAGCGTTCCTGCTTGGTTGATTCGTCGCCCAATTGTGACGCCTCGCGGGTTGCCGCCGGCGTCATTGGGCCAAACCCTTTCCCATCTAGATTAATGAGCACACCTATCACTGCCAAACAAGTGAACGACCTTCGCGGCCAAACCGGCGCCGGTCTCATGGATTGCAAACGCGCCCTCGTCGAAACCAATGGTAACGTCGAGGAAGCCATCACGATCCTGCGCAAAAAAGGTGCGGCCTCGGCCGCCAAGCGCGCGGAACGTGATGCCAAGGACGGCGTCATCGAGAGCTACATCCACCTCGGCGGCAAAGTCGGCGTGTTGATCGAAGTGAACTGCGAGACCGATTTCGTGGCCCGCAACGAAGAGTTCCGTGCGTTCGTGAAAGACATCTGCCTGCACATCGCCGCGGCCGCTCCGACCTGCGTCACCCGCGAGGAAGTTGACGAGACCTTGGTCGCCAAGGAGCGTGAAATCGCTTCGGCCAGCCTCGAAGGCAAGCCGCCGGCGGCGATCCAGAAGATCGTCGAAGGCAAGCTGGAGAAGTTCTTCTCCACGATCGTGTTGATCGACCAGCCGTTCGTGAAGAACCCGGACAAGACGATCAAGGAGCTCCTCACCGAGCAGATCGCCAAGACCGGCGAGAACATCCAGGTTCGTCGTTTCACCCGCTATCAGCTGGGCGCGTAAGTTGGCGCTTATCGCATTTTTAGCTTTCAACGCCTCCTGGTTTCAGGAGGCGTTTTGTTTTTCCGAAGCTCGCTATCGTCCTTCTCCATGCTGACCTCTCCTCCCACCTCCGATTCGTCCCGCTTCAACGTGACGCGTGTCCAGATCGTGGGGCGCGGGTTGACGAACCGTTGTCCGAATTGCGGCTGCCGCACGCTGTTCAAGGCCGGCCGTTTTTTTGATATGAGTGAAGCGTGCCCATGCGGTCTCCGGTTTGAGCGCGACGAGGGATCTTTCCTCGGGGCGATGTCACTGAACTACGGCGTGACCTTGGTCGTTTATCTCCTCCCCGTGCTGCTCTGCTACTTGGGTGGTCTGATTCCCGGGGTCCTTGCGGCCTGGCTCGCGGGCGCGGGCGCGGTGGGATTCCCGGTATTGTTTTATCGGTCGTCGCGCAGCTGGTGGCTGATGAATTACTATCTGGTGGTGCCGCATCACCTCCCGGCCAATCAGCGGCAATTGGCCGAAGACGAGGATGCCAATACCTGAGGGATCGCTTCGCCAAGTTGGCCCAAGTGTCGCTTACTTGGCGATCTGATGAGGGGCCCGGCTTCGGGAGAGGTCTGGCGTTGCAGACCACGGCTCTTTCGTGGGCGGAAAAAATGGCGGAGAGGGAGGGATTCGAACCCTCGTTACCTTGCGGTAAACCGCATTTCGAGTGCGGCGCGATCGACCACTCTGCCACCTCTCCGGAAGTAAGAGGCGAAACCGTAGGCCACCCGCTTCAAAACGGAAGCAGAAAGTTCGGGTCTCTTTGCTCAGGCCGGTTCGCGGGAGCTGCGGTCGTTGACCTGAGGGACAACGAGGGGGGGGGGCAGGGAACCGCTTTGAGCCTGTTTCCCGGTTGTCAGGGGCCGGGGCCCGCCGCGGCGCTGCCTCGAGGCCGGGTTTCATCTATTCCGCAACTGACGGCCGTGATGCTTGTCTCAATTCGCAATGACGGTTCGAGGGACCTTGGGTTTTGTAGAGGAGTATTGCACCCGAAAGCAGATCGCTCGCGGGGACTTTCGCGAGGTGCTGTTGCGGCAGGCGTTCTATCCGCACGCGCGTTTCTTGCGACCGTTGATCAACCTGATGAGTCCGGAGTTTTTCCGAGCCGACTGCGACTACGTTTTGGACATCGAACGCATCCGGCGAAAACAGGACCTTGATCGCTATGCGCGCGACTTTCATGCCCATCCTCGTAATCGGGGCCGGTGGCGCAGAATCGCCAAACTACGCGTCAGCACGCGCCGGATGAACAACGAGGTTCTTACGCATCTGCCCCAGGAGCCTGATCTCGTGCCCCCGTCTGTCGTCGGGTAGGGCGTGTGATGTCCGCCTTTCTGCCGGAGCGGTTTTAGGGACCACTCGTCGGTAACGGCAGCACGCGCGCACGTTCGGAAGCGGACGCCATAAAATAGTTCTGCACGCAGAATACCGGGGTCTCGGGCGCGCGGTTGACGGGCAGGTAGGCTCCGCTTGGTCGCAGTTCGCGGGAGATCTCGTTGTCTTGGAGTTCCATCGCGAAAAAGTCGTCTACGATCCATTGGCGGAGTGTCGGATCGAGCACCGGAAAAACGACCTCGATGCGGCGGAAAAAATTGCGCGGCATCCAGTCGGCGCTGCCGGCGTAGACGAGCGGACCGTCGCCGGTGGCGTTCTCAAAGTAAAACGCGCGGGCGTGCTCGAGAAAGCGTCCGACGATGCTGCGCACCCGGATGTTTTCGCTCAGCCCACGCACGCCGGGCACGAGGCAACAGATCCCGCGGATGATGAGATCGATTTTCACGCCCGCTTGGGAGGCGGCGTAAAGGCGATCGATGGTCGCCTTGTCGACCAGTGAATTCATCTTGGCGACGATGCGGGCGGGCCGGCCCTCGGCGGCGTTTTCAGCTTCGCGGTCGATGAGCTTTTGCAGGCGCCGGTGGAGGTTGAACGGGGCGACCAGCAGGTGCTCAAACTCGGGGGCGAGCGTGAAGCCGGTGAGCGCGTTGAACAGATTCGCGACGTCGGCGGTGATCTCCGGCCGAGCCGTGAAGTAGCTGAGATCGGTGTAGAGGCGGGCGGTCTTCGGATTGTAATTGCCGGTGCCGAGGTGGACGTAGCGGCGGAGTTCGCGACCTTCGCGGCGCACGACCAGGGAGCATTTGCAGTGGGTTTTGTGGCCGATGAGTCCGTAAACGACATGGACGCCGGCTTCCTCAAGTTGGCGGGCCCACTGGATATTGTTGGCCTCATCGAACCGCGCTTTCAGCTCCACCAAGGCGGTGACTTGTTTGCCGTTTTTGGACGCGTCGATGAGGGCGCGCACGATGGGGGAGTCTCCGCTGGTGCGGTAGAGCGTCTGCTTCAGCGCAAACACGTGGGGATCCCGGGCCGCCTGCTCGACGAAATGCACGACGGGCGTGAAGGCGTCGTAGGGGTGGTGGAGGAGCACGTCGCGCTCGCGCAGGGTCTCGAAGATCGTGCCCGGGGTGCGCAGAGGGGAGACGTTGACCGGGGCAAAGTTGGGATACTTGAGATCGGGTCGATCGATCTCATAGAGGCTCATCAGGCGCAGGAGATTGAGCGGGCCCGCGAGCCGGAAGACGTATTCATGCGACAAGGACAGGTGGTCGCACAGGGTCTCGAAGATCTGTTCGTCGACGCCTTCCTCGATTTCGAGCCGGACGGCCGCGCCGCGGCGCAGGTTGCGCAGTTCTTCCTCGATTTTCTTGAGGAGGTTTTCGGCTTCTTCCTCGTCGATGTAGAGGTCGCTGTTGCGGGTGACGCGGAAGGCGTGCGCGCCGTGAATATTGTAGCCGGGGAAAAAGGTCCCGGCGCACAGTTTAATGACCTCGCTGAGGAAGAGGTAGCATTGCTCGGTCGCGCCTTCGGGGTCGACGCGCACGAGCCGCGGCAGGATGCGGGGGACGGGCAGGATGCAGACCTGACGGTCGATTTCCGGTGTATCCGGATTGTCGAGCGAGACGATGACGTTGAGCGTCTTGTTGCCCAATTGCGGGAACGGGTGCGACTGGTCGAGCGCCAGCGGGGTGAGCACGGGGAATACCTGTTCCTCAAAGTATTGTTGGACCCACGCGAGTTCGTTGGGCGCGAGTTCGTCGGCGGTTTTGAAGACGATGCCTTCTTCGGCCAAGGCCGGCAGCAGGTCGTTTTGCCAGCAGCGGTATTGGTCCTCCACGAGGGATGCCACGACGGAGTGGATGCGCCGCAGCAGCTCCAAGGGACCGAGGCCGTCATAGGAGGTTTCGCGCACGCCGCTGTCGACTTGTTGAATGAGACCGGCGACCCGAATCTCAAAAAACTCGTCCAAATTGGAGGAGACGATGGCGAGAAACTTCACCCGTTCGAGGAGCGGAAGCGCCGGGTTCTGCGCCTGTTCCAGCACGCGACGATTGAAGGCCAGCCACGACAACTCGCGGTTGCAGTAGGGTGATTTCACCGGACGGGGCAATGGCCGGACGGGATCTGCGTGGGGCCGCGGCATGCTCACGCCCCGCGCATCGATGGGCGGCAGGCTGACGGGAGTGGTCGGTGGGGAGGAGCGGCGGGGCATGCGAATTCTAGGCGGAACGGCGAAACCGCCGAGACTAGACGCCGCGGAAACGGCCTAACCAGCAGATTGTGCCGAAAAGCGTGGTTGTAACATTGCCGGACGGCCGCACGCGGTGGCGGTCGTGCGGCCGTATCCCGCCGCCTACTTGACGGACACGGTCTTTGTATTGACGAGTGCGAGGATGCCCTCGCGGCCCAGTTCGCGGCCGTAACCGCTTTCTTTGGTGCCGCCGAAGGGGAGCTGCGGTGACGAGCGCACGAAGTCGTTTACGCAGGCCATGCCCGCATCGAGATGGTAGCGGGCGATTTCCTCACCGCGTTTTTTGTCTTGGGTGAAGACCCCTGCGCCCAGACCAAACGGCGTGTCGTTGGCGGCGGTGATCGCGGCGGCTTCGTCGGGGACAGGAATGATGACGGCGACCGGCCCAAAGAGCTCTTCGGCGTAGGCTGGGGAGCCGGGCTTCACATCGGTGAGGATGGTGGCGGGATAATAGTATCCGCGGCCGGCTGGCAATTTGCCGCCGAGCAAAAGGCGTCCGCCGGCTTTGACGGCTTGGGTGACCTGGGTGTGCAGATCGCGACGGAGATCGGCGCGCGCCATGGGGCCGAGCGTGGTGGTCACCTTGGTGGGATCGCCGCGTTTGACGGTGCGGCGAAACTCGGCGACGAGCGCTTTCTCGAAGGCCTTCTGCACCGATTCGACGACGATCATGCGCTTGGCGGAGATGCAACTTTGGCCGCCGTTGATCAGGCGACCGGCGGCGAGCGTTTTGGCGGCATGCGCGATATCGGCGTCGTCCAACACGAGGTAGGAATCGGTGCCGCCGAGCTCGAAAACGCAGGGCTTGAGCGACGCGCCGGCGAGGGCGGCGACCTTTTTGCCGGCGGCCGTGCTGCCGGTGAGGCTGATCATGCGCACGCGCGGATCGGCGATGAGCGGCGCTACGCGCTCGGAGGGGATCAGGAGGACGCGAAGAACGCCTTGCGGCAGTCCGGCCCGGATGAACACGTTTTCGATGGCGAGGGCGCAGCCGGTGACGTTGGCGGCGTGCTTGATGAGCATCGTATTGCCGGCGGCCAAAGCGGGCACGGCGGCGCGGAACACCTGCCAAAACGGGTAATTCCACGGCATGATGCTGAGCATGACGCCGAGCGGCTCGTAGACGACCCGGGCGTGAGCTGGGGCGCCTTTCGGACGTTCGGGTTTGAGGAAGCCGACGGCGTTTTCCGCGTAAAATTCACAGACCATCGCGCACTTCTCGATCTCCTTGCGGGACTCGCTGATGGGCTTGCCCATCTCGGCGGTCATCAGCCGGGCGAGGTCGTCGATCTCGCGGCGTAGCTCGGTGGCGACGGCGTGCAGATGTTTGGCCCGGGCATCGATGGCGAGTTCGCGCCACGCGGATTGCGCGCCGTGAACTTGGGCGAGGATGGCGGCCACCTGCTTGGTCGTGTGCGCACGGTAGCGCTGCAAGAGTTTGCCGGTGGCCGGATTGGAGGACGTGAACGACATGGGCGGAAAATCAAGAGCCAGCCGGTCGCAGAGTCGGCACCGAGCCGGGAGTTCGTTATAACCAGCGCTGAAGTCGGCGTCGTAGCAAGTCGCGTGCGCGATAGAGTCGTGTTTCGACACCTTTCACCGACGTGCCGATGATTTGCGCAATCTCCGCTTGGGGGAGCTTTTCGTATTCCGCGAGGATGAGGGGCGCCCGCAGATTTTCAGGTAAGGCGGCGATGGCTTGGCGGACGGCGGCGGTCGCTTCGGTCTGTTCCGCCTGGCGGTCGGGCAACGGCCCGCCGGCGGGCGTTTCCGCATGACCCTCGAGCGGCTCCGTGGGGCGGCGGCGGTGATGGCGCTGATGATCGCGCGCGACGTTGAGGGCGATTTGGAAAAGCCAGGTGGAAAACCGCGCTTCGCGCCGGAAGCGGGCACGGTGCCGGTAGACCCGCACGAAGGTTTCCTGAGCGAGGTCGCGGGCGTCTTCATCGTGACCGGTGAGGCGGATGAGGTAGGATTGCAGAGGGCGTTGCCAACGGCGCATCAGGCGATCGAGGGCGGCGTTTTCCCCGGCCTGGAGGGCGGCGATATCCGACGCGTCGGCGACGGGGTCACTCATTGCAGGCCGAAAGGCTGCGTGTGGTCGTGTTGGACCAGTTTGGGTTCGACCAAGGCGAGGTAACGTTGCCCCTGCGCGGCGGGCATGACCGCGGCGACGTCGCGCAAATGGGCGCGCGAAGCTTGCATGCACGTCATCGCGGCTTTCGCCAATGCCTCGGTGGGAGGCGCCCTGCCGGTCGTTTGGGCGGCGGTAACTTGATGCTGGAGCTCGGCGATCCGAGCGCAGTGGGCGTCGCAGATCGGGCGGTAGGCGGCTTCGAGGGCGGCGATGCGCTCGATTTGAGTGGGCGTTAAGGCAAATTCCTGCCGGAGCCACGCTAGCTCGTCGAACCCTTCCGTCGTGGGCGGGGCGGGCTGAAATTGGCGGGTGAGGGCGTAGGCGCCAAGTCCGGCCGCGAGGGCGACTAAAATGAGAAGCGTGCCGCGTGTCACGGTTGGGGATGATGCATCGCGCCGACGAGTTGCAGGGGGTCGATGGATCGCGCATAGGCGGCGGCGAGTGTCGCACGATGCTCCGCGCGATTCACGGAAACGGCGGTGACCACGCCGCACATGATGGCGAGCCCGGCGGCGAGGGGCAGAGCGGCGGGAAAACGGATCAGGCGGGCGAGCGGAGACGGCCGCACGTGGACGGGTTGATCGATCCGTCGCCAGACCTCAGCAGCAAAAGAAGGGTCTGCGGGGGCGACGTCGGGCTGCCAGCGTGAGAGCAGCGGACCGAGAGGATCGGGCGTTTTCATGACGAGTGTTACGCTGGGGACGCGGAAAACCCTTGGCGAATTTTTCCCGCGAGGCGTCTTTTTTCGAAGCGCGGCCTCCGGCTGAGCTTGGCGAGGCGGAGGGGTTGCGATTCGCTCCGGCTGGCATGGACGGAATTTACCTCATTCAAGATCTGGCGGTCGTGTTGCTGGCGGCGGGCCTGGCGGGCGCGCTGTGCAAGCGATTCGGACTGTCGGTGATCGTCGGGTATCTGTTGGCGGGCGTCCTCATCGGCCCGCACACGCCGCCGTTTGCCTACGTGACCGATGTCGCGCGCATCCAGACGTTGTCGCAGATCGGACTGGTGTTTTTGATGTTCGGGATCGGGCTGGGGTTGAGCCTGACGCGGCTGCGCCGGATGGGACTCACGCCGCTGCTCACGACGGCGCTGGGGGCGGTGGTGATGCTGCAACTGGCCCGCAGTCTGGGGTGGATGATCGGGTGGGAAGGGGCGGCGCCACTGTTCTTGGCGGGCATGCTGATGGTCTCAAGTTCGGCGGTGATCGCCAAACTCGTGGAGGAGTTGAAACTGGGGCATGAGCGCGCGGGGCAACTGGCCCTGAGCGTCACGGTATTGGAGGATGTCGTGGCGGTCGTGATGCTGGCGGTGCTGGGCGCACAGGGGGCGCTCGGTGGGGTGGCGGACGGCGCGGCGCCGCACCTGAGCAGTTTACTCGCGACCCTGCTGGCGTTTGTCGTGTTGTTGATCGGGGCGGGCCTCTTTCTCGTGCCGAAACTGCTGCGGCCGTTGGGCGGGAAGAACGATCCGGAACTGGTGACGATTGTCGTGGCGGGGTTGCTGCTGCTGATGGCCTGGGCG
>CAXBDS010000021.1:0-42410 GCA_963974355.1 uncultured Opitutaceae bacterium
CTGCGTCGAGGTGCAGCGGTTGCGCACCATCTGGGATCGACTGCCGGCCCCCGTGGTCGCGACCGGCTCGTTCGAGGTTCCCGCCGGTGCCAGCGGCTGGCACGAATGCACGTTGGCGGCCACCCTCGAGCCGGGCCATCCCTACCGCATCGTTATGCTGCCCACCGCCGGAGTGGAGTGTGCCACCACCGACACGTTCCCGACCGGCACGGTCATGCACTATCTCCATGTTTGCCCCGGCGGTATTGAAGCCAAGAATCGTGACGTGCCCAGCCTCGGCGAACACGAGTGCCTCATCCCCCCTTACCAACATTGGCGGCAACTCATGCATCCGCGCTCCCTCGCGCTGAGCCTCACGCCGACGCCGACACCCTACGGAGCAGCCATGGTCAACAACGGCCATGCCTGGCCGGAAGCCTTGCCCAACCTCTGGATCTCCGATCCGAACGAATCCCTGCCCCAGCACATCGAACTGGCGTGGGACACACGCGTGATGTTGAGCCGAGTGCTCGTTTCTTTCGACACGAGCCTCGAACTCAACCTCAACCACCGCCTGCCCATCTCACGGTGCCCCACCGTCGCGCGACATTGGCGACTCTTGGCCGCCGAGCCCGAAGGCGCATGGCGCACACTCTACGAGGAGACGGACAACTACCGCCGGCGGAGTGAAGCAACGTTCTCTCCTGTCACCACTCAGGCACTACGGCTGGAGGTTATGTCCACTCATGGCGACGCGTCCGCCCGCGTCTACGAGATCCGCGCCTACGCTTCTTGAGTCCCGCCTCAGTCTCACACCCGCTCGGCATGCTTTCTCCCCTCAACCTCACGATCATTCTCGGCTTCATCGCCCTGACCACCTGGCTCGGTCACCGGGCGTCGCGGGGCACGAGCACGAGCCGCGGGTTCTTTCAGGCGGAAGGAGGCATGCCTTGGTGGGCGGTGTCTCTGTCCCTCGTTGCAACCTACACCAGCACGGTGACCTTTATCGCGGTTCCCACCGCCGTGTTCATCGCCGGCGGTAATCTCACCTACGCGCAGGCGGTGGTGGGGTTCGGCCTCGGCATCGCAGTCATTCCCGTCGCGTTCGGTGCCGCCTTTTGGGAAGAGGCGGAAGCTCGAACCATCATCGATTTTATCGCCCGTCGCACCCGCCGCGAAGTGGCCGATTTCACCCTGGTATGGGGATATCTCTCGAGCGTGCTCGGTAACTGCCTGCGCTTGCTCGCGGCCGCCCTGGTGCTGAGTGTCGTGGCCCGCACCTCCCTGCTGCCATGCATCATCGTCATGGCGGCGCTTTCCGCCGCCTGGAGCGGCCTCGCCGGCATCCGCACCGTGGTGTGGACCGATGTCGGCATGTTTTTCGTCTTTATTCTGGGGGCGCTCTTCTGCCTCGCTTGGCTGACCCGCCTCATCCCGGCTGACCTCGCCGAAATTTGGGCGTTGCTCGATGCGCACGGCAAGCTCGTGTGGCTCGACCTCTCGCTGGACCCGGGCAAATCGTTCACGGTCTGGACGGCGCTCTTCGGCGCCAGCGTGATGCAGCTGGGAACCGCCTCGGCCCAAGGCACGTTCCAACGCATCCGCTCCTGCCGCAACGAGGGCGAGGCTCGACGGGCTTACCTCTGGGCCGCCGTGTTTTCGATTACGCCGTTCCTGATGATGGCCGTGGGTCTCGGCCTCTTCGCCTACTATCAAAGCTACCCGCTCGGAGCCGAAGCGCAGGCGCAGCTCACAAGCCAGCCGGATCGTATTCTGCCGCACTTCATCATCACGGAACTGCCCGACGGCGTTTCCGGGCTCTTGATCGTGGCCTTGCTCGCCGCTGGAGTCTCCACCCTGAACTCGGTCCTCGCCGAGCTGGCGGATCTCACGGTTAACAACGTTTACCGGCGGTTCGTGCGCCCCGAAGCGCCCGACGCCCACTACGTCACGGTCTCCCGCCGCGCGATTTTTCTCTGGGCGTTTCTCCTTTCAATCATCACGTGGTGGGTCGGCCGCTACCAAGAAGCCGGATTGCTTCAACTCGCGTTTCAACTGCCGGGCTATGTCGCGGGAGTGAACCTCGGCACCCTGCTGCTCGCGCGTCTCCGTTTTCGTCCGGCCCGGCGGGCCTACTTCACCGCCGTCATCGCAAGCGGATCGGTGGTCTTTTTCCTCGGACAGGTCGGCGTCAACTTCTGGTGGTGGTATCCGGCCGGCGTGCTCGCCCTGTTGGGAATCACGACCTTCGGCACCCGCCTGCTGGAACGCATGAGCCACGCTCCGGCTTAGCCGTAAAGATTCAGTCGAAGGCGGAGTAGCGGGGCGAGATGGCGAGCGGATGTCGGTGGTGAATGACCAAAGAATACCCGGAGGGTATTTCGCCGGGAATGAAACACCGAAAGATGCCGTCAGATTACCTCGATGCGACCCGCTCGACTGAATTTTTACGGCTGAACCCGGTGTCAGGGCACGCCGGAGGATTCGCGCGGTCCCATCGATTCCGAAGGCAAGTCGTCCTCCATGCGCTGCACGATCTCCGCGGCCGCCGCCTTCAACTGGGCGGCAATACCCTCATAATACGATTCGCCGATATGGTTGCCCGCCACCGCCAAGCCAGCGACGGCCGGCGATCCCACGGTCACCCCGATCGAGACGTGATTGCCTTCGTGTTTGAGCAGGGCGTAGCCCCGATCCCTGGCAAACCGCAGCAGCTCGTCCACGGGCTGTCCCGGCAATACGCTGATGTGCAACCCCGGATCGGGCTCGACGAGCTCGGGCTCTCCCGCTTGGGCCGCGAGCAACGCCAAACCCACACTCGAATGCTGCGCCGGCCACAGGACGTGACGGAAGAGCGCCTGCTCCAACGGCTGCCACGGGCGTTCATGAAAAAGGTAACACACCCGCCCTTCCCACAACACACCGAGCGCCACGGTAAACCCTCCCTCACGTAGCCGCATGAGCACCGGCAACGCCGACGGCAACAACCGCGAGGCCATCATACTTTGGGCCGCGAGCACGTGCAGCGCCGGCCCCGGCCGATACTTCCGGCTGGAATCGCGCTGCAGCATCCCAAGGAACGCCAACGTGCCGAGCAGCCGATTCACCCGCGAATGATCGAGCCCCATGCGTCTCGCGGCCTCGCGCGAACCAATGGGTTCCCCCACACCGACGACCAGCTGCAGCAACCGCATGCCGTTCATCAAGCTTTCATTGGGCTGGGCCGGCAGCTTCATTTGCTCCATCGGCACATAGCTTCCGGGTTGTCCTTGATCCCGCCAACGCAAAAACGTGCCGCAATCCACCGCAAGCTCAGCCCCTCCGCCACGAGTGCCCCGTGATGGCTCGCTACAAATGCGACCGCCGGGACCGATGGTCAACGGAGTATCGCGGTATTCTCGACGTGACGCACGACTAACCCGGATATTGCATAAAAGAGGTATAGATTAACCTGTTAAGCATTGGCCCAAAAAATGTGAAACAACACAGATGACCATGCTAATTCGATGGGCGAAAAACGAGACAAATTGGGTTCGGTTCACACGCTCGCGGGTTGCGCAGTCGCCTTGAATAATCGGAGATTCCCAAACACCGCCGGCTGTTACATTGGCATCAGGTCAGAGGGCTAACCTCACCGGCGTTCACCGACCGGGCGGACCGTGAGACCGCGGATCACAGGTTCCTCTTGATCGGCCATCTCGTGGTATTTGTCCGGCAGTTCGCGGAGTGATTCGAGACGGTAAGCCGCGATGTCATCAAGGAGCAGTCCGAGATTGCGGCCCTTCACAACGACTTCGCGGAAGGTAAACGAGAGCGTGAGCAGTTCGCCCTCATCCATAATCTCGTGCTGCGCGCCGAGAAAATACGCCCACGGCAACACCCAGTTGCGATGGTCCCACTTGTGGACCAACAGCGCCGGCATCTGCGCAGCCGACGCGGCGACTTGATGAGCGACCGGTGCCGCCTCGGCAGCACGGCGCTCGGCGACGAGGTTCTTTAACGAGCCGCTCATGGGACCACCCTCCGGTAGCGTCGCACGCGCTGGATGCGCTCCATGACGGCGCGGTGCACGCGCACGTGCGTAGCGGCGGCCATTGCCCGTCGCATCACTTTGGTGAAGTGCGGACGCTCGGCTTGCGCGATGGCGTCCGGCTTCAGCGACAAAGCCAGTTCGCGGTCGCCGGAGCGGCGGATGTTGGCGCGAAGCTCTGCCTTGTCCTCGGTGAAAACCAACACCCGGCGTCGGCCGCGTGAAATGGCGACATACCATTCGTTGCGGTTGATGGCGGCACGGCAGGCCGAGTCGGAGAGCAGCACCGTGTCCACGGTCTTCCCCTGAGACGCATAGGACGTGACCGCATAGCCACGCGTGAAAACGTGCTGTGACGGGGCTAGCGTTTTGATGGTGCCCGCGGTATCGGTGACGCGCAGCGAACCGTCGTCTTTGACGGAATGCACCGTAACGAGGTCACCGTTGTTGAAAGCCCGGCCTTCTCGGGAGTTGCCGTTGAGTTTGAGTTGCAGCCGGTCACCGAGCGCCAACGGCGTGGAGGACGCGGCGGCGACCGTGATGCGATCCGCATAACGATAGGACATGGTCGAACGCCGGCCGTTTTTCATGAGCACCAGTCCGTGTTCGTTGGTGGCGGTGATCTCGCACACGTCGCCTTTGGCAAAGCGCCCGTAGCGTTTCAAAAACACGGCGTGATGGCCGGGGAGGTAGAAGCGGGAATCGCGCTTCTGTGCTTCGTCCCAGTTGAGCGGCTGAAACGCGGTCACCGCGATTTCGTCGCGCAAGGTGCCGGCGGCCTTAAGGTGGTCCCGAATGGCGTCGTTGACGAGGTTCACCTCCGCCCAGGTCTGGGCCACCGCCAGCGTTTGCTCGCCGCGCTCGGCAGCGGACGCGTAGGCCTCGGCCAGCAGCGCGTGCCGTTCGTCTGGATCATTCTCACGCACGCAACCCAGGCGGTCCAGGCGATCAAACGAGTCTTCGATTTCGCCAGCGGCGGCGGACTTCACCGCCGCCCGGTAGGCGCGAATGTGACGGCGTTCGGCCGCGTCCTTGGCGCGCTTGGGATCTTGCCGACGAATGGTGCGGATCTCGGCAGGCTTGAGTCCGGCGTAGTCCTCAATCGCCCGCAGCGCGTCCGAGGCCGTGACCGCGCCTTGCTGTCGCGTGTCGCCGGAAAGGATCAGACGACCTTGTTGCGCCTGCACCAATTTGACGAGCGTGTGGAGATCGCGTCCGCCGACTTGACCGGCCTCATCGAGCAGGACGATGGCCTTGGGCGGGAGATTCTTGGTCGTCAGCAGCTGGGCCAGCGTTTGAGCCGGCAGTCCGTCCTGTTGCAGGTCGCGCGCCTGCTGGCGTTGCGGAGCCAGCACGACGACCGGATGGCCGGCGGAGGACAGACCGCGCTCAACCTCCTTGAACGCAAAGCTCTTTCCCGTGCCCGCCCCACCTCGAAACAGGGTGATGAAACCGCGGCTCTCGAAAATGCGTTCCACGGCTTTCCTCTGCTCGGAGGAAAGATGCGACGACGGGAAGTATCCCTCCAGCAGAGGTTCGTGGGCCGCCCTGCCCTGTTTGGCCGCCAGGACAATTTCCAGCTCACGATGCAGGACATCGTGCGCGGTCAGCTTCCCCTTGTCCTCACGGCGGATGTAGCCGCGCTGATCCATGACTGCGCGCAGGGCCGCCAAATCGAAGTGGTCTCCGCGTCCACGCGCCAGAGCGGTGGCGAGTAACTCGTGCTCATAGATCACCGACTTGCGGGCGAACAAGTGCTCGTCCGCCCACGCCACCACCGCCGGCACGTCGGCGGACGACAGACGACCGTGTCCGCTCGGCCTCAGCTTCGACAGCGCGGCACGTTCAGCGGAGGTCATTTCAGACTCCCAGACCGAACGGAATCGGGCCGCCGTAGCGTTCTTGATTTTGCGGCGTCGCTTGATTCGCGACACCTCTTCGCGTAGATCGGCGATATTCGCGGGAGCGCCTTCCCTATCGACGCGCTTCCGGGTTTCCCGGTCGATCTGTTCGTGGCGTTTGGAAAAACGCCCGATCACCTCGGACGGCACTCCCTCGATCTCGAAATCACGGGGGCTGTTGACCACCCGGTAGCCGAGCAACCGGAGGCCCTTGCACAGTTCGTGGTAGTAGAGGTTTTGAACAAACTTCTGAGCCCGATACATGCCCTCGGTTTGCAGCGCCTTCCAACGCCCCTCCGCCGAGTCGTAGGTCGCGTTCATGATCACACAATGCGTGTGCAGGTGAGGATCGAGTTCCCGACTGGTCTCATGCTGGAAGGTCGCGCCAACCAGACTACGCGTCTCACGCGATTCGTTTTTGCCCAGCCGCCGCACGCGCGTCTCCGCGAAGCGCTCCAGCTCGGAAAGCGCGATACTGACCGCCCGTTCGTGCAGCCCCAAAATGCGGACATCCCGGCACAGCCCGACCACCGAAACGCTCTTCGGCGGACTGAACACGAAGTCGTGAAAGATGCGCCGATTCGCGACCTCACCCAACATCGAACTACGGGTCGTGTTCTTGCGCTGAGTCAGTCGATCACCTGTTGCCGGATGCAGACCCTCGCACAAGGCGAGGAAGGATTTCTCGTTCACCGGACCCGACAACCCCAACGATTCCGCGGCCTCACCAAACCACTCTCCCGCCACCTGCAACCCCTGCGCGTAGTAATCCCCAACGCACAGGTGCTCGCGGAAATACTCCCGCGCGTTCTTCAAACTCAATTGGGCTTTGGGACGTAGCATCGCTCGAAAATGCCGACATGGCGGATCACGACTTAGGAAACGAAGCCTCGTTTCCATATCAGGGGGCGCCTTACCCCTTGCGAAAATCCGCAAGGTTTGGACGCGCGTAACTCACGCGGCTTTTACCCGGACCCGCCGGTCAACCGACCCGCACGCGGGCGCGACTTCCCAAAATCGGGACAAAAACGGCACCAGCCTGCGGGGAGTATTTCCGACCCGGCAAAACCCTGCGCCGCCACTCGCTGCGCTCGCTCGTTGTCGCAGGGATTTGCGAGGCGGACAGCAGGGCGGCACACGCCCGGAGACGCGGGCGCGCTCGCCACTGCGCTGCGCCTTCCGCCTGCGCGAACCGCCTCCGGCGACAATCGCTCCGGCTGACGGCTCCGCTTCGCTCCTCGCGACCCGCGACTCCGTTCGGGCCGATGAGGCAGGTGGCGGACGAGGCCGCGAAAAATGCGGACAACGTCGGAAGCGTCCATCGCCTACGGGCAAAAAGAGGTTTTTGATAGAATGGAAACTATAGTTGCTTTTAATTAAGCATTGCTCGATAAACATCACCTATGATTTCTGTTTTGGGAGAAAAAGAGGCGATGGCCAAGCTCGGCGCACGTATGCGCGCCGAACGCTTGCGCCGCAATCTCACCCAAGAGCATGTCGCCTCGATTGTCGGGGTAGCGATCCCGACTTATCGGAAGATCGAGGCTGGCAACGGCACCATAGAATTTCGCCACGTCGCCCGCGCTCTTGGCGTGCTCGGCTACGCCGACGCTCTCGGCGAACTCATCCCGGAGTCCCAGCCGGAAATGCGCCTGGACGACTTGTTGGCGCCACAACGTAAACACGCGTCTCGCACGCGAAAGCAGTGATGGAAAAGCGCCTTCAAATTCATTGGTGGGACGGCTCGCTGGTCGGCCACCTCGTTCACCGCGGCACGATCTACTTCGTCTATGACGAGACGTGGATCAAACGAGGCCACAACCTTTCGCCCCTGTCATTGCCCTTCACGGCCATCGCCTTCAACGGCAGCAAGGGCATCGACGGCTTGCCCGGCCTGATTGCCGATTGCCTGCCGGATTCCTGGGGACGCAAAGTGGCGCGAAAAGAGTTCGCCAAAAACAAGTGGGGCGAACCCTCGACCATGTCGTTGCTCGCTTGGCGAGGAACCCGCGGTCTCGGTGCGCTACGGTTTCTGCCTCCGCTGGACGGCCAGGAGGATCGCCCCAATGCACTCCAAGTTATCGGTGCGGCGGCCCTCGCCCGGGGCGCCTCCGAGATCGAGCGCGGAGAACCGACCGAAGTCCTGAGCCAGCTGGCGCAGGGCGGCACCGCCGGAGGAGCCTTTCCCAAGGCAATGGTGCTCGCCTACGCCGACGGCACCCTGCGGGTAGGCCAGCCGGACGGCACCGGTCAACCCAGCCTGTTGAAACTCGATCTTTCGGCACTTGGCGACAACGCCCCTTGCGAACACGCCTACGCCCTCATGGCCCACGCCGCCGGTATTCGTGCGGTAGAGACGCGCCTCATCGATGAAGGCCCGGCCGCCAATCGTCGTCATCTCCTGGTCAAGCGCTTCGATCTGCCCGACCCCGAGCGACCCGAGCGTCGCCTCCACTTCCATTCGGCCAGCGGGCTTTTGCACAAAGGAGCCGGCGATCTCGATTACCGGGATCTGTTTCGCACGGCAATACGCCTCGGACTGCCACCCGAAGAACTACGCGAACTCGCCCGCCGCATGGTGTTCAACGTGCTTGCCGCCAATCACGACGACCACGGCAAAAACCATGCCTTCCTCTACGACGAGACGACCCGCACCTGGTCGCTCACCCCGGCCTACGACCTCACCTTCACGATGGGCGGCCTTGAGCGCGGCGTGCTCGTGAGCGGCGAGGTCTGGCCGTCGCGCGCCACGATGCAGGCCCTCTGCATCGACGCCGGCGTGAGCAAAGGAGACTTCGAAACGCTCTTCGAGGAAGTCGGCGCCACCGTGAGCCGGTGGCCCGATTTCGCCGCCCAAGCCGAGGTGCCAAAGGCCAAAACGCAGGAAGTCCATGAGCGCCTGCGGCACATCCGCCCCCGAGTTGACGGACACTGACGCAAGGCGACCTGCCCACGAGCGGTCTGCTCGCCTCGCCGCTCGAAAAGGGCCCGCCCGACACCGACTTCCGCAGACTCTTCCCCGCCATACTTTGGGCGACCGCATGGCGTTCGCCGAGCCGGTGGTTGAAATTCGTCCACTTGGTGGCTGTATTTTCCCCACTGACTTGGCTGATCCATGGGATCGTGGTTGTAGAAATGGCAGGCGGCATCGGCATCCGAGACAGAGAAGCGTCTCTGTGATTCTGCATTTAGATTTTTGACGCAAAGAACGCAAAGATCCGCAAAGAATACAAAGGCATTGGCTGAATTGCTTTGCGATCTTCGCGTCTTGCTTGGCGCCTTTGCGTTAAAGTCTGAATCCTTAGGGTGATTGGTATGAGTCCCGGCCCGAAGGTGGACGCGCAGGTCCCTCTGCGCGTTGGCGTGTCTTGACGAGAAATTCACACCTCGGCGATTAAGGCTTTTCAGTTCGTCGGCATTGGGATCATAAGCACCTGCGCATGGACACCTTGGCCTGCTACCCCGGTTTGCCACCCCGCCCGTCCGAAACGGATCGGCTCCGGAAGCCGTCGTCTCGGAAATCCGAGGTCAATGCCTAGCTTTACCAGTCAACGGCTTCCCGTCGATGACGACGCTCATCCGTCTGGCCTCAACGAAAATTCATAACCATAAGCCCTCTTTTAGCTAATGGACCCGACCGCAAAAGATAATCTGGCTCAACTCGACAATCAATTAGCTGCGGGCAATCAGTCATGGCTGTTTGGAGCTGGCATCAGTCTCGATGCTGGAATCCCGCTCATGTGGCCTCTCACGGATCGCGTCTTTGCGAAAGCTAAAGTCGAAGGCGAGGCGAACGATCTCAGTGTGCTGGAATTTATTAGAAGCCAACTTTCCAGTGATTCGCATATCGAGCATATCTTGAGTCAGCTCGGCGATCACCGCGCGATAGCTGACCGTTCAAAGAATAGAAACGTTACATTTAACGAAGTGATCCTTTCGGTTGATGATTTAGACGCACTTCATCAACGGGTTCTCACATGGATTGCGGAAACAATCCGATGGGGATTCAGGCCCAAGAAAGCTGACGGAACGCCAGAAGTAATTGGAACCCATGAAACGCGGATCGTTACAATTGAAAACCATTCAGCATTCGTTTCCGCACTATTCAACCGTAGCCAAGCAGGATTGTCCGAGCGTCGGAGAGCAGTCAGACTATTCACGACCAATTACGACACCTTACTCGAAGATGCGCTGGCTCTTGGAGGATTCTCATACTGGGATGGATTCTCTGGAGGAGCAGTCGCGTATCGTAATCACCGGTATGGGGACGAGGAACCAAATCTCCGCGATAGGGCTCACGTCATCAAGCTTCACGGCTCCATCGACTGGCACCTTGGAGAAGATGACCGCGTTTGGAGAGTCCGGGATGGAGATCTATATCCGAAGAAGACATCACGGGTGTTGATCTACCCGCAATCGACCAAATATCTCGCGACCCAACGGGACCCATTTGCCGCCCAATTCGACCTGTTCCGTCGCGCGCTAAGCGCGCGCGAAGAAAACGTGCTCGTGACGTGCGGATACAGCTTTGGGGATGAGCACATCAACCAAGAGATTGAACTAGCTCTTCAACGCCCAGAGAACAAAACAACAGTGCTCGCCTTTACTCCGAAGATGCACCCGATTCTCGAACGATGGAGAACCGGGCAGTGGGGAAAACGCGTGTATGTCATCTCCGAAAATGGCCTCTATGTTGGTGCTGACGGCCCACATTCGGTTCCCGCCGAAGGATCCAAACGGGATTGGTGGACGTTCGTTGGCGTCACTAGGATTCTAAACAGTGGAGCGGAGGCATGTGCGCTATGAATACCTTTGATCTGATTCCCGACTTGAAGATTGGGCACATTGTAGAGGTGTCTGGCACGACGATCCGGGTTGAGCTTTCCGGCGATGTCACGGAACTCACGAGAGCTTACGAAGGGCGGGTATACCCTATCGGGCAGATTGGAAGCATCGTAAAAGTCCACTTCGGAAGACGTCTCGTGTTTGGATTTGTCACCCTCCTCCGCATGCGTTCCGAGGAGTTGCTTGAGATCACGAAGCCAATCCCTCCCGACGCGGATCAACGCTTGATGGAAGTAGAGCTGTTCGCCGAAGGAATTTGGAACGCCTCTGATCAAAAATTGAAATTTGTTCGTGGCGTCGCCACATACCCACTACCGCGTCAGAGTGTCCATCTTCTCACCCGTGAAGAGACTGGCCAGATCTATTCGGCGGCAGAAGGTCAGCAGAATGTCGGCTCGTATAGCCCGCTTGTTCCATTTGCTCATTATCTAGGAGCAGACAACGCAGTTTGTCGTGCAAACGTGGACAAGATGTTAGGGATGCATTGCGCAGTTCTCGGGTCCACGGGCTCCGGCAAGTCTGGTGCTGTTGCGGCGTTGCTGCACAGTATGCTGGATTACAAGCAGGAGCCAGAGTCGGTCTGTCACCCTCGGATCCTCGTCATCGACCCTCACGGGGAATATGGGAACGCGTTCAAAAAACGAGCGATTGTTTACCGAGCATATGACCCCCTCGGCACCGAAGAGACCACGGGATCTCCGATAAGCCTACCTTACTGGCTAATGAGCGCCGATGAGTTTCGTCTTCTTGCCATTGGCAAGACGGAGAAGGAGGCAACTTCCCAGAACAACATTATCTACAAGGCTCTCGCACACGCGCGAATGGTTGCCGCTAATTTAGTGATTCCGGCACCTGCGGAGTATGGAGTAGATGTTCTCGATGACGGTTTGGATCCAGATGCACCGCGTGCCAAGGCCGGTGTTGATCCAGCCGAAATTGGAGAATTTGATCGGGATAAGCCACGCCCATTCTCGCTAGATGAACTGACGAATCATATAAAATTCTCCCAAGCGGTGAATGTGACTGGTGGAAAAACGAAAGCGAAAGCGGCAACGGATCTATCCAAGGAAGGATTTCGATCAATTTTGGATAAACTCTCCGTGTTAAAACGCGACCCTCGGATTCGTTTTATGATGCGGGAGTGGACCGAAGAAAGCCCTCCGCTTGAGCACGTTATTGCCCAGTTGGTTGGTCAAATTCAAGGAGAAGGAGGTGCCGATCAAGATATTCGCATTCTTGATATTTCAGGGTTACCAAACGAAGTTGCTGGCCCGCTTGCCGCCATGCTCGCTCGCTTATTATTCCAATACAAAGTCTACCAGACAATGGAAGAGAGGCAGCGTGATCCCGTCGTTCTCGTTTGCGAGGAGGCCCACCGATATCTTCCTGATCGAGGGGAAGCCGAATATGCAGCAGCACAAACGGCCATCCGTAGAATCGCGCGTGAAGGCCGAAAATACGGAATAGGTCTCATGCTTGTCAGCCAGCGGCCCGCTGACGTAGAGAGCACTGTTATTTCCCAATGTGGAACATGGCTTGTCCTGCGACTCACGAACGCGGCGGATCAACAACACGTTTCTCGTTTCCTGCCCGATGGGCTGTCCGGCATGACGAAAGCACTGCCGAATCTTGCTCAGCAGGAAGCAATCTTTGTCGGTGAAGGCGCTGCGATGCCAGCCCGTGTTCGGATTCGAGATCTCGCAAAAGACCAATTGCCTAAATCGGAGACGGCCAAGTTCGCAAAGGGGTGGACGCTTGACCGTCTCACCGAAGAGGAGATTGCCGCTATCGCCAACCGAATGGCTCGCTAGAGGGGGCGTCTAAAGATGATACGGGGTGGTCAGGTTTGGCGATCTTCGCCTTCCTGACCACCCCGTGTCATTTTCGGGTCGAACTTCCTTTGGAGTTCACAATACCCCCTGTCCAACTTTCGGAGGCCACCTCAAATGTCCCCATTTCCGCGTCCCTTGTAGTCCTTGGCGGTTGATTCACTCGGTTCTCCAAGGATAGCATCCGACATGCCCGAGGCCATTTCGCAACAGCGACAGATCGAGTCGATTCACGGCGGCTTCCTCTACCAACACCTCTTTGCATCCGCCTGCCTCCTCACCGCCGACGCCCAGTGTATTGATGTCGTAGTCGTGGAGGCCGACGAAGACATTGAAGTTTGCAGGAGAAATTCCCGGTTTTATCTCCAGATTAAAACGCGCTCCGAGCGGTTGGTGCCGAGCGATGTTGCCGATTACTTGGTGAGATTCTCTCGCTTGAGGGCCGAACACACCTCGGGGCAAAGAGCCGGGACAGCTTTATTTTGCTTCATTTCAAATCAGCCTCCGGGGCCGAAGCTCTTGAAGCAGTTCGAAGAGGAGGCTTGGCCGGACGATGTGGAAGTAATCTGGCCCGGGAAGCCCCGGCCCGAATACCTCGCTTTTCTTCCCCCCGCGTGGTCGGGATTGCCCGAAGCGATCGCCAGCTGCATCCAATATGCGGAGCGGGTTCCGCACAGGAAGATAAGCGCCGAGACCTTGGTCTTGAAGATCTCGAGCCTTGCGATGCTGGCCGCCAGTGGTGGCAAGCCCTACGAAAATCACCGGTTTGAGCGCAAAGAGCTTCCGAGCTTGTTCGAACAAGTTGCGATGAGCCTCCAACGATTTCCTCCGCCTCCCCCTGATTACAGGCTGCAGCTTGATGAACCTGGCCTTCGCTCCTCCCAACGCCTCAGGATGATTGTCGGGTTCTCCGGCGCAGGCAAAACGGCATGGGCCTCCCATGCTGCGATCCATTCTGACGGCCTCTTCGTTTACTACGATGTTGGGGACGAGTTCGGTCCCTCCATGCCAAGTGCGCTGGCCAGCGAGATCACAGCGGCCTTTTCTATTCGGGATCCAAACAAGCCGCTGAACGAAATCGTAGTGCCCGGCCCATCCGGTTTGAACCTGCTGCGACAGCTCGCTGCATATGCGTCTGCCCAGAGCCTTGATGTGACCATCGTTCTCGATAATGCGCACCGTGTTCCGACCAGCGTCATGAGGTCGGTCTTCGAATGCACCGCCCCGTTGAAGTTCGTGCTCTTGGCGCATCCCGGCGAGATGATCGAAGAGTTTGAATCCACGTTAGGAATCCATCAGGAACGGCTGCACGGTTGGAGCGAAGATGCCATCGCCGTCGCGGTTTCGGAAGGCGGCGCCAAAGGCTCACCAGCTGATCTGAAGCACTTGAGAGAAATGACCTCCGGGATGCCCTTGTATATAACGAGCGCTGTCAGGGCCTCTGTCGCTGAGTATCACGGCGATCTGCGTTCCTTTTGCGCTGCGGTGGATGCTCAGCGACATACGAAACGGACCCCCCAAGAGATCATCCTCTCCAAAATCTATGAAATGCTGCTCCCTGCGGCACAGGAGGCGGTGGCAGCAATCAGCTTCTCCGATGTCCCTCTCAAGCAGGCTGAAATTGAAATTATTTTGGAGAAGATGCTCCAGCTTCGAACTGCGGAAACCGGGGAACTGATCCGTGCGCTCCGATCTCAGGGCATTCTACTTGCGGTAGGTGGTGATGAATACGGCATCCACGACGCCTTCCGTCTTATCGGCAAGATGAAGTTCGATAGTATGGTGAGCGAGAAGAGAACATCGGCGCTCAAAGCTCTCGTTGCGATCCTTAGCCGATCCTTGCAGGATGGTAGGGACAAGAAGCGGTTGATCATGATGATTCGTGCCTTCTCTGCATTGGGTGATTACAGCGTTTTGATTGGTTTGGCGGGAGAGGAGATGTTCCACGAGTTGGGTATAGATGAACAGGTCTGGAAGATTCTCGAAACGGCAGTAAATGGAGGGAGACTATCCCCAAAACAGCATTTCGACGCGTTGGACGGATTGGTTTTTAGATACCTGAAAGTCGGACAACGCGAGAAGGTGGCACCGATGCTTTCGGAAATGGAGGCACTGATCGATAGCGCAGGTCTATCGATGGAAGACCGCTTGTCCTTTCTCTCAAAAAACATGCAGCTACATGCGGAGCTGAAAGATGTCGAATCCGTGGGAAGGCTCTCCGATCTGATCGAATCGCTCATTCCTGATGATCCTGTCTTCGAGCGGATACATCGCTATGGCAAAGCGCAAGCTTTGTGGCACTTGGACCGCGTGCCAGAGGCTGAACAAATTCTTCGTCGCCTTGTTCCCGATTACATGGCGGCGCTAGGTATCGGGCCGGATCAGGTCTATGGGCTCAATCCTCCTGCGATTCGGAAGCTGCTTCGTGACGAACCGGCAGATCATGCCGCAGTGAAGCACCTCGCTGATACTCTCGCGTTCCACGCGCAAACTCTTGAGCGCCTCGGTGAGGTGCCAATTTTGGATAGGCTGCAGGCCATGAAATTTTATTCTCTGGTCGGGGCATACGACTCGCTTGTTCGGCTGGGCATGGATGTAACCGACGATTTCTTGACCATTGGAGATAGCACCGGAGCCAGAAAAATCACAGAGGAATTTGTGATGCCGTATGTTGATAAACTGAACCAGCCCACGGAGCGGATTTTTGTTCGCAGCCAATATGCCGTAGTGCTGGCGCGTTGCGGCGACTACTTGGAAGCGGAAGCCACACTCAAGCGCCTCAGGCCTTACTACGTCGGCTTGGATGAAAATCTCCGAACGGAATTAATGAAGAACGAACAGCTCGTGCGTCTCGCGGGGCGAAGGCCGATCTGAAGACGTCATACCTCGACTTTTGACAGCGGCCGATCTGAAGATGGCGAGCCGAGGGGGCGGGCCGCTAGATGCTAGTATTTAGATCCCGTCGATCCAAAGGGACCACCCTTCAGCCTCAGCTCTCCGGATTAAACATGAACACGCGCAATTCCTGCGACGTGCGGCAAGCCGCCGCGAGCTTTCGTGCCCACTAGACCGCTGAGTCCTTCACGAAGTAAGTGCCTGATCCTTCTCATGGGAAATCCTCCGCGAAGGATATCTATCTAACCATCGCCCCCAAAGCTGACGATACAGGGGATTTGTGCAGGCATCAATCGCCTCCATGTAAGCGTCTTTAGCACCCCGAATTCGCAAACCTTCCGCAGTGAGAACGGCAAGCATATCTCTATACCCCAATGGAAGTGCACATGAATGCAGCGTAGATAAAAGAAGGCTCGCCGAAGAATCAGCACGCACGATCTGATCGACCGCAATTGCGAGTTGGCGAAAAGCTGCGTCTGACTCCGCGAACGGCAAAGTGAGGCCAGATGTATCTGGCTCAGACTGAACTGTCGTGGCCGAAAGAATCCGGGGGATGTCCTTTATGTAAGCGTGAAGGCTATCACTGACATGACAGTAAGCCCCAACTTCTACTCCGAGCCATCCCGCCATGATTTCTTGTAAAAATGTGAACTGAACAAAGTCGTAAGGAATGCCTCGAAAGATGTCGTTGCTACGCATAACCTGCATCCATTCCAAACGTCCATTACGGACCTTCAATAGAGAAACTATATTGCACGGAATGTCGGCTGCGACCGGACGACCGTCACTTGCTGGCAAATCGATTTCACCATCCCAGATTTGAAGAACTACCTGGCGGCTATCGGGATTTTCCTTAAGCGCAGAATAGGCGCGCGCGAATTGATCGAAACCGAGATGACGACGAAGCCGCTTGCCATAAGCCCCATGAAACGTCGGGCCATCACCTGCTAATTCGGGGAGCTTTGAATTAAAGTATGTCAAAAAAGCCGAGTCTTCCCGACCATTAATTGTCCAGATCAACTCAGCAAAAGCATATGCAGGGTTAATCGCCGGATGACGAGAGATGACCCAACGCGCTGCCGCATTATCGACAGCAATGGCGGCGTGGAGAATTTCCTGGGTCAAGCCACCGCGGCCAGATTGAGCCGGACCATTTGGCTCACAACGCAAGGCCTCGACAATCTGGAGCCACGCTTCATCAGCAGTTTTACCGGAGAAAGTTCTAAACATTGGCCCGCCTTTCCTTAATTAGCTCGTTCAATCCCCATTTGGGTGGATACCAAAATGAAATTGGCCCCGGGTCCTCCGTAAACCGCTGTTTGATACGCGTGCGTCCAGTTGGACTACTGAACTCCGGGTGCATCACACGTGCATATTTATCCACCTCACAAAACAGATTTTGACAATCGATCAGCTGAAGAGGCCGGCCCCAAAGGGTTTTGAAGGATAATCCGAGTCTCTGAAATTCCTCTGCCTGCCGCTCTGTTACCACCTTAATGATTTCGGCTTCGGTTAAGCCGCCAAGGTCACTGAAGCACTTACGAATACCGCTCAATGCTCCTGGACCAGGAATAACAAATTCCTTTTCAGAAAACGTGGTCAACGGACCGTAGTTCAAATCAGTCACATACTGATACGCAAGAAAGTCACCAATTGTCGGATATGCTCGGATCAACTCAAAGGCTTTGGCCATTGAGCGAGAGGATTCAATTTTTTCAGGAAGCCCATCCTTCATCATCTGCTCGATCAAACGGAGATGCATGGAGTGCTTGCGACCTGGGGGGGCCTTTGAGCCACCAGAAGGCATGATGTATGCAGCCGAGTAAATCCGCTCGCCACGAGCCATTGCGGCACTCAGCACAGAATCGAAGCGCTTAAATGAATAATTAGCATACGTGACCTCGCCGAACTCATGCTGCAGCAATTCCCAAGTATCGATACGATTGAATATCTTGAACAGTAGGGTGCGAAAAAAAACTTCATCAGGATTAGGACTCCCCTGATAGATAACATTTCGAATGAGGTATTGGCTCACTCGGTCAGATGCCCGATAGGCGTTGGTGAATTTGTATTCACGCAACACAGGATCTTCAGTCCAAGGCCAACGCCTCCCCTCGACCCGTGCAAAAAAGATACGCTGTCGTTCGCTCGCAAAACGCCAGTAGGCGTCATATACAGCCGTCGTTTTTGCTGGTGCCAATCGACTAAAAACTTGAAGCCCAGAGCTTGGCATTGAACCGTTCAGCGCAAGCTGTCCTTGTGGAACCCCACTCCCACACACTTCGTTTATCCACCATTCCGGAAAGCGAAGCTCTGCCACAACCTTCTTCAGAGCCGTTGGGATTGTTCCCTCATTGGAAATCAGCCTGACTGGGTAATCATTCCGCTCCGTTACTGCCAATTTTTCATACTCCTCTATTCGCTTACGTCGGTCGGCGACCACATCATCCGCACGGCCCTTGGTGCGCAGAATTAGAAATACCATATCCGGTCGAACCGATCCCCAATGGCCCATTTCGACCTCGATCATCGACTTTAACGACACGGGGGCGGCCCCCGCCACAATTCCATAAGCCCAAGTTGACCACCAAAAGCGATCTAGGACTATGTGTTTTCCCTGTCGCAACGCTGGCAATATTTTAGTCTCAATGGCATCGATATGCGCCGCGATGTGGAGAAGTTGCATACTAGCCGGATGAATCGCAGTAACGCCTCTCTCACGACTACGATGGTGTAATTCATACACCTCAGCCCCTAAAGTCCCCGGTTCTCGGCCTGGAAAGGAAAAATAAACTGCCGGAAGTCCGGCTGCCTGTAGATGCCCGACCAAAGCGTGCGCCAAGGTGGTTTTCCCAGAACCATCTGCGCCCTCCATTACAATTAACCGCCCAGGTCCAGCAGATGTTGCGTTAAGTGGCATCGGAATTTGATAGGTGAGCACGCACCAAAGCGGCCAAGGGCTGGAGTTCCTCTTTCGTCCAATTATTGCCGATTTCGGGCAGTCCGATGAAGCAATTGAGACGGACCAGACTCAGGCCCATATCCTGGGCCATGAATTGCCCCAAATGGCAAAGGCCTAGGTAATTCCCGTAAGAGCGATCCATGATGTATTGAGTGGGGTAATACGCATTAACTGCCAACTGGTTGTCATTGTCGTAAGAAAAGCTCACTTGCTGAAGGCAGGGGAAACCCAACATCTTTCCGCCTGTATGGTCCTTAACCGGATCGAAGACAGAAGCTTGTAGTGCGGAGTGACGCGGGCTTCCTCCCTTGGCCCGGTCACGTCGCCAAATAGAAGTAATATGCTCCAATTGGTTGGTTTGCTGAAGACCGATCACACCATCCTTTCCCTTCTTGCTCCCCTGAAAACGCACCATCCGCTCGAAATACGTTCCGCGACTGTTGTGGGAGTCGCGGGCCTGCATGCGGGGAAAAAAATGCTCAAGATACCACTTGGAAAACTCCGGAACGGGCAAGCGGCCCTGCCGCACCCAAGCGTCATGTGGAAAAATCGTTAGCGCTGAAACCTTGCTCGGGAATTTCTTCTCTTTGGTCGCGAGAGTCGCGTCGAGAGCATCGCGAATTTCGATATCTTCAACCGGCAACCCATCGGCAAAGCCCGTGATAGAAACCATCAGAGGCGCAAGATTTCTCTTACTGTGATCAAGCACATGCAACAGAACACGCCCCCACGCGTGAGAAAGGTTGGACTCCTCGATAACCCGCGGCTGGTTACTCGACATCAGGGTCCTCCAAGTGTCGATACAGACTACGTCCCTCGAAGCCAGCCCGACTTATACGCACGAATTTCGCCCACCCACCGCCTTCAAGGAAGACACGCGCCAACCCCGGCTTGAGTCCTTGCACGATACGGCCAGCGGGCACGTCGCCGAGCACGGCAATACTTGTGCCTTCCACGACCGCGCCAGTGGGCAGCAATGCGGCGTGCCCCACTTGAAGGTCGAGATTGCCCGTCACCCACTTGGTATCCACCAGAACAAGGTGCTTCGTGTTCACTTCCCCTATTAATTTTTCACGTAGCGCCTTGGGTGTAGTGTTGGCCAAAACATCAGCTTGGGTTGATGTTATTAACTGAAGGGACCAACGCAGGTGCTGGATAAGAGTTTCGTAGCCCACTCCCAACTCGCATGCAATCGCGTAGAGCTGAATAGGCGTGCACGCTTGCGGTGTCCAACTACGTCGTGCGAACGACGCCTCCACTGCCCAAGACGGCATCAAGAGATACGCGGCAAATAGATTTGCTGCCCATTCTTCAGGATCGTTGCGGTTGTCCGGCGTGAACTCGGGCACTTCATCTATCCGGCTGCCATGTCCGAAATACCAATGCCCCATTTCATGCGCCGCCGTAAACGCCTGCCGGCCAGGCGGACGCAGGGATGGCACGAGAACAGTGTTGGACCCCTTCGCATACATACCTTCAAAACTGGCTCCCGCGCAAAACCGGACCTCAAGGCCAAGTCGTTCAGCCAAGTCGAACACACATACTGGGACGTCTTTCAGCACCTTGCCCTTGCGGCGGGTTTCCAAGGCTCCGCGTAGCGCTAAGCGGGAAAGGCCCTTCCAATCACTCATTGGTTTTCGCCTCCTGATTTGCGAAGAGTGCGTAGCAACTTCATCACGTTGTCAAAATCCTGCGGCTTAAGCTTTGAAAGCTCACGAGCCGCCAGTTCCGCAGCAGGATCAGAAACTTCGGCCCTTTCTTCAGCCAACCACGAAATACTCACACCATAGATACGAGCAAATCCGGCCAGCTCGTCGGCAGCGACACGCCGACGACCTGCCTCAATCTCAGAAATCGTCGGACGCTGCATTGCAAGAAGTTTGGCTACTTGTCCTTGAGACAGGCCGGACTGTTCTCGCGCCGCTCGGAGACGAGCGGCAATCGCTTGGCGAAGTAGATCGGTATCGCTCATAAATTTTATTTCTCCATCAGGCGGCACACCAGATCAACAACTTCACCGATACGGCGACCACATTGGCGGGCATCATCTACAAACGGGTTGAGATCATTTGGAACATGGCAGCCCAATTTTTCGCTGATTACGCAGGCAAACTCTACACCATCCACGCTATCAAGGCCTAGATCCTTGAACGGATCGGTATGCTCGGTGATCTGGGCAGGAGCTTTCTCCCCGAGGAAGTCTTTCAGCGTCCCCAGAAGGAGGTCGCGCACTTCATTACGATTTGGGGCATTCATTGGATATGTAATAAAATCTTACTGCCCGTAAGAATCGTCAAGCATTTCTTTAAATGTGCATGGCCTAAGTTTTTTTGAAGCGGGTGCCATCCCGGTGAGCTGCCTAAGGTTAGCGCCTGCGACGGCTGGCGGGCTTCGCGCTACGCACTCCGCCCGTCCACGCCTCAAGGTAGTCCGCGCTGCGCGCGGCTCCACCTTGCGCGGACGGCGCTGCCCGGCGGCATCCCTCCGGGGCGGCCTTTTTAAGGTTTGGCTCCGACGGGGTCCGCGCAGCGCGGCCCGCTGCTCCCGCGCCCTCGTTGGGGCGCACGAATCCCAAATCCCATGCGCGACATCTCCCGCCATCCGGCTCCCCAAGCCGGCGACGTTATCAACCAGCCCGGCCATCCCCTTGACGGGTTCGTGGTCGTTTCCGCTTATATCCGTGCCCAAGCCCTCGCCGACGGCGTCCTCGTCGATGCCCCGTCCGGTGACCTTGGCCCCATCTCCACCCAGCACTTCCCCGGCGTGCATGTCGCCATGACCGCTGCTGTGGCGGCACTGATTGAACAGGCCGTCTCCTGCCCAAAATACTGCAACGACCGGCAAGGCGTTTGGCATGATGTCCTCCACATGTCTGGAATGTCGCCCATACCAACGGTGCCCAGTCACCGCCTCTTCCAAGTAATTATCACCGGCACAGGTCGGCGACGCCTCCACACGCTCAAGGCCGTTGCCCATCTCGGTGATCGTGGCGAACCGTGCCTCACGATCATGCTGCCAAACGAAGACTGATCCAGCACACGCGTCCCGACAGTACGCCGGGACGCTTTGGCTATTGAATGCCACCGGCAGCCCGCCGAGGCCGACCGGCGCGGACATCTCGCCGAATACCGTGGCGGGTGCAGAAGCGGCGAATTTCCTTGGTGCTGACTTCGATTTCTCGGGCCAGCAGGTGGGCGCGCAGTTCGCGCGTGCGGTAGGACTCGGACGGATGCCGGAGGATGTAGAAAAGGAGCTGAAGCTTCCACCAGTCTCCGTAGCCGAGCACGGTTCGGCGCATGGGCTTCTCCCGATAGGCCTTCAGGAAGGTCAGCGCCTTGCCCAGATGCTTGAGCGCACGGCGGCGACCGGAAGGGATGACCGCCTGCAGGAGATCAAGGCCAGCTTTCATGGTCGCCGGAGAGGGCTCGCCGGTGCGGCCCCAATCGTGCGCGAGCATGAAGACGCCGGGATCGACCGTGGCTGCCTGATATTCGCGGGTGAGCGCCACGACTTCGCTCCAGGTCAGGCCTCCGTAGCGACGGGCGGGCATTTGCTCGCGCAGTTGTTCGAATACGTGGCGCCGGGCGGGGGCGTCCTCGCTGAGTTCGATGAACGTGCGGGGCGGACTCGCCTCGGGATCATTAAGGCGGGCGTTGAACTTCTTGCGGACCTTGGCGGACCGGCCGAATTCTTCCGTGAGCCAATGGCGAAGTTCCGGTGATTGACGACAGAGGCGAAGGAACAGGGCGGCGGTCGCGCTCTCGTCGGTCTCATCAACCAGGTCGCGCAGGATGGCTTCATCCAGTGAGGATTGAGGCGCTTTCACGACGTGAATCTGTTGGGCAGCTTCGATCCCGGCAAGTTCGCCGGACCTTCGCCGGGCTCGAAAAGCGGGCGAACCGCTTTCGCTCCGCCTTGATTGTAACAACCAGCTTGCTCACGAGGCGCACATGCGGGGGAAGGCTGCCCACGTGCGCCGAATCGCGGCGCGTCTTTGGTTCGGTGGCGATGCCGAGCCGGAGGTAGGCCTGACGCAGGCTGAGTCCCTGCAGGAAGGTCACGTCCTCCACGCTGCGCGCCAGTTTCATGTATTTCTGGGCGGTGCGGGGCGCGCCTTGGAAATTCTGTTCGAGCCAGAGAAGCCACGCACCTCCGCCCATGCGACGGAGGACGCGCTTTTTCTCGGCGATGAGCAACTGACCGGCCTGCCAAGCCGCCGACAGTGCGGCGTGCAAAGAAGTGCGCGATTCAGCGGACAGTCGCTGCGCTTCGTCGTAGAGGCGGTTGATTTCGGCAGCGGCCGAGGCGGGCGAAGTGATGGAGGTAGCGGTGTTCATGACGACAGTCCCATGTTGAGGCGGAAGTTGTCCGCCAGTTTGTGGACGGCCTGCCGGGTGCGTCCGGTCTGCTCGCCGATCTGTTCGAGCGTTACGCCGTTGAGGAGATCTGGCCGGACGCAGTAGAGCGCGACGGTGGTGCGCAGGCCGCGGTCTTCAAGCGTGGGCGCGTCGGCCATCCAGATCAGCAGTTGGCAAATGGCGTCGCCCGCGAGTTCCCGCGCTTCGGTGCGGGGGTCGACGGGCTCGGCGAAGAAGGGATCGATTTGGTTTCTCATAGGTGGATTTCGGTTCGCCACCACCTTACGCCCGTCCGACTTTTCCGAATAGATGCGCAAATCGGGGCCGGATTTCGGGCCTTGGCTGATGCGCTGGATCATTGGGATATTCGTTGCCAATCGGATGTCGGCGCACGATGTTACAGCAACTAAGTGCAACCCCATTAATAGCACCATGGCTGACGATCCCAAAAGACGTGGCCCGCAAGACCGGGCTAATGTCTCAAGCCAGCCTCACGAGTTGGCCTATTTGCGTCAAAAGGTCCGCGAAGAATATCCCCGTATTCATCAAACCACCATCAACGACGCGGTTACCAAAGCTAAGAGAGAAGTTGGACCCTCCGAATCCCGCACAAAGATAATGAGTGTTGTGCGACGAAATTTAGACAGTCGGTAAGGTCGATGAAGTCGGGCCCTTATTTGGGCTCTAAATTTTGGCCCGCTAAAGCGCCCCGCGAGTCGCGTTATTCAAGACCAGTTTTGCGGAAACAAAAAACGCCGCGCTGGCGTGAACCAACGCGGCGTTCTTCGTCACGATTTCCCGGATACACTACCCACGGGCCGGAATTTTGAGCTTGGTCTGGATGTGCTCCGCCACCTCCTGTAGATCGTAGTAAACGAAATGCCCGACTCTATGGGAGGGTATGCGACGGTATTTGGTCCAGTCGCGCAGGGTCTTGATACACGGCTTGCGGTTCGCAGGGAAAATACCGGAATCGCGAAGACCGATGACATCTGTGAAGCGGGAAGAGGAAGCAGTGGCGGTGCTTGATGGAAGGCTCATGCCACAGCCCTCTCGTCAACTGCGTCAGTTACTGCACCCTTTTGAGGAACGGTTGCGTGCTTCGGCATGATATCGAAAAACTCCGTGCCCTCCTCCGGACTCTTCAAGTCGAGGTAGTGCTTGCGGATGATACCTTCCGAGTTGCCCGCCTGAATGGCCGCTTCGCCGATGGATCGATATTTCGCCACAAACATTGAGATGAACGTGTGACGGAGCACGTCATGCGTGAGGTGGAATTGGTCGCGGAATTTCTCCCGGCGTTTTTTGAAGTCGGCGACCACGATGGGGAATTTGCTCAACGGGTAGGCCTGCAACCACGCGGCAAGGTTGGGCTGGATCGTGACCCGCCGCGGTTCGCGCACCTTCGACACATCGGCAGAAATGGAGATGATGCCGGTATCCAAGTTCACGGCTTCCGGGCGAAGCTTCGTGATCTCGCCATCGGGCACGCCTGGGCGAATGCCCGCGAACAGGCACAGCGCAAAATAGGGCACCCAACGGCCGCCCTCAAATTGCTCGAAGTGCTCCATGAGGGTCCGGGCTTGGGCGACCGTGAACGTGGTCGCGGATCCGCCCCGGCGGCGAATCCGGTAGTGCGGCACCTTCAGGATGAGATTTTCGACCACCCATCCGCGATGGAACGCGAACTTGAAAAAGGTCGAGAGCACGCCGCGTCGGTTATTGTGGGTCTTCATGGACGGGCGACCGATTTCGAGAAACTCCACCAGGGACGCGAGCGTGAGCTCGGCAACGGTGAGTTTGGGAAAGTGATCGGAGAACCGCTTAAGATCCCACTCGATCCGCTTGAGCTGCGCGCGGCAGATGTGGCCTTGTTCGCACTCATGGCGCTTGGACGCAATGTAGGCGGTGATGGCATCGGCGATTGGTTTCTGGCTCTCTGGTTCCTTGTAATTCGCCAACGCGAAATCGACGTAGAAAGAGAGTGAGCGCGGCTTGTCGCCGAGCCGAAGGAATACCGCCTCCGCCTCACGCACTTGCTCGTCGGTGAGCGGAGTGGCGATGCTGCGAAGACCCGAGGTGGCTTGCAGCGCTTTGATTGCGAGAGCCGCCTTTTCTGCGGCGGCTTCCTCGCGGGTTTTGAAGTTTTTCCGAATGCGGAAACCGTTGAGCCATCCAGTGACCCGCCACGAAGTGGAGCCGTTCCGGTTTTTAAACGGGCTGACGTCGAACTGTGTCTGATTCATGCTGAGGTTGCCACGTCAACTGGCAACCTAGCTCTAGCGAAAAAGGATCTCCTTCATTTAGAAGGAGATAAGTGGCGTCCCCACGGGGATTCGAACCCCGGTTCTCACCGTGAAAGGGTGGTGTCCTAGGCCGGACTAGACGATAGGGACGGACGCTGAAGAACCGCCGAACGTAGGTTCGGTCTCGCGCCGCGCAAGGGAAAAATTCAACCGATTTCCATCCCTGTTTCGGTCTTTCGTTGCCCCCGGCGAAAACCACTTTTGGCTGCTGCCAACGCCATGACCGCCGCTTCGATCACCGCCGCTTTGCCTTCCACCGCCCGCACGTCGATCTCCGGCTTGCCCTTTCCCCGCATCGCTTCGGGCAAGGTCAGAGAAATCTTCGATTTGGGCGACGCCCTGCTACTCGTGGCTTCTGATCGACTCTCCGCGTTCGACGTGATCCTGCAGGATGGCATCCCCGGTAAAGGCATCATCCTCAATCAAATCAGCTTGTGGTGGTTTGCCGCCACAACCGGCATCATCGCCAACCATCTCCTGCCCGATCAAGCGGGTGAATTCGCCCGGCGTGGCATCACCGATACCGATCTCCAACTGCGCTCTATGATCGTGCGCAAACTCAAGCCGCTCCCGCTCGAATGCGTCGTGCGCGGCTACCTCGTCGGCAGTGGCTGGAAGTCCTACCTCGAGGACGGCACCGTCTGCGGACTCACACTCCCGACCGGTCTGCGCCAAGCCGACCGCTTGCCTGCTCCCATCTTTACTCCCACCACCAAAGCTGCGGTAGGGGACCACGACGAGGCTATCGACGACGCCGGCGGCTCAGCCCTCGTGGGCGAAACCCTCTACGCGCAGGCCAAAGCAACCAGTCTCGCCCTTTACCAGCACGGCCATACCGCCGCCGCCAAAGCCGGAATGATCCTGGCGGACACGAAGTTTGAATTTGGCACCGATGACGCCGGCAACCTTGTCTTGATTGACGAAGTTCTCACCCCGGATTCCTCCCGCTATTGGCCGGCCACCGACTACCGCGTCGATTGTTCGCCCCCGAGCTATGACAAGCAATTCGTGCGCGACTATCTGCTCTCGATCAATTGGAACCAGCAGCCTCCAGCGCCGCACTTGCCCGCCGATATCATCGCGCGCACCCAAGCAAAATACATCGCCGCGCTACGAGCCTTGCTCGGGTAAATCCGGGTCGTGACGGGCCCGGCAACACCCCTTCCCATCACTGCCCCGCGCCCTCACACCGGCCCTCGACGCCGCGCCCGCGGACCCTAAGCCAACCCCGCACGCAGCTGCATATACTCCGCGTGGATGTCCGGGATAAGCGCCAGGGCTTGATCCGGTTTCACCCTCGCTTGGCGCAATATCGCATCGTCCAAGCTCCAGTTTCCCGCCTCACAGGGCAACCCCTTGCCCAATAGCTCGGCGAGCGCATTGGCCACGTGCAGCAAAGCGGTCAACGCCGTCGGCTGTGGCGCCTGTCGCGGATCGACGTGGTGGACCGCCGCCGCACTCCATTCGTCCGAAAACCCCCAGCCGCGCAACAACACCCCCGTCGCCATCGCCGAGGTCATGCCGAAGGTCGCCCGCTCCCAGGCAAGCGTTTCGCGACCCGATCCACAGCGCTCGTGCAACGTCGGCAATTCGTCCCCCATCGCGACAACTTGGAGCACCGTCATGCCGACTGATCGCAACAACCCCAAGGTATAAGCCGCCCGGTCATCTCCTCCCGCCTCCCGGGCCAAGGCCGTCGCCGCCAGCGCCACCACCACCGAATTCTCCCATACCAGATCCGCCGACAAACCGTAACACGCCAAACCGCCCCGCAACACCTGTTGCGCCAGAGCCAGGCCCAACATGCGATGCACCTTACGCAACCCCACCCGGTTGATCGCCGCGTTGATCGATTCAATCCGCTCGCCACGCTGATAAAACGGGCTGTTCGCCACCCGCAACAGCGCCGCGCACAAGCCTGCATCCACCTTGACCAGATCCACGATCTCGGTCACTCCCGTGGCCTCCCGCTGCAGCGCCGCCTGCACCTTGGCGAACACTCGCGGAGAAGCCGGCAACTGCTGCGCCAGGATCCGAATCGAAGCTTCGGTAACTTCATAAACGAGCGTAGGCATACGCGCTCCACAACGGCGCAAACCGCCGCCACCTTGACCCGTTGTCGAAAGTTTCGCTCGCCCCGCTGGCTATCGTGATGCCCAACGCCCGTCGCCGCGTGCCTGGTTGGCCGCGCCGCGTCGATTAGCGGCCGCGTCGCAGCGGATCGACTTCCGGCGCACGCGTCATTTCCAAACGCACCAGCTCACGCCTCAGCCAGTCCAACGCCGCATTCACCGCGCGCCGCTTCACCGTCGACCGCGGCCCCGGGTAACTTAACCGCTTCGACCACACACCCGCCGGCGAATAGAGGGCGATGAAGATCGTCCCCACCGGATTTTCCGCCGTGCCGCCGCACGGGCCCAGAAACCCGGTCACCGCCAACGCGAAGTCCGCGCCGAGCTTTTCCGCCGCCCCCGCCGCCATCGCCACGGCTGTCTCCGCGCTCACCGCGCCATGTTGCAGCAACAGATCTTCCGGCACGTCCAAAAGCTGCATCTTTGATTGGTTGGAGTAACACACCGCCCCGCCCGCGAAGAACTTCGAGGCCCCCGCGATATCCGTGAAACTATTGGCTAACAGTCCGCCCGTCGCAGTCTCGGCCACCGCCAGTTTGCACTCCTGCCGACGCAACGAATCCGCGCAGACCTTCCCCATCGAATCGTGGCCGAAGCACATAAAATCTTCGCCCAACAACGCCGCACATTCGCTCGCGATCTGCTCCAGCGCGGCCTCATTCAGCGCGCCGCTCGGCGAGCTCAGCCGGCAATCCACCTGCCCCTGATGCGCGCAATACGCGATGCTCAACGCGTCGCCATGCGGCGCGAAGATCGGTTGAAACCGCGTCTCCAGCGACGACTCGCCCACGCCCGCCGTGCGCACTTGCACGAACGCCTCGCGCTCCGCCAACAACCCTCGCGCGGCCAACCGCGGCAGCACTTGGTCCGTAAACATCGGCTGCAACTCATTCGGCGGCCCGGGCAACATCACCAAGACCTTGCCCTCCCGCTCAAACCAGAGTCCCGGCGCCGTCCCATGGGCGTTCGTCAACACCTCGCCATCGGCAAAGCGATACGCCTGCTTTAAATTGTTCTCCGTCATCCGACGACCGAAACTGCGAAACCGCGCCTCGATGTGCGCCTTCACGTCTTCGTCGAACACCAAGGCCTGCCCCAGCGTCGCCGCCACGACTTCGCGCGTGCGATCATCGCAGGTCGGGCCGAGCCCCCCGGTCGTGATCACCACATCGGCGCGGGCCCAGCTTTCGGCGAACTGCTGCCCGAGGGCATCGGCCGTATCGGGGGCGGTCACATTGCGTGAAAGTTGCACGCCCCGACGCCCCAGCTGCGCCCCGATAAACGTGAGATGGCCATTGGCCGTCAAACCAAGGAGCAATTCATCGCCGAAGGTCAGCAACTCGAAACGCTTGCCACTAAACTGCGGGGCTGCCCCGGGGGATTTGGATTGAGACGAAACCATGCTTGCAGAGACGGACATTAGACTAAACTTCCGAAAATGCCAGCCACGTCCCCACAACCCGCCCCCACCGGATTCACCTTCCCGGTCGTTTTGGTGCGGACGGGGACCTCCAGCGCCGGAAAGTTGTTACGGGCGCGCGCGGGCGCGCGCGTGAACGACGACTTCGAGATCGCCCCCTCCTTCGCCATGCCCGAAGGCTGCGCCGAACCGGTCCTCGCCTATGCGCAACCGCCCCCTGCTTTCCGATGAGCGAGCCCGTGAATCTCAAGGAAAAGGTGCGCCACCTCCCGGACAAGCCCGGCGTCTACCTCATGAAGGATCGCCTCGGCCGCATCATCTACGTCGGCAAGGCCAAGGCCCTCAAGAAACGCGTCTCCACCTATTTCACGCCGTCGCGGGCGATGACTTATCACCCAAAGATTCGCGCGCTCATCGATATGATCGCCGACTTCGACACGATTGAGGTGAAGTCCGAACCCGAGGCGCTCCTGCTCGAAGGCCGCCTCATCAAGCAGTGGAAACCCAAATACAACACCGACTTCACCGACGACAAACGCTTCCCCCTCGTCCGGGTTGATCTGACCGAAGAGCTGCCCCGCTTTCGCCTCACCCGTTTCAAAAAAGACGACCGCTCCCGCTACTTCGGCCCCTTCGCCCACAGCGGCCTCCTCCGCAAGACCCTCGCGCAGATGCGCCGCCAGTTCGGCATCCTCCTCGCCGACGCCACCCCGCAACGCCTGCCCGATGGCCGCTGGCAACTCTACGACGATCTGCGCCAGGAAATTTACGGACTCGAAAACGAAATCACGACCGCCGTTTATCAGCAACGCGTCGCCGATGCCTGCGAATTCCTCGAAGGCAAGTCCCGCGAATGGCTCGAGACCCTGCGTGAGGAAATGCAAGCGGCCGCCGCCAAACAGAATTTCGAAAAGGCCGCCGAACTGCGCGACATCGTCTTCGCCCTCGAAAAGACCCTCGCCAAAACCCGCCGCTTCGAACGCGAACAACCGCTCCCGCGCCAAGGCGACGACACCACCAGCGCGGCCCTCGCCACGCTCAGCGAAGCGCTCGCCCTGCCCGGCCCCCCCACGCATATGGAGTGCTTCGACATCTCCCATATCAGCGGCACCTTCGTCGTCGCCTCGATGGTGCACTTTGCGGAGGGCCGCCCCGACAAAAGCAACTACCGCCGCTTTCAGATCAAAAGCTTCGTCGGCAACGACGATTTCCGTGCCATGGAGGAGGTCGTCGGACGCCGTTATCGCCGGCTGCGCGACGAGGGCAAACCCCTGCCCGAACTCGTGGTGATCGACGGCGGTCGCGGCCAGATCAGCGCCGCGCTGAAAGCCTTCGTGGCCTTGGACCTTGAACCGCCCGCGCTCATCGGCCTCGCGAAGAAACACGAGACGATCATTTTCCCCGACGAACGCCCCCCCCTCAATCTCGGCCTCACGCATCCCGGCCTGCGACTGCTGCAACGCCTGCGCGACGAAGCCCACCGCTTCGCCAATACCTACAACGCCGACCTCCGTTCCAAAAAGATCCGCGAGTCCGTGCTCGATGATTTCCCCGGCCTCGGCCCCGTGCGCCGCCGCGCCCTCATGGATCACTTCGGCAGCATCGATCGCATCCGCGCTGCGGATACCGCCGACATTATGGTGATCGATGGTTTCGGCGAAAAGTTTGCCAGCGACCTCGTCGCGTTCCTCCGCCGCGACGCCCCCGCCTCCCCGACACCGGCCCTCGACGACGAGTAGAACCCACCGCGAGCGACCCCGATTGCCCTCGGCCAGGCCTTCCCCAACCGTTACGACCGTTCGTCGTGCAGCACGGCCTCTTCGGCCATGACGAAACGCATGCCGTAGGCGAAACGCCACAGGCAACACGTGCCGTCCCAGCGGTCGTGCACGAGCACAAAATCCGGCTCGCGATCCGGTGAGCCCGTGACCTCGAAACGCCCGTCCGTCGCTTCGTTCAGCGCCGACGGCAACCTCATCAACATCGGATGCGCGTCGAGCAGCACGGTCCAGCTTCCGGTCACGGCCACGGGTTCCTCCCCTCGGAAGTAGTAGCCGAAGAACCGGGGAGCCTCGAAGGGCGCCGAGACCGACATGCGCCTAAGGTGGTCTTCCACCAAATCAATGAAGTTGACCCTCCAAGGTAGATCGCGCGGTAGCGTCAACCCCGGCAAAGGCACGAGCACATTATCGGTCGCAGCCATTGGGACCTTTATTAAGCACAAGCCCCGCCAAGATCAAAGCCCGGACGCAATCTTCCGCACATTTGTGACACTACGGGGCTCTCGCCCGCTCGCCGCGCCACCCGCAGGAGGGTTTGGGCAAAATCGTTCACCGTCCCGGCGGCGCCGCCCTCAGCCTTGGGCGCCCTTGAGCAATACGACGTTGGCCAGATCGTTCGTTTCAAACTCACTCCACAAGCCGTCTTCGAGTTCGCGTAAGCGCAGCTCGGCGTCGATCGCCGGCCCCGTCTTGCCCGTGGCCGCCTGGCGCACTTGTTCCGCGGCCAAGTCACGGTCCGAGATGCGGTGGACCAACTCCCGCCAGAACGAATCGTTGGCGTGATCGCCGATGATTTTGCCCAACCGTTCGTCGGTCGACATCTTGTCGGAGAACATCAACCGACCATCGCTTCCCACCGTGACGAGATCGGCGCAGCCCTGCGGCGTAGCGAGATCGAGGAGCTTTTGTTCGAGGTCCGCATAACGCTTCATCGCCGGCGTCTCTTCGCCCTGCATGTTCACGACGGTCTGCATGCCGAGGTAAACCAGTTCCAGCAGTTGGGCGTATTCGCGCGTGGTAAACGACAGCTTCATCTCCGCAACAACGCACGCCCCCCGCCTCCCGCGCAACGGCGGAGTTGCTCCATCGCCGTCAGATCTCCTCCACAAAACGTCTGCGGCCCGCCCCACCCGCAGCGTTGACCGCGCCGCTTCGATCAGGCTAATCACTACGCCTTATGTCCACGCCTGAAGCCGCCCCCGCCAACCTCATGGAAGCCGTCGTCTCACTTGCGAAGCGCCGCGGCTTCGTTTTCCAGTCGTCTGAAATCTACGGCGGGCTCAACGGTTTCTTCGACTACGGCCCGATGGGCGTGGAGCTCAAAAAGAACATTCGCGACTGCTGGTGGGATGACATGGTGCGCCGCCGCGACGACATCGTCGGCCTCGAATCCTCCATCATCATGCACCCGAAGGTCTGGGAAGCCTCCGGCCACGTCGGCGGTTTCACCGATCCGCTCGTCGACTGCAAAGCCAGCAAACAACGCTACCGCGCCGACCAACTCTTTTTCTCTCCCGTCACCGTCGACGGCAACATCATCGGCTACGTCTCCGCCCTCGAAGACGAAGACATCGCCGCGACGCTGCAAATCGCCGCCGAGGCGATGAAGCGGAAGAAGGCCGTGCAAGGCACCCTCGCCAACGTCACCCCGCGCGACATGACCGAGGCGAAGCCCGAGGAGATCGCCCTCATCCCTTCACCCGCCACCGGCGAGCCCGGCAGCCTCACGCCGCCGCGCGACTTCAACATGATGTTCGAAACCTACGTCGGCGCGCTGCGCGACGACTCGGCCGTCTCCTACCTGCGCCCCGAAACCGCGCAGGGCATGTTCGTTGATTTCAAAAACGTCGTCGATACAGGCCGCGTGAAATTGCCCTTCGGCATCGCGCAAATCGGCAAATCGTTCCGCAACGAGATCACCCCGCGCAACTTCATCTTCCGCTCGCGCGAGTTCGAGCAGATGGAGATGGAATACTTCATCCACGAAGAAGCCGATTGGGCCGCCTCGCACAAGGAGTGGATTCAGTGGTGCTGGGATTGGCTCAAGTCCATCGGTCTGCCCGAGTCGCACCTCTCGCTCTACGATCACCCGCAGGCCAAGCTCGCGTTCTATTCGCGCGGCACGACGGACATCATGTTCAAGTATCCCTTCGGCGTGCAGGAGCTCTGGGGCATCGCCGCCCGCGGCAACTACGACCTTAACCAACACGCCAAAGGCTCCGGTAAACCGCAGGAAATCTTCGACGAGGAAACGAAGAAGAAATTCGTGCCTCACGTCATTGAGCCGGCCGTCGGCGTCGACCGCATCTTCCTTGCCGTCCTCTGCGCGGCCTATGCCGAGGAGCAGGTCACCGACGAAAAGGGCAAGAGCGAGACCCGCACCGTCCTCCGCCTCAGCCCGCGCATCGCCCCGGTCAAGGTCGCCGTGTTCCCGCTGCTCAAGAACAAGCCCGAGCTCGTCGCCTTCGCGAAGGAACTCTACGCCAAGCTCAAGCGCCGCTACGCCTGCTTCTACGACGAGGCCGGCGCGGTCGGTCGCCGCTACCGCCGCCAGGACGAGATCGGCACGCCCTACTGCGTCACGATCGACTTCGACACCATCGAGAAGGAAGGCAAAACCTTCACCCTGCGCGAACGCGACAGCATGGCCCAGCGCCGCATCACCGAAGCCGAGCTCTTCGCCCTCCTCGACGAGCAGGTTTACTGACCGAATCCGCAAAACCGCTTCAGCCGTCATGCTGAGGCGGCCGCCGGGGTCATAGACCTCGACTTTTTCGTCGACAGAGCCCCATCAAGCGGGCGGCGACGCCCCGTCATACTTCGTCACATGCCGGGCCCGAAGGGACTCATCCAAAACCGTTTAGATGCCTTCGTGCCCAACACATTAGGATCGCGAAACGGAACCTCGGCCCGTTTAAGCCATCCATGTTGGCATCACTGTTCCCACGATGACGTTTTCTCAATTTTTCCGCACCGGACTGCGCGTGCTGGTCCTGACCACCGCCGGGCTGACCGCGCAAGCCGCAGCGCCCGACTCCGCGCCGGCCACCACCACCGCCGTTGCCGCGCCCATCATGCGCCTGCACGCCGATGGCCAAGGGGTTTCCGGCGAGTTGCCCGTCTCCCCGGAAATCGGGAGCAAAGAGCTGCCCGATGAACTCGTGTTCACCATCACGGCGGAACCGCTCCACGGCCGGGTGGGCCTCGCCGGGGGTCGCGAGTCGGATATTTTTCGCAACAAAACGGCCCGCCTCGGCTACTTCGCCTACCGCCCGGACGGCGACTACGAGGGACCCGATTCGTTTGGCTATAGCGTCCTCAACCGCACCACCGGGCTGACCTCCGAAAGCGAGGTGCAGATCGACGTGACCCCGCCGCCGCCGTTGAAGATGGACTCGTTTGAAGTCAGCGCGGATCGCGAACGCGCCGTGCAGGCCGTGCCGGTTACGCTCCAGACGCGCCCCAACCAGCCCGTCTCCCGCAAGGTGCCGAGCCACGAAGACTTCATGAACGAGGCGGACCGACTCACGATTGCCGGGGCCAAGGTGGCCTACGTGCTCGACGACCAGGCCAAGCCCACCCACGGCACCGCCCGCCTCGATCGTGCGACTGGCGAGCTCACCTACGCGCCTGATCCCAACTTCATCGGCGATGATCGCTTCACCTATTACACGGTCGACGAAAACAACCCCGAACTGGGCGTAGAGAATACCGTCACCGTCAGCGTCGAACCGATCCGCACTCCCAAGACGAAGGTCGCCGATCGCTCCGCCCATCGCGAAGTCGACTTGGTTTTCGTCGTCAACAACTCGCCCTCGATGGCCCCGCATCAGAGCCGCATCGCGGACAACCTGCGGCGCTTCCGCCAGCTGTTCGACGAGCGCCAACTCGACTACCGCATCGGCGTGCTCACGACTGACTTCGTCAACTCTGGCCAACGTAACTACAAGCGCGTGCGCGGCACCGAACTCGACGCCGCCGGCCGCCCGGTCCTCGGCCGCGACGGCCAACCCAAGCAGACCACCAAACAAGTCGCCAGCAACGGCAACCTCGTCTCTCTCCCCGTCATGCGTCAGCCGTGGGTCACCCCGCAGACGCCGGACAGTGTCTTCGCCGAGCTCGTGAAAGTCGGCACCAACGGCGACAGCAACCGCACCGCCTTCACGGCCGTGTATAACTTCGTTGCCGCCGCCTACAATGGCCAGCACAGCATGCTGCGCCCTGAAGCCACCACGATTGTCGTCTTCTTCATGGACGAAGAGGAAACCCGCATGGCGACCTGGCAGGTCGGGCGCGACGGCACCCGCAAAGCCGAATGGGTGCAGGACGGCAAGCTGCCCGAGCTGCTCCAAGACTACAACGAAAGCCACCCCACCGAGCGCCAGACGCTCGACGGTTACATCAACTACTGGGTCCTGCGGCCGTTCATCATCATGAAGGGCAACCAGCGCGGCAAAATCGAGATGGATGCCGTCGTGTCGCCCACCAATGTCTCCCATCGTCGCGCGGCCGAGCTCACCGGCGGATCCGTGCTCAACATCGAGAGCGACTTTTCCGCCGAGTTGGCGGCGCTGGGCGACCGCATCGCCGATACCGTGGCCGTCGCCCTTGATCCCGTCGGCATCGGCTCGACGCTCTACCAGCCAAGCCTGCGCGTGCTCGTGGACGGCGAGGCCATCCCGGCGGATCCAAAGAATGGATACGTCTACGACGAGCTCACGCACAGCATCCGCTTCCAAGGCACGGCCAAGAAAAAGGCCTTCGCCGCCAAGATCGAGATCACCTACGAAGAGCATCGCTGAGAGGTCTCAGGATTGCCCAGGAAAGATCTTGGACAATTCGCGAAGGGGAAGGCCGGCTCGGCCGTTATTTTGCCCCCTCACGCGTCGCTGAGATCGGGTTTAATCGCGAAACCCACCAAGGCCGAATCATTCCGCGCCTTCGCCGAGGCGATCCGCATGGGATTCCCCGTCAGGTAGTTGCGAACCATACCGATCCTCGCGCGACGCATCCTCGAACTGTCCGAATCGCGAAGTGTTTTAACGCCAAATCGCGCTGTGCACAGTGGTTCTTGTTCCCGCTTAGCGGGGACATTTTGGGGTAACTAAGAAAGCAAAGACCGGTCGCTTAGGGGTAGGCGGCCGGTCATCTTTTTTTAAGGCGTCAGCGCCTCCACGAGTCGTCCGCCACTCGTCACCCGATCAGTAGCGGATTCGATCACCACTCGTCATCATGTGCCCGCGCGCGCCGCGAACCTCAGCAAACGCCACCCCGCTCCGCCCCAGCCCACCCAACGAGGAGACCTCGCCTGACTCTCAGGAGTGCGAGTGAACCGCGGGTGACAGTTGAGGCGCCGCGCGGGGATCTTTCGCAACGTCTTTCGCCGGACGACGGAAGCGATCCGTCAGCCGGTGGAAGTAAAGGTAAACCACCGGCGTGGTGAACAGTGTGAGCGCCTGGCTGACGATCAATCCGCCCACGATCGCATAGCCGAGCGGTTGTCGCAGTTCGGCCCCTTCACCGTGGCCGAGCGCCAGCGGGATGCCGCCGAGCATGGCCGCGATGGTCGTCATCGTGATGGGCCGGAAACGTTTCAAGGCCGCCTGCAAAATCGCCTCGCCCGGTGACATGCCTTCGTCGCGTTCCGCCTGAATCGCAAAGTCGATCATCATGATCGCGTTCTTCTTCACGATGCCGATGAGCAACAGGATGCCGATGATCGCGATCACGCCGACGTCCTGGCCCGCGATCCACAGCGTCAGCAAGGCGCCGAGGCCCGCGGATGGCAGCGTTGAAAGAATCGTCAGTGGATGGATGAAGCTCTCGTAGAGCATGCCGAGGATCAGGTAGATCGCGATGATGGCCGCCGCGATGAGATAAGGCTGCGAACTCAGCGACGACTGAAACGCCTGCGCCGTGCCTTGGAAACTGCCGGTCAGGGTCGCAGGCACGTCCATTGCCGCGCTCGCTGCTTCGATGACCTTCACCGCGTCACCGAGCGCGACCGACGGCGCGAGATTGAAGGAAATCGTGACCGCCGGATATTGCCCGAGGTGGTTCACCGAAAGGGACTTCGTCCCGCCGGTCTTCAATTTTACCAACGCCGAGAGCGGCACTTGGCCGCCGGTGAGCGGCGAGCGCACGAAGAGTTTGTCGAAAGTCGACGGGTCTTGCTGCAGCTCGGGCGGCACTTCCACGATGACCTTGTATTGGCTGACCTGAGTGTAGAACTGCGTCGCCTGCCGCTGGCCGAAGGCGTTGTAGAGCGTCGAGTTGATCGCGCTCACTTCGATGCCGAAACGAGCCGCCGTCTGCCGGTCGATTTCCAACTCCAACGCCGGCGCCGAAGACTGTTGATCGGAGGTCACATCGCGCAATTCCGGCAACTCGCGTAACCGCTGCTGGATTTTCGGGGCCCATTCGTTGAGCTCGTCAATATTGACGTCGCGCAGTGTGTATTGGAACTGGGTCTTGGACGAAAGGCCGCCGATGCGCAGATCCTGGCGCGCTTGGAAAAACAGATTCGCCCCGGCGATCGAGTGCGTCGACTGACGCAACCGATCGATGATCGTCCACACGTCTTCCCGGTCATCGCGTTCCTTCAACGTGATGAAGAAGCGCGCGCTGTTGCCACCGCTGCCGCCCCGGCCGCCGCCGATGAAATGTTGAAACGCCAGCACGCCGGGATCGGCTTTGATCTTGGCCCCGATCTCCTCGACGAGCGCCGACATCGCCTCGAAGGAAATATCCGGCGAGGCCTCGGCCGTCGCGTCGAGGATGCCCGTATCCTGCTGCGGAAAGAACCCTTTCGGCATCTGCACAAACACCACCGCCGTGAGCCCGATGGTGACAAACAGCGAAAGCAAGGTCGCCGCCTGATGCCGCAGCACCACGCGCAACATCCGCGCGTAAACCCGGTCCACGAAACCAAAGAACCCATCGAGTATCCGCTCGAAACCCGCCCGCAGCGTGCCGGGCTTCGGCTTCTGGTGGTGACGCAAAAACCGCGAGCACAACATCGGCACCAGCGTCAGCGAGACCGCCCCGGAAACCAGGACCGCCACCGTCACCGTCAGCGCAAACTCGCGGAACAGACGTCCCACGATTCCCCCCATGAGCAGCACCGGGATGAACACCGCCACCAGCGAGAAACTGATCGAGAGAATCGTAAACCCGATCTCCCCGGCGCCTTTCAGGGCCGCGTCAAACGGCCGCATCCCGTCCTCGATGTGTCGGTAGATGTTTTCCAACATCACGATCGCGTCATCGATCACGAAGCCCACCGAGATCGTGAGCGCCATGAGCGACAGATTGTTCAAACTAAAGCCCAGCGCATACATCGCCGCAAAGGTCGCCACGATCGAGATCGGCACCACCGAGCTCGAGATCAACGTCGCCCGCATGTCGCGCAGAAACAGGAACACCACGCCCGTCACCAGGACCATTGTGAGCACGAGGTGCAGCTCAACCTCCGAGACCGACGCGCGGATCGTGCGCATTCGGTCACTCAATACATCGAGCTTGATCGCCGGCGGGATCGCCGCCTGCAATTGCGGCAACAGATCGCGGATGCGTTGCACGGTCTCGATGACGTTGGCCGAGGCTTCCTTGCGAATGATGATTCCCACGCCGCGCTGGTTGTTCACCCACGCGGCCGAGAAACGATTTTCCGGGCCGCTCACGGCCCGACCGACATCGCGGACGCGGATCGGCGCGCCGTCGCGATAGGCCAGCACGATGTCGTTGTATTTGTCGGCCTCCAGCAACTGATCGTCGGCGTAGATCGCATAGGACTGATGCGGCCCGCTCAGACTGCCCTTCGGGGAGTTCACCGTCATCTGCGCGATGACCCCGCGCACGTCGTCGAGGCTAAGCCCGAGCGCGGCGAGTTTGGCCGGATCGACCTCGACCCGCACCGCAGGCTTGAGCTCACCCATGATGCCCACATCGGCCACGCCGGAGAGTTGGGACAATTGCTGCGCCACGACGTTGGCCGCGTAGTCGCTGACCATGGTCAACGGCATCACATCCGACTGCATGCTGAGCAGCATGATCGGCGAATCCGAGGGATCCACTTTCCGGTAAGTCGGCGGGCTCGGCATGTCGTCCGGCAAGCCCCGCCCGGCCGCACTGATGGCCGACTGCACCTCCTGCGCGGCCGCATCGATGTCGATATCCAGGTCGAACTGGAGCGTGATCGACACGCTGCCCATGTTGCTGGTCGACGACATCTGCGCCACACCGGGAATGAGCGCGAGTTGGTTCTCGAGCGGCGTAGCGACGGAGGACGCCATCGTCTCCGGACTGGCGCCGGCCAAGCTGGCCGAAACCTGAATGGTGGGAAACGCGATCTGCGGCAGCGGCGCCACCGGCAGCAAGGGCAGCGCCGTCAAGCCGATGAGCACGAGGCCCACGATCATCAAGGTCGTGGCGACCGGCCGGCGAATGAAGGGCGTGGAGAGGCTCATGACGCGGTAGGCAACGCCGTATCGCTGGCGGAAATCTTGGTGCCCGGCTCAAGTTTGACCTGCCCTTCGCGCACCACCTCTTCGCCGGGTGCGAGGCCTCGCTCGATGATGGTAAAGCCGTCCACGCTCGGGCCGACCGTGAGCGGACGCGCTTCCACCGTCTGGTCCGGTTTTACGACGTAGGCGAACGGCCCGTTGACACCGGCTTGCACGACCTCCGCCGGCACGACGGCGGCTTGGCGCCGCGTCTCGACCAAGATGCGGGTCGAGACGAACTGGCCCGGCCAGAGGGCTTGGTCGTCATTTTCAAAACGCGCCTTCAAGCGCACCGAACCGGTCGAGCCGTCAATCTGGTTGTCGATCAATTCGAGTTTCCCCCGACCGAGGCTGGAACCGTCCGGCGCGAGCGCCTCGACGTCCAACGGACCGCCGTTCGCCGCCATGCCACGCCGCAAGGCCGGCAGGTATTGTTGGCCCAAGGTGAACAGCACCGAAACCGGTCGCATCTGCGTGATGACGACGAGGCCCGTGGTCTGGTTGGCACTCACCAGATTGCCCGCGTCGATCAGGCGCACGCCGGTGCGGCCGGCAATGGGCGCGCGCACGGTCGTGAATTCCAAATCGAGCTCAGCCGCCTGCACGCTCGCGTAGTCGGCGTGCACCGCCGCATCGGCCTGCGCGAGATCGGACTCCTTTTGATCGAGGATCTGACGGCTCTCCGCGCGATCGGCGACCAGTTGGCGAGACCGCTCCAGCTCGCGTTGCGCGTTGAGCAACAGCGCTTCGTCCTGCCGCTGCCGGGCGAGCGCCTGATCCAGGGCGGACTGGTAAGGACGCGGATCGATGCGGGCCAACACGTCGCCGGCCGCAACCTCCTGACCTTCGGTGAAGTTGACCTGATCGAGCGTGCCGTTGACGCGGGGCCTCACCGTCACGGTGTTGTAGGCGCGCACCGTGCCCAAGCCGCTCAGCCACGCCGGCATGTCGCGCTGGGCGACCCGGGTGGTTGCCACCACCACCCCGGTCGATCCGCCCCCGGTGGCCGCCGCGGCGGCGGATGCTTCAGGGCGCAAGTGCCAGGCCAACGCGGCCGCCACGCCCACCACCAAGAGAACCCCAAGAATCCGGCTGAATTTCATCACAAAGAAAAGCGCCCAGGCCATGCACAGCCCAGGCGACGACGAAAATAGCAGGTATCCCGGTTCGAGGTTTGTCCGGAGAGGCGAAATTTGTGGCGAATTGTCGCCCACCCGCCGGTCCGACACACTTTGATACACTTTTTCCCGCGCACTCCGGTCTCGCCCTCCGTATGAATCATCCCTCCCGCCACGCCATGAACTCGAGCCCTCACATCGCGGTTGTGGATGATCATCAAGACATCCGCGAACTGGTTGGCCGCTATCTCGGCAAGCACGGCTACCGGGTAAGTGCGGTCGAGAGCGTCGCCGCATGCCGCCGCCTCATCGAGCGCAGCGCCCCCGATCTCATCGTGCTCGACATCATGATGCCCGGCGAAGACGGGCTCTCGTTTTGCCGGCACCTGCGGGCGAGCTCGCAACTGCCCATCATCTTTCTCACCGCCGCCGCCGAGGACATGGATCGCATCCTGGGGCTGGAAATGGGGGGCGACGATTATCTCACAAAACCCTTCAACCCGCGTGAGCTGCTCGCCCGCATCAAGGCTGTGTTGCGCCGCGCCCAAAGCCTGCCCGAGCAACGCGGCACGATCCAAGCCGAGCGGGTGCGTTTCGCGGATCAGATCCTCGACATGAGCCGGCGCGAAATCACCGGGCCCGACGACATGGCCGTCGCGTTGAGCACCGCCGAGTTTCGCCTCCTGTGCGTATTCCTGGAGCACCCCGGACTCGTGCTGACCCGCGACCAGTTGCTCGATCTCACCAAAGGCCGCGCCGCCGACGTGTGGGATCGCAGCATCGACAATCAGGTCAGCCGCCTGCGTCGCAAAATCGAGGCCGATCCCAAAAACCCCGTCCTGATCAAGACGTATTGGGGAGGTGGTTACAGCTTCACCGGAAAGGTCGAGCCGCTATGAAACGCCTCTGGATGCGTAGTCTCACCGGGCAATGGATCGCCCTCATGCTGTTGGCGCTGGTCGCCTCGCAGGTCCTGTTTTTCCTCATCTATCAAGTCGAGCGCGGCCGGTCTCTGCGCGAAGTCCGCCTGGAGGAATACCTCGCGCGCGTCGCGGCCATCGCGCAACTGCTCGAAACCAGCGACCCCGCCCGCCATCCCGAAATCATGCGCGCGGTCGGCACCGGTTTGACCCGCTATTGGACCACGAACCAACCGCCGGTCGCCCCGGCCGCCTGGCAGGAAATCGCCCGCGAGCAGTTGAGCCGGGCGCTCAGTCCCGGCCAGGCCACCGGCGGCAATCCGCACCTCACCGACAGCGACCTGCGGGCCAAAACCGCCGCCGAATGGACCCCCTTGACGGATCGCCTATGGTCGGGCACCCAGCCGGCGCAGCTGCTGGACCTCACCGCTTGGAACGGTTTTGGCGTGGCGGTCGACTTGGCTGACGGTCGGTGGATGCACGCCGTCTACGCCAAGCCCGAAACCTTCAACGACTCTGCCGCCTACTTCTACCTCTCATTCGGCATCACCGCCGTGATGCTGTCTTTGGTTTCCGTCGTGGCGGTGCGACGGATCGGCCGGCCGATGCAACACCTCGCGGAATCCGCCGATCGCCTGGGCCGCGGTGAAGAGGTGACGCCCCTGCCCGAGGAAGGCGCGGAAGATATCCAGCGCACCGCCGCCGCGTTCAACCGCATGCAGTCGCGCCTCCGACGTTTCGTGGAGGATCGCACGCGCATGCTCGCCGCGATCAGTCATGACCTGCGCACCCCCATCACCTCGTTGCGCCTGCGGGCCGAGTTCATCGACGACATCGAAACCAAGGACAAAGTCATCGCCACGCTCAACGAAATGCAGGCCATGACCGAAGCCGTGCTTACGTTTGCCCGCGAAGAATCGGTGGTGGAATCGACCCGCTCGGTCGATCTCGCCGCGCTTCTCGCCAGCCTGAGCGACGATCTCGCCGAGATGGGTTGGCAGGTCGACTTTCAAGCGGGCGGGCGGGTGCCGTGGCGGGGCCGCTCCGATGCCTTGCGCCGGGCACTGCGCAACCTGATCGAAAACGCCGTGCGTTACGGCGGCTGCGCCCGTCTGGGCCTGACCGAATCCGGCGACTGGTGGGATATCACGGTCGACGACGACGGCCCCGGCATCTCCGACGAAGATCTGGAACGTGTATTCACACCTTTCGTGCGCCTCGAACAATCGCGCAACCGCAGCACCGGCGGCGTCGGCCTCGGGCTCTCGATCGCCCGCACCATCGCCCGCTCACAAGGGGGCGACATCACCCTGCAGCGCCGCGCAGGCGGCGGCCTGCGCGCCACGCTGCGTCTGCCGCAAACGTAACGGCGACGCTCACGATTGAGCGCACCAAAAAGGCGCCCGTGGCGTTTTATCGCCACGGGCGCC
>CAXBDS010000022.1:0-42104 GCA_963974355.1 uncultured Opitutaceae bacterium
CCCGTCGTCGTCGTCGGCACCCCAAGATCGCCCAACAGCGGTCCCGCCAACGCCCCCGCCGCTTCGAATCCCGCGCCTGCCACCACGGCAAACCCCAATCCCCACCAAGTCGTGCGCCGCGCCACCATGCCGCGCAACGTGCGCCCAAAGGAGCGCACTCCGCCGCGGTGCGTCGCGCGCCCGACCGGTTCCTTTACCTTGGTCAACAACACCACCAGCGACAGCCACACCGCCGCGACCAACGCACCAAACACCACCGGCCAACCGCCCCACCCCGCCAACACGATCGCCCCGCCACCAAACAGGCTGCGCCCTCCGAGCATGCCGACCTGCATCGCCGCATTCACCCGTCCGCGTTCTGCCGCCGGCACCGCCGCCACGGCCAGCGCATCGATCGCGACATCCTGCGTCGCCGCGCAAAACGCATGCGCCAACAGCAACCCAAACCACAGTCCAAATCCTTCCGCCGGATCGACAAAAACCAGCGGCAACAAACACAGCCCCATGCCCACTTGCGCCGTCGCTGCCCACGCGCGAAATCCCCAACGCGGTCCGCGCCACGCATCAACCAAGGGCGCCCACAAAAACTTCAGCGTCCACGGCAACACCAACGCCGCCGTCAGCGCCGTGATGCGCTCGACCGCCACACCTTCGCTGCGCAACAAGGTCGGCATCGCCCACCACAAGAAGCCGATCGGCGCGCCTTCACTAAAGTAGAGCAGGCCAAACTGCCACTGCCGCGCCCGCGACGCCGTGCGTTCCTCCGCTCCCGCCGTTAGCTTTTCTGCCGCCATTCTCTGGATACAATCAGCTTACACGTGATCAGCCAACCCCTACGGCCGATCCCGCGTCACGGCAACAGCTCTCATCGGCGCGATGCTTAGCCAACGCTGTAAGATCGAATCTGGTGCTCGGCACGGGGAACGCCGCCAGTCTGCGGAAATGCACTCTAGAGAAGGTTTCTTTGGCCAAACGCTTTCGTGTAAAGTGTAATAAAATATGCAAAATATCGGCGGATTCGAGGTTTTGGCGGCGGTATTGAGGTAGCTGACCATGACGGACATCGAACTCCTCCGACGCTACGCGCTTCACGACGACGAGCCGGCCTTCACTGAGCTGGTGCGTCGGCACACCAACATGGTGTACAACACCGCTCTCCGCCATACCGCCGGTGATCGCCATAGAGCCGAAGATATCACCCAATAGGTGTTCACGGACTTGGCGAACAAAGCGTCACTCCTTTCCCGTCACCCGTGCCTTGGCGGCTGGCTCCATGCGAATACGCGCTTTTCTGCCCTCAATACCTTTCGGCGAACGCACCGCCGAATTGCCCGCGAAACCGAGGCCAGTCTGATGGCGACCGCCTCGCCCCCTGAGCCGCCGTGGGAACAGATTCGACCCGGCATAGACGACGCCTTGGAAAGGCTCGACGCGGACGAACGGGCGTCGATCATTTTGCGCTTCTTCGAGCAGAAAACCTTCGCGGTGATCGGCGAACAAATCGGCGCCAGCGAAAATGCCGCGCAGAAACGGGTGGCTCGTGCCTTGGATCAGCTCAAGATCGCTCTCGCTCGATACGGCATCTCGTCGTCCGCCGCTGCGTTGGAACTCACCCTTGTCCAATCGGCAGTCGCGGCGCCCTCATCATTTGCCGCGACGGTTGCGACGGCCGCACTCGCCAAACCCACGACCGCTCCCCTCTTTACCTCGAAGCTGACGGCGCTCAAATGGTTCGGCCTCAGTGCCACGGCTCTTGCTGGCTTCACCGGCGGAATTTGGTATCAAACCCAGACAACGGCACGACCTACCGAACCGCTCACGGCCGAAGTCGATGGGGCCGAACCCGCCCTACGAACGACTGCCAAACGAGCTACCGACGCGCAGGCCGACACCGCCCGACAACTTCGTGCCCTCGCGGACACTGGGGTGACCGCAGAGACGAAGCCCTCACCCGCCTCGACGCGAGCAACGCCTCCAACGATGAGCCGCGAGATTTACGTCGTGCGGCGTGGCGACACCGGGCGGAGCATCGGCAAAACGCTGGCGGTGACGTCAGCCCGGCTCAACGCCGCCAATCCAACTTATGATTTTTCCCTGATGATGGAAGGCGATGAAATCATCATTCCTTCCCGTTCGACTTCGCCACTCGAAGCGGAAAACCTAGCGTTGCGTGGACTAACTCAACCCCAGACCGCGACAACCATTTCCGGCTATGTTATCGCCTTCGGCGACTCGCTCGAAACCGCCGCAATCAAGACCGGCCTAAGCGCCGAAGAAATCACCGCGGCCAACCTGGAAGTAAACTGGTCGCGGTTGCGAGCCGGTCAGGAGATTAGACTGAAGTAGCGGAGATGAGTGAAACGGACGCCGGCCCCAGAGAGGCGGACAGAAGATTCGTTTTTCTCCCCAAATTGGTCCCTCCAACGCCGATGGAACGGACAGAACCCATTGCCAAAAGTTCGGCACCTCCCTCATCCTGCGGCCCATGAAGATTCTCGTCGTCGGCGGAGGTGTATTCGTGGGCCGGGCACTCATCGAAACCGCCGTCGCCGCCGGCCACACGGTCACCGCCTTCTCGCGCGGCAATTCTCCGCTGCCGTGCGCCGACCAGATCGAGCACCTCACCGGCGACCGCGACGCGCCGGCAGATCTCGCGCAACTCAACGGTGGCGCTTGGGACGCCGTGATCGACACCTGTGCCTATCGCCCGGCGGCAGTCACCACGCTGCACGCCGCACTCGGGGGACGAGGCGGACGCTTTTGCCTGATCTCCAGTATCTCCGCCTACGCTGATTTCCCGATCGCCGGCGCCCGCGAAGACACCCCTCTCGCGGCCTCGATCGACCAGCCTGGCGAAAGCATCACCCCTGCCAACTACGGCCCGCTCAAGGCCGACTGCGAACGCGCCGCCCTCCACGCGTTTTCCGATCCGCTCGTCATCCGCCCAGGCATCATCGCCGGCCCGCACGACCCGACCGACCGTTTCACTTACTGGGTCAACCTGGTCTGCCAAAGCTCCCGGCTCGTCGTGCCCGAGACCCTGCCCGACCAAGCGATCCAACTCATCGATGCCCGCGATCTCGCCGCGTGGATAATCCGCCTGCTGGAAGCCAGCGTCAGCGGCACATTCAACGCCGTCGGACCCCGCGAACCCACCACGATGGCGCGTCTGCTCGCAGAGATCGCCGATACGTTTTCCCGTCCGCCCCCCCGTTTCATCGCGCAATCCCCCGCCGCCTTGGAGCACCTCGGCGCCGTGCCGGCGAACGCGTTTCCGCTTTACCTCGCGCCGACAACCCCCGGCCTGCCGTTTGGGGTCGACGGTCGGCGCGCCTGGGCGGCCGGGCTGACGTTGCGTCCCCTTACGACCACCGCGCGCGACACGGCGGCATGGTTCGCCGCGCAGCATCCCGCACCGCTCAAAGTGGGCTGGCCTGCCGCCGCCATGGCGGCGGCCAGCGCCAAACTCGACGACGCGGCAATCTAAGACGCGCGCCGAAAGGACCCGTTAAGGTTGGTCGTGGATCTGAGGATCGATCAGGCCGATGTAACCTGTCGCCACTTCCTGCACCAGAATACCGTAGGTGAACGTGACGTTCGCATCGGCCGGGGTGAGCGTGTCGGTCACGGTCATCACGCTGGAAATTTCCGTGCGATTCAACGCCACCGTGCGGAACTCTCGCTGTCCCACCTGCCCCGCCCCCACCGGCTCGAACGCCAGGCCCAGGATCTGATACTTCGGGTCGTTCAACAGGTAGTTAAGCTGCACCGGACCGGTGTAGTGCTTCGGCGGTGTAACCACGACCAACTGCCCCGTGCTCCCTTGGAAAAAGGACGGATAGGCGGTCTCAAAACCCAGCGTCGCGTCGATGGTATTCTGTGGGGTGGTCGGTTGAATCTTACCGTTAGTGAGGACAAACGGTGCCGACGGCATCGTGATCGAGATGTCGGCAAACGGAATGGGCGTGGAGTCGGAACGAGATGTCATACTGGATTACAATTATAGGTTAGGGATTTTGCCTTCCGGCAAACGCGCGGCGTCAAAGGTGGCCACCGCCAAAGGGTCAATCGGCCGATAGCCGGACGTATCCAAACGCTGGATCAAGGGACGCGCCTCGGCAACTGCCCCGCGCAGCACGCGCGCCTGCGCCCCGGGCTCCAGGCGGCGCCAATCCCGCGTCGAATCGAGGTCCGGCGCGAGCAGTGCCTCCACGCGTTGCCAGTAAGCCAGCGCCGCCCCCTCGTCATTCGCGGCCGCCGCGACGCGGCCGGCCAACAGGTTCACCTGCGCAAACTCACACACGAGACGCTCATCGGCCGCGCGGTCGGCGAGGCGTTTTTCACCGAGCTCGAGCGCCCGCCCGATCGCCGCCGCCGCATCGGCGCGGCCCAAGGCCAGACGCAACCGCGCCTCCAGCCGCCATGCCGTCATAAGGTATCGCTGGAAACCGAGGGCGGTGGGTTCCGCCGCCACGAGGGCTTCGAGTCGTTCGCGCGTCTCGGTCAACATCGGCGCGGTCGCCGCCGTGTCGTCGACCGCCAGCAGCAGGACCGCCTGCTGCAACCGCACCGTCAGCGCGCCGATCTCCCAGCTGCGATTCGCGCCATCGCGCTTGACCAACGCATCCATGCCTTCGCGCGCCTCCGCATACGCCTGCGCCGCCGCCGCCCGGTCGCCCAGCAGGGCATGCAGGTTGCCCACAAAAATCCGGGCCTCGGCCGTGCGAAAATGCCAGCGGGGCACAGTCGGTTCCAGCGCGATCAAACCAAGGTTGCGCCGCTCCATATCCTGGTAGGAGGCCAACCCATCAGCGAGCCGACCATCCTGCGTCGCAACCGTGCCCAACCAAGAGGAGAGGTCAGCCAAACTATCCCGAAATTCCGGATTGTCCGGATCGGTTTCCAGCAAGGCCATGGCCAGATCCCGGCCGCGCTCAAACCCTACCCGGGCTGTCATCAAATCACCCGCTTCCAGATCCAGCACGGCAAGCGCATGATCGCCGTAGATCCGCTCCTGCATCGCCCGCGTGGTGCGGCCCTCCACCGCCGCGAGGCGGATCGCCGAATCCCGGTAACGCGTGAGCCACGCGCGCTCCGCCGCGAAAGCACCCCGTCGCCGCGCGACGTAACCGATCCAATATTCCGCCTGCGCGCGCTCAAACAGCATGTCGCCATCCGCCGGATGCCGCGCCACCAAAGCCGCCGCGCGATCATACGCCGTTTGCGTCGCGACCGCCGCCTCATCGTAACGTCCCTGCTCGATCCGCGTGGCGCCGATCTGCGTGAGGGCCTTCGCCTGCCGGGCCAGCGCCGTATCGGTGAGGTCGCGCGCATCAAGCTCCGCAAAATACGTCATCGCCCGATCACCCACGTTGTCGAGCAACGCGAGCCGACCGATCTCTTCCAGCTCAGTGCGAAAGTCGCCGAGCATGAACGTGAGCAAGTCCTCGGCCTGCTCCTGACGGCGTTGCGCATCGGACCGCGCGATCGTTTCCGCGTGCCCGGCGCGCGTGGCGCGCACCGCCTGGCGCACACTCACCACCGTGCCGATGACGAGCGCCAAAACGACCGCCGCCGCACTGCCGCAGACGACGCGATTGCGCGCGACGAATTTGCGCAGGCGATACAGCCGCTCCGCCGGGCGCGCCTCGACCGGCTCGCTCCGCAGGTGTCGGCGCACGTCATCGGCCAACGCATGCGCACTTTCGTAACGCCGCCCGCGCTCCTTTTCGAGACAGCGCATCACGATCCAATCCAGGTCACCGCGCAGCACCGACGTGAGCTGCGTCGGCACCGCCCGCCGCAGTCGCGCCACCGTCGTGCGATCAGCATCCGTAAGCGTCGACACGGCGGTCGACGGTCGCGGCGGATCCACCTCGCGAATGATGCGGCGGATCTCGTTGAGCCCCGCCTGTTGCAACGATTTCGGATCGTAGGGCGGACGGCCCGTGAGCAACTCGTAGAGCAGCACACCCAGCGAATACACGTCGCTGCGCGTATCGATATCGAGGTCGCGCCGCTCCGCCTGTTCCGGGCTCATGTAGGCCGGTGTGCCGATGAACTGGTCGAGGCCGGTCACCAGCGTCGCATCGGTCAACCGCCCTTGCGTGGCCTTCGCGATGCCGAAATCGATCACCTTCGGCGCCGGCACGCCGTCGCGCATCGTCACGAGGACGTTGGACGGTTTCACATCCCGGTGAATGATGCCCTTGCGATGCGCATGCTGCAGCGCGACACACACGCGCGCGAAGAGCTCCAGCCGCTCGTTCATCGACAGGCTGTGTTCATCGCAAAAGGTCGTGATCGGCACGCCGTCGACAAACTCCATCGCGAAATACGGCCGGCCCGTCGCCGTCGCGCCCGCGTCAAAAACGCGCGCGATGTCCGGATGGTCCATCATCGCCAGCGCCTGCCGCTCGGCCTCGAAACGAGCGATCACGTGCAGCGTATCCATCCCGAGCTTGATGACCTTCAGCGCGACTTTACGCCGCACCGGCTCGTGTTGCTCGGCGAGGTAAACCACGCCACAGCCGCCGTCACCGATCTTGCGCAGCAGCGTGTAATGGCCGATGCGATCGCCGGGTTGTTCCTCGGGGGGCAACTCCGGACGCGCCGCGGGAGATTTCGCCAAAAACGTTTCCGCCGCCGCGTGGCCGGCGAGCAAGGCCATCACGCGCGCCCGCGCTCCCGCGTCGTCACCGCACCGTTCGGTGACAAACGCCGCGCGCTCGGCCAACGGCAGCTCGATCGCGTCGGCAAAGATCTCGTCGTCGCGGTTCATGCGTCCTCTCGGTTCCTTGCAGCGTTCATGCCGACCATGCGGGATTTCAACCGGGAAGGTGCCATCATCTTGCGTTCAGACAGATGGACACGGCATCGACACATCCCCGCTCAACCGCGCAGGCGCGTTACCTCGTTGAACAACCATGCCCGGGCGTAGGCCCAGTCTCGTTTCGCCGTGCGTAGTGACACCCCCAACACCTCGGCGGCCTCCTCCAGGGTCAGCCCCGCAAAGTATTTCTGCTTCACCAAGTCCGCCTTGCGCGCGTCGTGCTGCGCCAGCGCCGCCAACGCTTCGTCGACGAGTAACAATTCGGCATCGTCCTCGCTCGGTCCCGCCAGATCGAAGCCGGTCGCGTTGGCGCTGAGCTTCACCAAGCCGCCGCCATGCCGAACCGCCTGCTTGCGCCGCGCCGTATCGATCAGGATGCGACGCATGCTCTCCGCCGCCGCCGCAAAGAAGTGGGCACGGTTCGCCCAAGGCCTTTGGTCGTCGCCCCCGAGCCGCAGCCACGCCTCGTGCACCAGCGCCGTGGGTTGTAGCGTATGGCCGGCACTTTCCCGCGCCATCTTGGACGCCGCGAGCTTACGCAACTCATCATAAACCAGCGGCAACAAGCGCTCCGCCGCCGTCGCGTCACCCGCTTCGATGCGCTCCAAAATCAGGGTCAATTCGCCGTCGTTCACCAGTCGCGGACAGTGCCGTGAAGCCCCGGCAGCGGGAAGGTAAATCGCGAGCAAACCGCCACTAAGTCCCTTAGCGATAATCCCTGGCGTTAACGCCTCTCCGACGGGGGAAATCGCGGCCCCGAAAAATTTCTTGGTCCTCCCGTGACCCCTTGCCCCGAGCAAATCCGCATTGTCCCCCAACGGCCACCAGACCCGACGCTGACTCACGCAGCCCGATATGAATGCGCCCTTTTATCAACCACCTGATCTCCGCCCCATTATCGCCACCATGAACTCGGATCTGCTCGGAAAAGCCCGTCAACCTTCCGCTCCGCCCCCACCGCCCTCCTTTGCCGCCTACGACTCGGGTTGGGTGCGTGCCTCGAACAATCGCAACATGAACCTGGAGTTCGACCATCTGCTCGGCGTGTTGCCGACTCAGTTGATGATCTTCTTTTCGCCGGACAAGCAGATGTCCTACGCGATCCATGCCGTCGGCCAACACGTGCACGGGATTAATCCCGTCTCGATGTGGACGGATACTCAGACGCTCACGCTCTCCATTCGCTACGGCGATCCGCTCTACCGCCAATGGGACGGCAATCGTGAACTCTGGAGCCACTGGAGCGAAGGCTACTTCCGCGTCATCGCAAACCCCTGAACCGACCGGATTCCCTCCCACCGTGACCTCCCTTCCGAACCAACACCCCGCCCCGGTTCACACCGGTTTCATCCCGGTCTGGGGTATTATCACCAAGCCCGGAGACAGCGGTGCCAACACCGGCCTCACCGACTCCGTCACCTCCTTCCTCCCCGAAGCAATCGTGATCGTAGGTGCGCTGATTCTCGCCGGACTCCTCAACGCCGCACGCACGGAGATGCGTCTCCGTCGCATGCCCAAACGGCGGACCCGATGACGTCCCTGCCACCGTTTTGGCCGCGCCGCCACGCCGCCGTCGTGCCCGTATCAACGCCCCCGCCGATCCCGCGCCACCAAGCTGAGGTCGTGTTGCAGCAACTCCAACGCCCGCCCGCGAAACACGACCACGTCGCTGCTTTCCAACGCCCGGATGGTGCCTGGCCACGTCTGCTCTTCGGTCAATAGGCGCTGATCGATGACCATCCCGGCGGCCAAATCCGTCGTGCCACCATCGGCCCGCGTGAGCCGCATCGAGCCGTGTCGGACAAAATAAAAGGCCCGGCAAGCCGCGCCGCGTTCGCACAGCACTTCGCCATCCTCCAGATGGATATCGCGCAGCGGTTCGTCCGGCGGCGGCAACAACACGCTGATGTCGCGCGGAAAGAAGAGATCGAACGTCCAGTCGATCATCACGCGCAATTTGCGCCCGGTCCCGGGCAATTTCGAAAGATAGATCGTGCGCCACATCCACCAGGCGATGAAGCCGCGGAAATGCATTCCCATCACCTCGGCCACCGCCGCGCGGTCGCCGATACTGGCCAACTGCCCCAGATAGCGATGAGTAAACGGCCGCAACTCAGCCCCGTCGCCGGCGCGCAGCAGGCGCACCAGGTTCGCGCCCAATTGCGCGCCCTGCCGCATCGCAAATTGCGCGGTCGGCGGCGCGAATTTTTGTTCACCGCGATCATTCCACGGCACCGCCGCGCAATCCCCCGCCGACCAGAGATTCGGCACGCCCTTCACTCGCATCGTGGGCTCAACCGGGATGCGCCCATGCTCCGTCGTGATCCCGATCTGCCGACACAGATCGAGCACGACGGGATTGGGCGCGTTCCCGATCGTCGTGACCACCGTGCTCGTCGCCAGGAAGGTGCCGTCATCGAAGTGCGCCCGCGTCGCGGTAATCTCGGTGAGGCGGGTTTTCAACCGCACCTCGACCCCGCGCTTCTCCAGCACTTCCCGCGCATAACGCCCGAGCTCCGGCCCGATCTCGCCGAGCAACTCGTCCCGGCTGTGCACCAGCACGACGCGGATTTTCACTCCCCGCAGTCCCACATAAAAGTGCGACGCCTCCTTCACCAGATCGTAAAGTTGTCCCGCCGTTTCCACCCCCGTGTAGCCGCCACCGACCACGACAAAGGTGAGCAACCGCTCCTTCACCACCGGATCGTCGACGAGGTTGGCCTCCTCCAGACGATTGATCACTCCCGCCCGCAGGCGCAGCGCCTCCGGCACGCTCTTCATCGGCCAACCATACTCCGCCATGCCCAGCACCTTGGATTGATCCGTCACGCTGCCGAGCGCCATGACGAGGTGCCTGAAGCCCACCGTGTGGTTGCGCGAAAAACGTCCGCCATTGAGCTGGAGTTGGTGCTGCGCCCAGTCGATGCCCTGCACCACCCCCTGCAACACGACCACACCGCGGCAGTAGTGCCGCAGTGGATTCACCACATCGGTCGGGCTGAGCGACGCGCCCGCCACCTCCGCCAACATCGGCTGAAAGACCAATACGTTGCGCTCCGCGATGAGCGCCACACGCTTTTCGCCTTCCTTGCGGCCCAACGCCTTCGCCAACGCCCGCGCGCAATACGCTCCCGCAAATCCGCCGCCCGCAATCACCACATCGTATGATTTCACGCGAGCACCGTAGCCAGCTCTCCGCAAAACTCTAGGCCAGAAGCACGGTTCGAGGCGCCTCACCCCGCGATCCCGTCGGGCTTTTCGCCCGACGCGCCGGAGAAGGCCGGCACGCAACGCCGCTTGCGAATATCGCCGATTCGGTCACCCCTTTTGCCATGAACCCCGTTCGTTCCCGGTTTCCCCGCCGCCTTGCCGGCCTCGCCCTGGCGATCACCTGCGCACTGTTGTTCGGCGGCTGCAGCAGCGTCTATTACCGCACGCTCGAATCGGTCGGGATCGCGAAACGCGAGGTCATGGTTGATCGCGTCGAGAAAGCGCGCGGCGCGCAAGACGAAGCCAAGGTGCAGTTCAAACACGCCCTCGCCGAGTTCCTCGCCGTCACGCAAGTCGAGGTCGGCGACCTGCCCGCGAAATACGAAAAACTCGCCGACGAATTGGAGCGCAGCGAAGACCGCGCCAAAGCCGTGCGCGCCCGCATCGATGCGGTCGAAGATGTCGCCGATGCCCTTTTCGACGAATGGGAAAAAGAGCTCGATCAATACACCAACGCCAGCCTCCGGGCGGAGAGCGCGCGGCAGTTGCGCGAGACCCGTCGCCGCTACGAAAACATGGTCGTGCTCATGAACCGCGCGGCCGACCGCATGGAGCCGGTGCTCGCCACCTTCCGCGACCAGGTCCTGTTTCTAAAACATAACCTCAACGCCCGCGCCATCGCCTCGCTCGACCAAACGGCCAACGCCCTCTCCGCCGAGATCACCGCGCTTGTGACGGACATGGAAACCTCCATCCGAGAAGCCGACGCCTTCATCGCCACCATGCGCCCCTAAACGCGGCGCCCGCAAAGGCGTCTCACCGCCCCGCCGCGCCTAGCGCGGGCGGATCAACAGCAACGTGCGATCGTCATGCCGCGGCGCGAGCACGCAGAAGTTACGCACGTAGCGATCAATCGTGCGGATCACCTCGGACAACGGTTTGTCCGCATTACGCTGCAGACTCGCGGCCAGTCGCTCGCGCGTGAATTCCTCATCGTTCGGGTTCACGGCTTCAGTGATGCCGTCCGTATAGAGCGCGAGCATGTCGCCCCGCCCCAACGTAATTTTCCGCTCGTCCAACAATTCATCGAAGATCGGGCCTTCGTCCAAACCGATCGCCAGTCCTTCGCCCGGTAACAACTCCGGCTCGCCGCCCGCCGCACGCAGCACCAAGGGCGGTTCATGGCCCGCCCGACAGTAGCGGAACTCGTGCGTGTCCAGTTCGAGCACGCCGTAAAACAAACCGATGAACATCCCCGGACGCATGTCCGGCTGGATCGCGGCATTCACCCGGCGCAATACCGCCGCCGGACTCGGCTCGTTCTCCGCGCACAGCCGCAACGAAGCCCGGCACTCGGCCATCATCAACGCCGCCGCCGCGCCCTTGCCCGACACGTCGGCAATCACGAATCCCCAACGCCGATCCCCCACGCGCAACACGTCGTAATAATCGCCGCCGATACTCATCGAGGGGTCATACAACGCCTCGATTTCCACGTCGGCCACCGCCGGAAATACTCGCGGCCGCAAATGCTGCTGGATGTCGCCCGCCATCCGCAGGTCGCGCTCGCGCGCCGCCCGCTCCCGTTCCTCCGCCGCGCGCCGCTCGGTGATGTCGGTGAGCAGCCCTTCGTGGTGCGTGACCTGTCCGCTCGCATCCCGCCGCACCACCGTATGGTCGTCCACCCAACGCACCCGGCCATCGGCGCAATTCACCCGATATTCCTGGTTATATTCGTCGTGATCCGCCTCCGCGTGCGCCTCGACTTCCGCCGTCACCCGCACGCGATCATCGTCGTGCGTGATGAGGGAAAACGTGCGGCCGGTGCCGATAAAATCCTGCGGCGTGTAACCGAACTGGCGAATGCTCTCCGATACGAACTCGACCGGCCAACCCGGCGCCGCGCGCCACAAGACCACGACCGAGGGCGAGCGGTTGACGATCTTTTCCAACTCCTCGCGCTGCGCCAACGCCGCCTTCAATTCATCCTGCGCTTTGCGCCTCAAGCTGATGTCCCGCTCCACCCCGAAATAGGCCCGCCGCCCGTCACGATCCAGGTAGGCCGAGCCCGTCGACGCATGCCAGATCCAACGCCCGTCCGCATGCCGCATACGATACTCGACCGCCTCCACCTTCACGTCGCCCTCCAACACCGACGTCACAAAACGACGAAACATCGCGGCGTCGTCTTCGTGGATAAACTCAAACACGGAATGCCCGACGGACGGGTCGATCTCGTAACCGAGTTTCTTCGTCCAAGCCGGGGACAGAAACTTAAACGACCACTCCGGCGTGAGCGCGTAAAGGATCTCGCTCGCCGTGCCGATGTAGGTGCGCCAACGCGACTCGTTGCGGCGTAATTCCTCCTCCGCCGCCCGGCGCGCGGTGATGTCCTCCACCATGCCGAAGTGGTGCGTGACCCGCCCCGATTCCAAGCGCCGCACCGCCACCGTGAGCCGGCACCACACGATCTTGCCGTCGTCGTGCACGTAGCGCTTTTCCAACGAAAACGTGTCCCGCTTCCCTTGGTAGATCTCTTCCGTAAGCTCCTTTTGGCGGGGCCAGTCATCCGGATGGGTGCGGCGCTGGATACCGTCAAAATCCGTCGTGTCGTTTTCCGACAACCCCACCAGTTGCCTAAAGCGCAGGTTCACGTGCGCCCGCCCCGGCAACCCGTCTTCGCGCATCTCCCGCCAACTGATGCCAATGGGCGCATGTTGGAAAAAGATCTGCATCTGCGCGTGCGCGTGCCGCAGATCGGCCGCCCGCTGTTGCGCCTCCTCGGAGAGAATCACGTTGGCGTTTTCAGCCTGAATCAGGCGCGTCACCTCGGTGCGCAGCGCGATGTAAAATGTCGGTCGGCCCGTCTCGCCCATGATCGGCTGGATCGTCGTTTCGACCCAGTATTCTTCGCCCGATTTCGAGCGATTGCACACCGTGCCGTGCCACACATGACCGCCGGAAATCGTGCGCCACAGCCCGACGAAAAATTCAATCGGGTGCCGACCCGATTTCAAGATTCGGTGATTTTGCCCGAGCAGTTCCGCCTCGCTGTAACCCGAAACCTCACAAAAGGCCTCGTTCACGTGCACGATGACGCCCGCCGCGTCGGTGATCGCCACGATCGCATGCTCGTCGATCGCGCAGCGCATCCACTGGGCCAACTCCTGCGGGTCGTTCAACGGTAAGGGCGTGGCTGGCGACGAATCACTCATGAGGAAACACCCCCGGAAAATAGCTGATCTATCTGGTGCCGCGAGCCATAATCCGAATTCATCTGTCCCGCCAAGCTCGTGTGCGCCATGGCACCGACGTCTTTTGGCCGTATGAACGCCCTTTTCTCATCACCTGATTTACCTGCCTTGCGCGTCGCCATCGCGGCAGATATCGACGCGATGGCGGCTTTGATTCACTCCATTTTGCAAAGTCTCGAGCTCAGCCCGACGCGAGAACGCATCGTCGCCGATCTCACCGCGATCATCGCGACCGGCCAAACCACGGGCGAGGGCGCATGGGTGCTCACCGACATCGCAGGCCGCATCATCGGCACCGTCGCCCTGCGGCGCGTTGATAAACACACCGTGGAATTGCAAAAAATGTATCTCGACCCGCGGTGGCGCGGTCGCGGCCTCGGGCGCCGGCTCCTGGACCACGGTTGGGCCGCGGCCCACGATTTCGGCTATCAGCGCATGGTGCTCGATACGTCGGAACGAATGACCACCGCCCTCGCCATGTATCGGGCGCGTGGTTTCACGCCGATCGACCGCCGCGACCCATGGTCTCACTGCGACCTCGCTTTCGAGCGCAAGTTGAACGACAGTTAGCCCATGCAAACCATCGCCACGTTAAATGAGTTGGCGCATGCGCAGATCCTGAAATCCGCGCTCGAAGACGCCGGGATCCCCGCCTTCATCCCCGACGAGCTGACCGCCCAAAACGCTCCGCCCTATTTGTGGGCCAGCGGCGGGGTGCGCCTGCAGGTGCCCGAAGCACACATCGAGGCCGCAACCGAGCTGATCGCCGCGCTCGACCAAGGCGACCTGCCCGCCAACGAAAACTGATTCGGCCGCGGCGAACGCCGGAAAGTGGGGCCGCCCCAAAGTTTTCTGAAAGAAACCGAGGGGGCGCAGCGTTCTTAAGGAGAGGACGCCGACAATCGGAGTCCGCCTGACATGCGCTCTCTCGCTCTTTTTCTCTGCCTGATCGCCGGCGTCTACCTGTGGGCCGCCGAAGCCGCGCCGCCCCCCAGCCTCTACCACGCCGAGCTCGTAAGCGCGATCCAGCAACGGCACCGCATTACATTCGTCTACGGCGACGAACGCCTGGATGCGGAGCCGCACGCCTACGGTTTGTCGAAGCAGGAACAACCGCTGCTGCGCGCCTACGTGTCGGCCCCTTCCGTGGCCGGCTCAGGCGAACCCGCGTGGTTGTTGTTTCGCGTGGACCGCATGTCCGAATTGACCACGCAAGAGCAGGCCTTCGCAGCGGCCCGACCGGGTTATCGCCGAGGCGACAAAGCGATGAGCGTGATCTTCGCGGAGTATTAGGTGGCCGCCCCAACGCGGTCGGGCCACCGCCCGACGGAGGCCGCCTGGCCCCACCGCGGCATTGCGCCACGCCGGCCCCGCCCCCACCGTGCCGCGTGCCCGCGCCCGTCACCGCCCCTGTTGCCTCCGCCGCCCGTCCTTGGTCTTGGATTCCGACGCTCTATTTCGGTCAAGGCATCCCCTACGTCGTCGTGATGACCCTCTCGGTCGTCATGTATAAAAACCTCGGCCTCTCCAACACCGACATCGCCCTCTACACGAGCTGGCTCTACCTGCCTTGGGTCATCAAGCCGCTCTGGTCGCCCGTCGTGGATCTCTTCGGGCGCAAACGTCTTTGGATCGTCGCGCTGCAGGTCGTCATCGGGATCGCCCTCGCGCTCGTCGCGCTCACGGTCCCGGCGCCGTGGTTCTTCCGGGCAACGCTGGCGGTGTTCTGGCTGATGGCGTTCAGCTCATCCACGCACGACATCGCCGCCGACGGCTTTTACCTGCTTGCGTTGCCCCAAGATAAACAGGCGGCGTTCGTCGGGGTGCGCAGCACGTTTTATCGCCTCTCGATGATCGCGGGATCAGGCGGGCTGGTTTACCTCGCCGGTCATTTGGAACGGACGACGGGGCAACCAACGCGAGCGTGGTCGATCGTGTTCATCCTGCTCGCGGTGGGCTTCGGAGTGCTCGCGGTGTATCACGCGTGGATGCTGCCGCGGCCTGCGGCCGACAAGCCCAACGTCCGCTCGGGCCGTGCGTGGCGCGACGGAGCCACGATCTTCGCGGCATTTTTCAAAAAGCCCCGTATCGTCGGCGCACTCGCGTTTTTGCTACTGTATCGTTTGGGCGAAGCGCAACTCGTGAAGCTCATCACCCCCTTCATGCTGGACGAACGCGCCGTCGGCGGCCTCGGCCTCACCACCGAGCAGGTCGGCGTCTACTACGGCACCTTCGGTGTCGTCGCGCTCACGATCGGCGGCATCCTCGGCGGGTGGCTGATTTTTCGCCACGGTTTCAGGCGCATGCTCTGGCCGATGGTGTTGGCCATGAACCTGCCCAACCTCGTTTATGTGGGTCTCGCCTTCGCCCAGCCCCACGCCGGCTACGTGGTCGCCGGCGCGCTTGCCATTGAGCAGTTCGGCTATGGCATCGGTTTCGCAGCCTACCTCGTCTACATGATGCGTGTCGCCGAAGGCCCGCACCGCACCGCACATTACGCGATCTGCACCGGTTTCATGGCGCTCGGCATGATGTTGCCCGGCATGGCTTCCGGCTGGCTGCAAACCCAACTCGGCTACGCGAACTTTTTCATCTGGGTCGTGATCGCCGCGCTCCCCGGCTTCATCGCCGCCGCCGTCGTCTATCGCAGCCTGCCCGAAGAGGAATGACCGCCTTGCACTGACCGTTTCCGGACTAAAATCCCACCGGAGACTTCGCCGAGAATCCCCGCTCACGAAACCAAGGTTAGTCTGTGCCCATCCGCGCCCTCTGCGGGTGAACCCCGATGCCAGGATCGCGCTTCATATCGCAACATTCGCGATGAAGCCGGATTCCGCACCTCACCCGAAAACTAAAATCACGGCTTGCCCCCTTTTTAATTTTCACTTGATACTGAAAATATGGAAATCACGCCGGTTATGCGAAAGTTCATCCTGCACTGGGGCGAGATGGGCGCGAAATGGGGGATCAACCGCTCGGTCGCCCAAATCCACGCCCTGCTCTACCTCGCGGGGGAGCCGCTCACCGCCGACGACATGGTCGAGCACCTCGAAATCGCCCGCTCCAATGTCAGCATGAGCCTGAAGGAGCTGCACGGCTGGGGCCTCATCCGCACCGTCCACCGCACCGGCGAGCGCAAGGACTTCTATGAGACCCAATACGATGTATGGGAGCTGTTTAGAATCATCATCATCGAGCGCCAACGCAGGGAGATCGATCCCACCATCCGCCTCCTCGATGAATGCGTCGAGGAAAGCGCCGCACTCGAAGCCGCCACGGATCCCGCCCGCCATCAACGCCTCGTCGCGATGCAAAACTTCATCCAACTCTCCGCCTCCTGGGGCCACCGCACCTCCGCGCTACCCGCCACCAAAATGCGCAAACTCGCCCAACTCGGTGACACCATCTTCCGCCTCCTTGAATGAGGTTTTTATCCGCCAAACTTTCACTTCCTACTGAAACTAAAGAAAGAGAATCACCATGAATACCATCACCGTCAGCTACACGCTCTATCTCGCGATCTCGCTCGCGCTTACCGTCTGGGTAGCGCGCACGCTCCATCGCAACGGTCGCGTCTTCCTCATCGAGGCCTTCCACGGTCGCACCGACATGGCCGACGCCGTCAATCATCTCCTCGTCGTCGGCTTCTACCTCGTGAATCTGGGCTTCATCACCATGGCCCTGCGCGCCGGCGCCCCGCCGACCAACACCGAAGACATGTTTGTCTACCTCAGCACGAAGATCGGCGTCGCGACGCTGGTGCTCGGCGGCATGCACTTTTTCAACCTCTTCAACTTCGACCGCATGCGCCGCAAGGGACGCCGCAGCGAGGCCCTTACCAACGCCGCGCCGCCTCCGCTCCCCGCCCGATAACACCCGGCCACCCGACTCCACGCCCGAAGATGAAAACCACGTGGCATCGCAGTCTCGCGGCCCTTGGCCTCGGCTGGTTCTTCGCGGGCGTGGGGTTGGGGAGCGCCACGTTTTTGACCGGCACACTCGGCCGCGGCAGCGATCTCGACAACGTCTTGGCCGCCGCCGGGCTCTGGCTCTTCGTCGGGGTGTTCGCCCTCGCCGGCTGGGCGCTCGCCGTCCTGCCGCAGACCGCCTCCGCCCGCACCCGCGCGTGGTTGAACCACCCCGCCCTCACCGAAGTGGTGTGGACGCTCGCCGGGGTCGGTTCCTTTGTCCTGATCTTCCTGCCGCTCTCGGGCGCCGCCCTTTTTGATCATCCGGCCATCCTCTTGATTCCTGCGGGAATCGGCGCCGCCTCCGGCCTGAGCTACCGCTGGCTCATGCGAAAGGTCCCCCCGACATGAAAATCATCCTCGCCGGCGGCCGCGGACACGTGGGCGCCGTCCTGCGCCGCGCCTTCGCCACGCACGAAATCGCGGTGCTCAGCCGCTCGGCCGCCCCCTTGCCCGGCGCCACCCGCGTCGTCACCTGGGACGCCTCCACCCTCGGCGCCTGGACCGCCGAACTCGAAGGTGCCGACGCCGTCATCAACCTCGCCGGCCGCAGCGTCGATTGCCGTTACACCTCGCGCAACCTCGCCACCATGCTCGAGTCGCGCCTGCGCTCGACCACCGTCATCGGCCAGGCCATCGCCCGTTGCGAAAAGCCGCCGCGCGTCTGGCTGCAAGCCGCCACCGCCACCCTCTACGCGCACCGCTTCGACGCGCCCAACGACGAAGCCACCGGCCTCCTCGGCGGCGACGAACCCGGCGCCCCGCCAAAATGGAACGCCAGCATCGCCATCGCCCGCGCGTGGGAGGAGGCCGTCCTGCAGGCCGACACGCCGCACACCCGCCAAGTCATTCTCCGCAGCGCCATGATCATGAGCCGCGATCCGGGCAGCGTGTTCGACGTGCTCGCCAAACTCGCTCGCCGCGGTCTCGGCGGCCACATGGGCAACGGCCGCCAATACGTCTCGTGGATTCACGAAACCGACTTCGCCCGCGCCATCGCGTTTCTCATCGAACACGAGGAGCTAAAAGGCGCCGTCAACCTCTGCTCGCCCCACCCCGTGCCCAACGCCGCGTTCATGCGCGACCTCCGCGCCGCGCTTGGACGTCGCTTTGGTTTACCCGCGCCCGCCTGGTTGCTCGAGCTCGGCACCTGGGCGCTGCGCACCGAGAGCGAGCTCGTGCTAAAGAGCCGCCGCGTCATTCCCGGCCGCCTGCTCGACGCCGGGTTCACGTTTCGTTTCCCGCTCTGGGCGGACGCCGCCCGCGATCTCGCCTCCTCCCACCAGCTCTAAAGTCCCGCGCAAACGTGATCCCCTGGCAGCCCACTCCGGATAACCGAAGATTTCACAAATCACCACCGCTCCACCCCTTAACCCTTGGCCCCGGAATCCCCTCCGGATCCGTGTCGATCCGTGTCCATCCGTGGTCAAAAATCAGTTCACTGGCACCTCCCCCGTCCCACGCCTAACGCACCACCGGAAATCCCGCCTTTTTCAACGCCGCCCGCAACGCCCGCACATGCCGATGATCGCGCGTCTCCACCGTGCACACGGCATGCACCGCGCTCACATCCGGCCCGCTGAACGCGCGGTCATGCGCGATGTCGCGCACGCTGGCACCCGCTTTCGCGATCACACGCGTCAACGCTTCCAATCCGCCCGGCCGATCGCTGATCGTCACCGTGAACCGGCACAGACGCCCGTCCGCGACGAGGCCCTTTTCGATCACGCGACTCAGCACCGCCGGATCAATGTTTCCGCCGCACACCGTCAGCACGATCTTCTTGCCCTTCAACTCGGGCAACTTGCCCGCCATCATCGCCCCGAGCGGGGCCGCCGCCGCGCCTTCGACCACCGTTTTCTCCAGCTCGGCCATGCGCAGAATCGCCAGTGCAATCCAATCCTCCGTCACGGTCACCACGCGATCGAGCCGCGACTTCGCCAGCTCAAATGAGTTCGCTCCGACCCGCAGCACCGCCAAGCCATCCGCCAACGTGGACTTACGCGGAATCGTGATCGGCCCGCCCGCCTTCAATGCCGCCGTGAAGCTCGCCGTGGCATGCGACTCGACGCCGATGAGTTTCACCTCGGGCCGCAACGCCTTCATCGCCACCGCGATCCCCGCCGCCAGTCCCGCCCCGCCCACCGGCATGACCAGGGCATCGACATCCGGCACTTGTTGCAAAATCTCCAGCGCCATCGTGCCCTGCCCCGAAATGATCGCCGGATCGTCGAAGCCGTGCACGTAGGTCAGCCCATCGCTCGCGACCAACGCATCGGCCTCTGCACGCGCTTCGGCGAAATCCCGCCCGCGCACCAGCACGCGCGCCCCGAGGCGTTCGCACGTCGTGATTTTGATCAGCGGCGCGTAGTCCGGCATCACCACCGTCACGGGAACGTCGAGCAACTGACCGTGATACGCCAAACCCAGCGCATGGTTACCCGCCGACGCCGCGATCACACCGCGCTTCCGCTGGGTCGGCGTGAGTTGCAACAAGGCGTTGCACGCGCCGCGCTCCTTGAACGATCCCGTGCGTTGGAAGTTATCCAACTTACAATACACCTCGGCCCCCGTGATCTCCGACAAGGGAATCGACGCCGGACACGGCGACACCAACACCGACGAGCGAATCCGCCGGGCCGCCGCCCGGATCGTGGCCAAGGTAACAGAATCAGGCATCCGCCCAACGTCTCATTCCGCGCGACCTGAGTGAATGACATTTGAATGTTTCGCTTAATTTTCACGGCGTTTCATCGCCGCGGCCGCCCCACGCGACGGAGACCCTCGATTCTTCCTTGGTCATGCGCCCGGCCATGGTCCAACCTCGTCGATTGATGACGCCTCTTCCGTCCCGCAACGTCCTCGGGGGTCCGCTTAAGCCCTGCTCGAACGCGCCCCTCACCGGTTTCTTCCGCAATGGCCGCTGCGACACCTGCGCCGAAGACCACGGCTGCCACACCGTGTGTGTCGAGGTCACCGAGACCTTCCTCGCCGCCAGCCGCGCCGCCGGCAACGACCTGTCCACCCCGCGCCCCGAATTCCATTTCCCCGGTCTTCAACCCGGCGACCGTTGGTGCGTGTGCGCCGCCCGCTGGCGCGAAGCCGTCGAGGCCAACCAACCCTCGCCCGTCATCCTCAACGCCACCCACGAGCGCACCCTCGAGATCGTCCCCCTCGAGCTGCTGCAACAGCACGCCACCAGCTAGGCGGAAAGACTTTAACCACGCGCGCCTCGTCGTCTCACCGAACCCGCCGATACAGGTCTTCATACGCCGACACGACAACTTCGGTGGAGAACCGCTCGCCCGCCCGACGCCGCGCCGCATCGCCCATCACTCGTCGTCGCCCCGGGTCGTTGACCAGGCCGCTCACCGCCGCCGCCAACGCCTCGACATCGCCAAACGGCGCCAGCCGCCCCGTCACCCCATCGGCGATCACTTCCGGCACGCCTCCCACCGCCGTGGAGACACTCGGCACGCCAAAGCACATCGCCTCCAACACGCCCAAACAAAAACTCTCCGATTCCGACGTGAACAGCCCCAGATCCGCCGCCTGCAAATACGCCTCCACGTTTTCCACGCGTTCTCGCACGACCACCCGATCCTCCAGTCCGTGACGTTTCACTTCGTTGAGATAAGGCGAGAAATCCCCGCCCGCCAAAATCACCAGCCGAAACGCCCCACGCGGACGCACCCGCGCCGCCGCCGCCAGCAACAGATCGATCCGCTTCACCCGCCGCACATTCGACAAGTGCAGAATCAGGCACTCCTCCTTCGCCACGCCGAGCTCCGCCCGCACGACCTCCCGCGAGCGCTTGGGCACCTTGGGTTGGAAAAAATTAGGGATGACTTCGATCGGCCGCGTCACGCCCATCAGCCGCACCGTTTCATCGCGCAAGAACCCCGACACCGCCGTCACCGCGTCCGACTGGGTCAAGGCATGCCGGATCGCCGGTCCATAACCCGGGTCCTTGCCCAACAAGGTCGTATCCGTGCCGTGCAGCGTCGCGACGACCTTCAGGTGATTATCCGCCGGCAACATTGATCGCGCCAGGATCGCCGCCGTCGCATGCGGCACGGCGTAGTGCACGTGCAGCACATCGAGCGAGAACTCCGCCGCGACCTCCGCCATCTTCACCGACAGCGGCAGGGTGTAATCCGGGTATTTGAAGAGATCATACGCGTTGACCTCGACCGGATGAAAGTGGATCCGCGGTGCGTCCTCCGGCAGCCGAAACGGCCGCCCGTAGGAGATGAAGTGCACCTCATGCCCCCGCACCGCCAGCTCCTCCCCCAACGCCGAAGCCAAAATTCCACTCCCCCCGATGGAAGGATAACACGTAATCCCTATATTCATAATTCAACTACAGAGCTTAACCACGTCTATGAACGAAGAGAATAGCCTGACATGAACACGAATGACTCCGCTACCGCTGCGTCTGAACCCAAGGAGTATTTCATTTCTGAAAAGCGAAACGATAGTGCAGCTATTCGTGTCCATTGGTGGTCAAAAAGCGTCTCGTGAGCACGGTTCATTTTCGTGGTTTTTCGTGTGTTTAGTGGGCACATCAAAACCGCCTCGCACCGCGGCCCAGCGCCTCGATCCCGTCGAACACCAGCGGATCCGCCGGCCACAACGCGATCGCGTGCTCCACGCCGCTGCGCAGCCCCAGCACGCGGGCCCGCGCCAACTGCAGGTCGACATAGTTGCGCGTGGCCGCCTGCGAGCCATGCGCGCGCATCGCCTCGGTCCACGTTGCCACCACCGCCGACACATCAATCACCACCGGCACCTCGCCCACCGGCTCTGCCTCCGTCGTGATTGAGTAGTGGAGGATCGCGCCCACCGCGTGCGCCGGCGCTGGCTTCAACTCCGCGACGCCGCCATACCGCGCCAGCCGCGCCGCATCGCGCACCATGCGCCCCAGCACGGCATGATCCGGATGCTGATCCGGCACGACCGTCGGCGCCATCACGACACCCGGCCGCACCCGGCGGATAATCGCCGCGAGCGCCAAGGTGCGTTCCTGCGTGACCTCAAAATGCGCATCTCCGCCCAACTCCACCCACTCCACGGTCGCGCCTAAAATCTCCGCGCCCGCCCGCGCCTCAGCCTCGCGTTGTTCCGGGGTCCCGCTCGTGGCAGCCTCCCCCCGCGACCCGATCACGACATGGATCGCCCGCCTCCGCGCGGCCTCGACGGCGAGCACGCCACCCACGCCAAACTCCACATCATCGGGATGCGCGCCAAACACCAACAAAGGGGCCGGCCCGTCCGGGGTAGATTCATCAAGCGACACGCCGCCCATTGGAGCCAGGTCCGCCCCGGACGCAACCCCGCTCCCCAGGTGGGCCGACGCGTCCCGCGCCGGCCAGCGTCGCCCTCCGCCGGTATCGTGGAGCCGCACGGACTCCAGCGCTCCGGGCATCACGCCCGCCACCCCTCCCCCTTCTTCACGTCATCCCTATTCTTACTTTTCAGCATAGGCTTACTTTGGTGGATTGACCTACCAAACGACTCTACGAGACTATCCGACCATGAAAGCCGACCTTCCCACCAAGGACGTCAAGTTCACGACCAAAGGGCAGATCGTCATTCCGCGCCGCCTGCGTGAGCAGTTCCACATCGAGGCCGGCACCCGCGCGGTGATTCAGGCAACCCCGGAAGGTATTCTGATCAAGCCGGTCTCGCGCGAGTCGATCAAACGAGCGCGGGGCATGCTAAAACCTCCGCCGGGGGAACCCTCGTTGATAGCCCAATGGGCTGACCACAAACGTGAGGAATTGGAACTCGAAGACCGGTAGTTCGCGATGACTGTTGCGCCCGTCCTCGATAGCTTCGCCCTGCTCGCGTTCCTGCGCGGAGAACCAGGCGCGGAACCCGTCTCCTCCCTCCTCGAAAGCGCGGCTGATCGCGACGCCCCCGTGCATATGACGGAGGTCAACTACGCCGAGGTGAAATACATGGTGCTGCGCAAAAACGGACCCGCCCGTTGGAAAGACGTCGCGGCACGCCTTCCCACCCTTCCCATCCGCTTCCACCCCGCCAACCGCGACCTCGCCGATCTCGCCGCCGACCTTAAGTCCCGCCATCGCCTGAGCCTGGCCGACGCCTTCGCCGCGGCCCTCGCGAAGCAGAAGAAAGCCGCGCTCGTCACGGGCGATCCCGAATTCAGGGCCCTGGAAAAGGAAATCAAGATCCAGTGGCTCCCCGTTTCGGAGCCCTGAGCCCCGAGTGGGCAGACGCGTCCCGCGCCTGCCAGCGTCGCCCCACGCCGGTATAGTGGAGCCGAGCGGACTCCGCGCAGGGGGCATCACGTCCGCTTGCGGTGAGACCGCCACCCTAAGCCGAATCTACCTCGATGACTTCAAACTCCCCCGACTCGATATCCGCCTGCAACCAATCGAGATGTTTGCGCAACTGCCGGGAAAATTGGGCGTTCTTTGGCGTCATATTCGCTCCCACGTCATCCTTCTTGTCCCGGTAGAACAGAAGGAAGAGCGTGCCATCTTCGACGGCCAAAAGATAGGCTATCCGTCGCGGCCCTTGCGGCGAGTCGCATACGCCTTCAACAACCGGGTCGCCGGCGGCAACCCCTTCGCCGCGATGTTTGCCGCCAGCGCCACTCGCGCCGAGCGGATCAGAATCTCACGGTCGGACTTCGACAACCGCGCGCCAAACTCCTGCGCGGGTATCCGGCGCGAAAGAACGACCGCCATCGGTCAACTACTTCCGCCGTTTCCACGCCACCGCGACCCCATCCATTTTGGCCTGCGTCGCCGCAGTCACCGCGGTGGGTTCGACCGCCAACCGGTCCGTCGCAACCACCTCCACGGGCCGGAGCGCAATGATCCGGTTGCCGTCAATGATGCCGATGTCCTCCCCGGCCTTTGCCCGTTTGAGCCAACCGGAGAGATTCTTGCGCGCTTCCGTGACCGTCAGAGTCGTCATAAGGACGATATGGAGACTTAAATCAGACGCAGATGCAAATGAGCAGAACACCGCGCGCATGAAGCCGGTTTGGGTGTTGGACACCCACGTGGTCATCTCCGCCGCGCTCACCGTTGGCGGCACCTACGACCAAATCCTGCGTGCCGCCATTGCCGGACGCGTAAACTTGGCGTGGAGCGCGCCGATGATCGCCGAATACCGCGACGTCCTGCTGCGACCGAAATTCAAGTTCCGACCTGCCACGGTCGCCGCCCTGCTTTCTGTCTTCGATGCGGCGCATCAAGTTCCCTCCGGCAGCGCCCCCACCCTGCCCGACCCCGACGACGAGATCTTCCTCGCCGCCGCCCTCGGCACCCCGGATCGCATCCTCATTACCGGCAACACCGCCCACGTCCCCGCCAAGCGTTGCCTCCCCGCCAAAGTCTTCACCCCAGCCGCCGCGCTATCTTCCCTCCGCCCGAAGTAAATGGCTCAAGCATGGAGCCGCGCGGACCCCCGCGCGCGGGCATCACGTCCACCGGCCAGCATCGCACCGCTTACTCCGTCAATCCCACCGCCGCCGCCAGCGCCTGCTGGCGATGGTCAAACGTCCAAAAACCCTCCACGCCCAGCACCACCGCCATCGCCACATGGAGAATATCCAGACTGCGCCCCCCGAGCGCCTCGGCGTGCCCCGCGCTCAATCGCTCCGCTTCCAACGCCACCGCCGACGGGTCCGGCGCGACGACGGCCCACACGCCGGACGCGCGATCCGCCAGCCACGCGTTGAGCGACGCATCACGCTGCGCCGCGGTGATCTCGCCCCGAAACACCCGCAGGCGCAGGGCGTTTCTAAACTCCAACTGATGCAGCCACGTAAACGGCAGCGCTCCCTTCACCTTGGCCATGCGCTTGATCGCCAAAGCGGAGTGCGCGTCAGGCGCGTAAAGCGAGCAGATCAGGCCCGTATCAACGTAAACATTCATCGTTCACCCCGGCCATCGGCGACCACGTCGGTGCCGGTCGTCGGCAGCACCGTCTCGCCATAAATCGTCCGCAGGCGGCCGGCAAAATCCGGCCGCTTCGTTCGCCCCGCCTTCGGCACCGCCCCGATCCGCGCGATGGGCTTACCGCGCCGCGTCAACTCCACGACTTCCCCGGCTTCCGCCCAAGCCAACACCTTCGCCGTCTCATGCTTCAACTCCCGCACGGTCGTCGTTTTCATAGGTGACACATAGTTGTGCCACATTACAGGTCAAGCCCCAGAGGTGGGCCGACGCGTCCTCGCGCCGGCCTGCTGGGTCCGCGCCCCTCCCCCGACCGACGACGAGATCTTCCTCGCCGCCGCCCTAGACACCCCGGACCGCATCCTCATCACCGGCAACACCGCCCACTTCCCCGCCAAGCGCTGCCTCCCCGCCAAAATCTTCACCCCCGCCGCCGCGCTATCTTCGCTCCGCCCGAAGTAAATGGCTCAAGCATGGAGCTGCGCGGACCTCAGCGCGCTAGGCATCACGTCTGAGCTTCACTTTGCCTCACGCATAAACGTGTCTCAATGTTCAGCTTGCTGCGAGGTTTCCGGCTTTGTAAACCTCCGCCAGATGGCAATTTCCGATCGGTCAAAATCCACGGCTCCCTCTCCCCAGCGGGCATGGTATTCTGATTCGATCGCCGGCTTCCTTCGCGCCGAACCATCGGCGATTTTCGCCCAACTCGCGAACAACCGAGACTTCGATCTCCTCTCGACACAAAAGGAAGCCTGGCAGCAACAGATCGCCGTGATGCACCAAGCGCTAGCCGGGGTAGACGGACTAATCTGCTTCGAGTTTACCGTGCCCCGTATGGGCAGACGCATCGACGTCGTAGTTGTGATCGGATCCGTCGTGTTCGCCCTCGAATTCAAAGTAGGCGAAAGCGAGCTCAACAAAACAGCCCTCTACCAAGTCTGGGACTACGCACTCGACCTAAAGAATTTCCATGCCGCCAGCCACGAGGCCGCGATCGTTCCTATTCTAATCGCAACCGAGCTGAATGACCGCTCGCCCGCAAACCTCGAGGTCGCACCTGACCATGTCTATTCGCCACTGTTCATTTCGCTCGGCCGACTGCGTGAAACAATCAAACACTGCCTCAGGGAAATTCCTCACAATACACCTCTCCATCACGCAGCATGGTTAGCCGCTTCGTATCGTCCCACTCCCACAATTATTGAAGCCGCCCGCTCGCTCTACGCCCAACACTCCGTCGAAGCGATCGCTCGCTACGATGCAGGCGCAAAGAATCTCGCGAATACATCACGCCGAGTGGAAGAATTGATCGACGAAGCTCGGGCGCAGAAGCGGAAATCAATCTGCTTCGTTACCGGAGTTCCCGGCGCCGGAAAGACTCTTGTCGGGCTCAACATCGCGACGCAACGACGTGACGAGGGAGACCAAACTCACGCTGTTTTTCTCTCGGGAAACGGTCCCTTGGTCGCAGTTCTTCGCGAGGCGCTTTCACGTGACGAAGTTGAGCGCAACAAAGCCCGCGGCATCAAAGTGAGGAAGAGTGAAGTTCGAAAACGAGTAGAGTCATTCATTCAGAATGTTCACCATTTTCGGGATGAAGCGTTGCGGGACCCCACCGCTCCCCACGAACACGTTGTGATTTTCGACGAGGCGCAACGGGCTTGGAACCGTCAACAGACGTCCAACTTCATGAGCCGAAAGAAGGGGCAACCCAACTTCGACCAGTCCGAGCCAGAGTTTCTCATCCGCTACATGGATCGTCATCAGGACTGGGCGTTGATCGTCTGCCTCGTTGGAGGCGGCCAGGAGATCAACACGGGCGAGGCAGGCATATCGGAGTGGTTAAGCGCGGTGCGGGAAAAATTCCCTGATTGGCACCTCTACATCTCGAACAACCTCCACGATAGCGAATACGCTGCCTCGGATGTGCTCTCTGTGTGGGATCAAAATCCACGGGCACACTTTGAACCCGAGCTACATCTCTCAGTTTCGATGCGATCCTTCAGGGCCGAGAACGTCTCGGCCTTCGTCAAGGCGCTCCTCGACGTGGACCGGAATTCGGCCCGAAGTCTCTTTGAGCAAATCCGCGAACGGTTTCCGATTATTGTAACTCGTGATCTAGAAGACGCGAAGAGCTGGATACGGAAACGTGCGCGCGGCACTGAACGTTTTGGGATCGTCGCATCATCCAAAGCAATGCGTCTGAAACCGCATGCTATCGATATTCGCGTGAGCATTGATCCGGTCCATTGGTTCCTCAACGAACGCCACGATACTCGCTCCAGTTACTATCTCGAAGACGCAGCCACGGAATTTCAGGTTCAAGGACTCGAAGTTGATTGGGCCTGCGTAACCTGGGACGCCGACCTTCGAGCTAATCCGTCCGGCTGGGGCTATCATGATTTCCGCGGAGATCGCTGGACCAACGTGAAGAAGGCGGAGAACCAAAGTTATTTAAAAAACGCCTACCGAGTGCTCCTCACCCGCGCCCGTCAAGGCATGGTGATCTTTGTGCCGCCGGGTGACCACGCTGACCCAACGCGCGAGCCTTCGGTGTATGATGCCACCTACGACTACCTGCGGAGCTTAGGTATTCCGGAGATCGTTTCAAAATAGGTTCATAAACGACTTCCCCTTTTCAGCATACCTGGCCAGGTGAGTTAGCCCATCATGGGCATTACTTACACGATCAAACTCGCCGCCAACGACCTCGGACAAGTGATCGACGGGCTGCAGTCTCGATCCGAAGCGTGGCATGGCACGGCGGAGTATTTTGAATCCGGCCATTCGCCCCACGAGGATTTCGTCATCGAAGACTGCAACGACGCCGACGAAGCCCGCGCCATCGCCGCTGACTACGACCGGATCATCGCTGAAATCCAAAACCAGATGCATGCGCAGGAGGCGGCCAGATGATCAAATCGCCCTCGCCCGAACCCGAACGCCGCGGCTTTTGCATCTACCTCAACACCTTCTTTCAGGGTCCAACGGTCGCCGTGCGAGACGGCGAAAATTGCCCGGTGGTCTTCGCCACCAAACGCGAAGCCGAGTTGGAAATCGTCGATCACCTGCAAACGAGGCTTCAGGAATTCATCGACGGCGAACGGGATTTTGAGGATGCCACCAGCGTCGAAGAATATGTGGTGCCGGTGACGGCCTTCGCATCCGGCGAGGTTAAGGACGACGACGGTCGAATCTTCAACAACGAGGACTAGCGCTCACGCCTGGTCGCCACCCCTGCCCCCCTCTCTCAGGCCCTTTAGCGTGTTTAGTGGGCCAAAAACTCCGGACCGTCTTCCGTTAGAATCATGCGGGTTTATCCGTGTCCATTGATGGTTAAAAACTCCGTCCACGCCGCCGCCGGACCGAGGGCTTGCCGACAAATATTCGTTCTCGATTCACCCCATGTCCTCTACCGCCATCCGAAAGGCTAGTCCGCGCCCGACCAAATCCAAGCAACTCGGCGAGCAGGCTATTCAGGATCGGCTAACCCAGATCGAGCTGGCGACCGTGAGCGCGGTCCACGATCTGCAAATGGACATCGAGGGCGACGCAGGGACGCCTTCGTCAACCGTGCTCAAACGAGCCCGAGGCTTTTAACGTCTAGTCGGACTTCACGCGCGAAATGGAAACTCGCCCCGATCAATCTCGATTCTGAGGCGAAACGGTAGTGGAGCCTATTCGTGTCCATGGCCGACTGTCGCGTTCGCTCGAGACGTGGTTAACATCTCCGTCCACGCCGCGGCGGAGTCGCTGATTTCGTCGCGTTTCACGTAGTCGATCTCCGGCGCGTCGGCCTTGTTCAGATACGCCTGCTCGCCCGCGCCGGCGATGTAGTGCGTGCAGTGCAGCACGCTTTGCATCCAACGCAGCCGCGAGTCGCGCGACGGACTCAAATGCCGCGGCCCAAACTCAAACGCCGGCACCGCACGCCATGAGCTGCCGCCTTCGTGCAGCTTCAACTCCCCGTCGATCAATCGCGCCCGCACCACCTCACCGTCGAGCGGGGCATCCACAAAGTAATCGTCCACCGCACACGCCGCCTCGCGCAGCGCGACGTCACTCGAGCGCACCACCCGCACCTCGTCCAGCATGCCCAGTCGACGATACACCTCCAGGCAGTGATCGGCGATATTGTCGCCTTCCGCCTCGGCGATGAGCTTGGCGATATCCCCATCTACGTAGGCGCCGAGCTGCCGCCCCAAGGTCTGCCGCCAGGCGTCGTCGACCCGCTTCAAATACAGCGGCGAGTATTTGCGCTGCAGCTTGTTCGCGAAGGGGTAGTTCAGCGTCGCCTCTTCGCCCGTCTTGCGGTGCCGCAGTGTCGTCTGCGTCTCGCGCGGGTCGTGGTCGCTGTCGTGGTAGAAAAACACGATCTCCCCGCCGATCTCCGCCTGTAGCCGCCGCGCCGTCAGCACCTTGGCCACGAGGAACCGTCGCGGCAAAAACCCGCAAGGCTGCTGCCCAAACGCAATCACCGGAGCTTTCGAATCCTCAGTCATTTCAATCCTTTAACCAATCCGGTTCAGGCCGTTCGTGGTTTTCCACCCACGATCGCTTGCAGAATGACCGCGAGCACGACGCACAGCGCGCAGCCGATGAGGTTATACCAGAGGTAACTGATGCTGAGCGTAAGCTTGCCGACGATCACCAGCGTCTGCGCCGTCACCGCCGCCCAGAAGACCGCGTTGCCGCCGACCCGTTTCAGGAAGAACGCCACCAGGAAGATGCCCAGCACCGTGCCGTAAAAGATCGAACCGATGATGTTCACCGCCTCGATCAGGTTCTCCGCCAGATTCGCAAACAGCGCGAAGGTGATCGCGATCCCCCCCCACGCCATCGTGAAGCCTTTCGACGCCCGCACGGCGTGAGCGTCATCCGCTCCCGGTTGCCAGATATGTTTGTAAAAATCCACCGTCGTCGTGGAGCCCAAGGCGTTCAACTCCGACGCCGTCGACGACAACGCCGCGCACAAAATCACCGCGATCAACAACCCGATCACACCGTGCGGCAGGTAGTTCAGCACAAAGGTGATGAAAACGTAATCGGAGTCCTTCGTCGGCGCCGTGACATCGGCTTCGGTCAACACCGCCTTTGTGCGCGCCCGGGCGGCGTCCGCCGCCAACTCGGCAACCTCGGCGCGGTCGTGCGCAGCCGTCACCGCCGCGGCGTCCCCCGTCTCGCGCGCGGCCATCCAGTCGCGCCAAGCCGCTTCCTTCGCCGCGTGCGCGGTCGAGAACTCGGCGTCCAGGGCGCGCAGTTCGTCGCCGTGTTCACCCGCCGCGAGACGATCCCACGTCGGCTGATTGAAGAACACCGGCGGTTTCTCGAACTGGTAAAACACAAACACCATCACGCCCAAAAACAGGATGAACGCCTGCATCGGGATCTTGAGCAGCGCGTTGAACATGAGGCCCAGCCGGCTCTCCCGCAGCGACGTGCCTGACAAGTAGCGCTGCACCTGCGATTGGTCGGTGCCGAAATACGAAAGCGACAGGAAAAACCCGCCCAACACGCCCGACCACACCGTGTAGCGCTCGTTGAAGTCCAACGAGAAGTTCACCGCCTCCAGCTTGCCCATCGTGCCGGCCAACACGGTTGCATCGACGACCGAGAGATCGGCCGGCAGCTTCGCCAGCAGCACCACAAAGGCGATGGCCATGCCGACGAAGATGACGGCCATCTGGTATTTCTGCGTCACGCTCACCGCCGCGCTGCCGCCGCTCACCGTGTAATAGATCACCAATACGCCCGTCGCGAGAATCGTCGCGTCAAGCCGCCAGCCGAGCACCGTCGAAAGGATGATGGCCGGCGCGTAAATCGTGATGCCGGCCGCCAAGCCGCGCTGCAGCAGAAACAGGCCCGCGCCCAGCAGGCGGGTCTTCCCGTCGAAGCGGCGGCCGAGGGATTCGTAGGCCGTATACACATTGAGCCGCCGGTAAATCGGCAGGAACACGACGGCGATGAACACCAGCGCGAGCGGCATGCCGAAGTAGTTTTGCACGAAACCCATGCCGCTCTCGAAGGCCTGGCCGGGCGTGGAGAGAAACGTGATCGCGCTGGCCTGAGTCGCCATAACGGAGAGGCCGATGGTGCCCCACCCGATGTTGCCGTCGCCGCGCAGATAGCCGGCGAGGCCATGATGGCCGCGCGTGTGCCAGACCCCGATGGCCGCGATGCCGAGCAGCGTCGCGAGCAGGACCACGTAGTCGATCAGACTCACGTCCGCACCTCCCGGTCCGCCCCGTAGGCCGCAAGCTCGCTTGCGCTCCGGTTGTCGTTCGCGGGAAGGGATGCAGGCGCAAGCGGGGCCTTGATTGAGCGCGAGCAAGCTCGCGGCCTACGGGGAACCCCCAACCCACCGCGGCTCGACGGGAGGTCGAGCACTACGCGATCACCGCCACTCACGAACCACCTCCCACCTTCGACAGCAACGCGAGTAGCGCCACCCACACGACGAACATGCCCAGCACGAACGCGTATACGCCCCGCCAGCGGCGCAGCCCCGGCAGACCGGGCGCCTCTTCTAAGTCCGGAGATTCTTGTCTATTCGTCGTCATGTCAGGTGCTGCTGTTCATCAATTCAGGATCACCAAGACATAACCACGACTGGACACGAATGACTCCGCTACCGCTGCGTCCTGATACCCTTTTCTCTGCTCCGAAAGCAAAACGGTAGTGGAGCTATTCGTGTCCATTCGTGGTCAAAAAACGGCCTTGGTGCGTCGCCACTCACTTCGCTTCGTCGGCCTGCAGCGACACGAGGTTCGCGAGCAAACGATACGCGCCGGGGACGCCGGCCGGGAGTTCGCGGAAGAGCGACAGGCCGGTGTAAACAAAGTGGCCCTTGCCGAGCGGCGCGACGAGCAGGCTGCCCTTCGTCATCGCCTCGCCCTCGTCGGCCATGCCGAGCAGTGGCGTGTAGGCGTCGTCCCATTGATCAGGGAAATACAGACCGCGTTCCTGCACCCAGCCTTCGAAGTCGGCCGGCGTGAGTTTGTTCGGCGAGGTCATCACGGGATGCGTCGGATCGAGGAAGGTCACCTCGGCCAGCTCGTCGGTCACGCGATCGCGCGACACGCGGAGCGGATACGGCCCGAGGTCGCCCTTGGGCAGCTCCGACGTCGTGTTGTATTGCACGATCACGTTGCCGCCGGCCCGCACGTAGTCCCAAAGCGCGGGCAACTTCGTCATGAGCTCCTTGCGCGTATTGTAGGCGCGAATACCCATCACCACCGCGTCGAGTCCGGCCAGACCGCCTTCATTCAGATCGGCCTCGCTCAACACCTTCACCGTGTAGCCGAGACGGGAGAGCGCCTCCGCGGTGCTGTCGCCGGCGCCGGGCAGGTAACCGACCGTGCCGCCGCGGGTCGCGACGTTGAGGCTGACGGCCGCGAGCTGCGCGCGCGGTTGCAGCAGCTGCCGCGGGATGTGGTCGTAAACGATTTCCTGGCGGGTGCGGTCGAAACGGCGTCCGCCGATCTCCGCCGCGACCCCGAGGCGGGCGGTTTCCGGCTGAGCCGGCGCGGTCACCGCGAAGCTCGCGGTCGTCGTCGCGTGGATCGATTCCAAACGGAAAGGCACGCCGGCCGGCGACGCGGTCCAACCGGCCGGCAAAACGAGCCGCAGCGTGCCGGTGAGACCCGCGCGGGCCGCCTCGGCCGTGACCGACACGTTTTTCGTCTCGCCCGGTTTGAAGAGTTCCAGCTCCCCGGCAAACGCCACCGACACCGGCGGAATCACCTGCAACTGCTGGCGGATCTCGCCGCGCACCGGGTCATCGATCACCTGCACCGGCGTGACCGGCACGGCGATCTCGTGCGAACCGATGGCCAATGTGTAAACGACCTGATCGGCGGGCGCGTTTTCCGGCGTGCCGATGAGCGCCGGATCGTCGACGCGGAACATGCCCGGCGTGCCGGGTTGCTCCAACCAATACGGACGAGTCAGCGGCAAGTCTTCCGGCAACACCTGCGTCGCCTCGACCCGTTGCGGATCGTTGACCGCCAAGGCGAGGTCCAGATCGGTCGTCTCTCCCGTCGCAAGATAGCGGATACCCGTCCACCGCACCAGGGCCGGCGGCACGCCGCGCAGGATCACGGAGTGACGCACCTTCATTGATTCGCCCGGGACGACGGCGGCGGTGTCCACCGTCGCCTCGGCATAAACGCCGAGCGCCGCCACGATGATGCCATCGAGTTGGGCGCGTTTTTCGGCGAGCACGGTGGCGTCGCCCGTCACCTTCGCCAGCGCATCACGCACCCGCAGCAAGAGCGGCACCGAAGACGCCGGGCTGCGCGGGTTGAAGTTTTCGATCACCTCGTCGACATAGTTTTCGATAACTTGGCCGCCCTCAAACTGGGCCCAGCCCCGCGCCACGCCGTCCATGAAATCGGTCGTCATGTCTTCGCCCGCGAGCAGCTTGAAGACCTCCTTCGCCGGACCACGCGTGCCCACGGAGCCGAAGCCCTGACTGCGATGTTGCGACCGAGAGCGCGCCGCGATCTCGCCAAACGATTCGCCGCGCAGGGGGTCGTAGCCGCCGGCGTCGAGTTCGAGCAGCGTGCCCTCGACGTGGCCAAAGAAGCGCCCCGCGTTCCACACCACGCGGGTCGGTTGCCACGGTGGAAGATCGCCGACTTGCTCGCGCATCGCATCGGGGTCGCCGGCGATTTTGAAGGCTTCCAGCGCGATCACGGCAGAGGCCGTATGATGCCCGTGGGTGCCACCCGGGATGGGCGAGAAACGCGTCACGATGACCTGCGGGCGGAAGGTGCGGATCACACGCACGGCGTCGGCCAGCACCTCTTCGCGATCCCAGACCTTCAGGGTTTCCTCGTAACTCTTCGAGAAACCAAAGTCGTTGGCACGGGAGAAAAATTGGCGGCCACCGTCGATGCGGCGCGCGGCGAGCAATTCCTGCGTGCGGATCACGCCGAGCAGATCGCGAAGCTCGGGGCCGATGAGGTTCTGACCGCCGTCGCCGCGCGTGAGGGCGAGGTAACCGGTGGCGTAGTGCCGACCGTTGGCGAGGTAGGCGATGAGGCGCGTGTTTTCGTCGTCGGGGTGCGCGGCCATGTAGAGCACGCGACCGGTTTCCCGGAAGCGTTGCAGCTCCTCCAGCATCTCACCGGTCGAGACCGGCGCAGGCATCGCCCGAGCCACTCCGGCCGCCGCGATTATACCAAGAGAGAAACGTGTGATGGCCAACGCGGCGGAGGAGATTCGAGGGTGCATTAAGAGTTGAGTCGGGCGAGCAGGGCCTGGTTAAGGCGGAGATATTCTTCTTTGACGGCGCCCTCGGCCTTTTCGGCGGCGGCGATCGAGGCCTCGGCGGCGGCTTTCGCGCCGGCCTTGTCACCTTTGGCTTCGAGCAGCAGGCCTTGGCGATAGGTCATCCAAAACGCGCCCGGCTGGGCCTCGACGGCCTTGGCCATCCAGGCGGCGGCTTTGTCGAGATCGAGGCCGGCCTCGTAATAAAACATGGCGGCCGGGAAATAGGGTTTCTTCTCCGCATCGCTGGCCATGAGGGTCTCAAGCTGCGGGCCAAGGATGCCGGCGGTGTTGACCTTGAGCGGCACGCTCACCCGCACGTCGCTCCACGCCAGATTGAGGGTCGCGCCGTTCGGCGTGAGGTCGTCGAAACCGATGAGGAATGATTCGACGGCGGGCTTTTGCACGTGCGCGGCGACCGTGTATTTGGCGACGTTCTTGGCGGCATCGTAGGTGTAAGCGCCCCATTCCTCGGCGCCTTCGTTGAGGATCACGGTCCAATCGCTTTTGCCGGGAGTGGCGAACAACGCGTAGGTGCCGGCCGGCACTTCCGTGGCGCCAAATGTGACCGGCGTGCTGAACGTGACCTTCGTCGCGGCATTCGCGCCGGCGCGCCAAACCTCACCGTAGGGAACAAGGGCCCCGAAGATTTTGCGGTTCTTCACGCCGGGCCGGGCATAATCGATTTCGATGTCGGTCACGCCGACGCGTTGCTTCACCACGGCCGCCGGGCTCGATTCGGGAAACGTCAGCGCGGCTTGGCCAAACGTGGTGGTGGCCGACAGAAAAAGACTGCCGGCGGCAGCCGCCAATCCACGAAGTGAGCGAAGGAAGTTCATGAGATTACGGAAGAGAATTTGGGGTTGAGACGCCGCACGGGATACTGAGTTGCGTCGAAAGGACAAACCGTCGCGACCGAAAAAAGGCGCGACTCCGCGGGCGTGCGAGAACCCATCGCAAAAAAAATTCCCCCCACCCCTTGATTTTCCCGCCGCAAAATCCGTAATCCCCCTTGTCGTAACTCAACTTCCTCCCTCCACCTCTATTTTTTCAATGAACTGCACCACGCCCCAAACCAATCGGCGCGCCTTCATTGATCGTGATGGAGGTATGGCGTTTACCCACGAGACCGCTCGTTCCCGTCGTCAACGCGACTTGGAGGCGACCGCCGTCAATCGTATGGCCTACGCCAACCGTAAACCGGGAAGAGGCACGACCTGAGCCCGGGACTGTTTACCCAAAAAACACGTCCCGCGAGCCCGTCGCCCGCTTCCCCTCCGGAAGTGGGTTTTTTTATGCCCGCAGACCCGCCTCCGGAAGCGCCCGGCCCGATCGCCGACCCGCGCATCACCCTTTCCCCGCGGCTTCTCCGGACATGTTACAACCTTCTGAACTCACACCCACCGCTCCGCCTCCCTCCCTGCTCGCGCTCCTCGACCTCGTGGATCGCGCGCTGGCCGGCTTGGCGCCGCGTCTGCCCGCCTCCGTCGACCGCGACGACCTGCTCTCCGTCGGCAAACTCGCGCTGATCGCCGCCCGCACCCGTTTCGACGGACCGGACGACGAGATCCGCGCCTACTGCTTTGTGCGGGTGCGTGGCGCCATGCTCGACGAGCTGCGGCGCCTCGATCCGCTCCGGCGGGCCCGGCGTGATCGGCTGCGGGCCATCACCCGCGCGCAGACGGCACTCTTCGATGTCTTCGGGCGCTCGCCCTCGGTGGCCGAACTGGCCGTCGCGACTGAGTGCTCCATCGCCGAAGTGGAGGCCGCGCTCGCCGATCTCGCGGCCGAGGAAGGGGGCGAGACCGTCGTCTGGCAAAACCTGCCCGACGTCGAGACGCCCTCGCCCGTCGAACACGTGGAGCTGACCGACCTGCAGAACCATCTGCACGAAGCCCTCGTGCGCCTGCCCGCCGGCCAGGCCCACGCGGTGCGGCGCTACCACCTCGAGGAGGCTCCGCTCGACGCCATCGCGGCCGAGTTGGGCGTCTCGAAAGAACGCGCCCGCCAACTTCGTGTCGCCGGCGAGAAACGCCTCCGCGCCGACCTCCTCGTCCTCGCCGTCTGGCAGTCGCTGCTCGACCGCAACGACACCGCCTAACCCCGATCCGCCCCACCTGACCCAAGCCAGACTACCACCATGAACCTCCGCGTCCTCTCCTTGCTAAAATCCATCACCTCAGCCGAACGCTCGCCCGGCACTCCCGATCCCAGCACTTACCTGCCTGCATGGGAACGCCGGGCCGGCGGTCGCTCGACCACCGAGACCCACGTCCGCGTCCTCTGGACCGGCACGCAAATCTCGTCGCTCCCGATCCTCATCCACGAGCCTCCCTCGCCCCCACGACACCGCCGCTCCAGCTAAGTCCCGCGTCCGATCACGGCCCCCAGCGCACCACGTAAAGCGCCCCGCCGGCCCCGACATAGAGCGTTTTCGATTCGCCGGGACGCCACGCCAAGCTGCGTGGTCGTTCCGGCAACTCGATTTCGCCCCGCGCCTTCCCGTCCGCCGTGAAACAGTGCAGCTGCCCGGCCGCCACCACCACGAGCTTACCATCCGGACTGGGCGCCACATCGGCCTCGCCGATCTCAGCCCACAACGCCGCGTCACTCAAAACCCCGCCCGGGCCCACGCGGAACCGATACGTCTTCTGCCGAAATTCGTCGGCCGCGTAAAAAAACCCGCCTGCGCGCACGGGCTTGAAGCCGTAGGCCCGCCAGAGCGGATTCATGATCCACGGGTGCGGCCGGCTACCCACCGGCCCCACCTGCTCGATGGGCAACACCACCGCGCCCGCCCGCCACACCTCATTTGCCGGCTCAAGCATGCGCGGCACAAAATCGTTGTGCGGACCAAACAGACTCGTGGGCCGCAACCACGTCTCCTCAGCTTCCACCGATGCACGTGGCTCCCGCGGCAAAATCCGCCACGCCAGCTCGCCCGTCTCGGTAGTTTCGCGCCGATACACCTCGCCTGACTTGGCGATCGCCAGCAATGCGCCCGACCCGGGCTCGACCGCCAGGCTCGCCGGACGCACCGGCGCGTCGGCCTGCCAGGTCACGCCCTCGGCTTCGCTCCAGGCGTAAATCCGGCCAGCGCGGCCATCGATAAACCACACCCGACCGTCCGCCCCCACCGTCACACCGTCGATCTGTTCAAACCCTTCGGCCAATGTCGTCACTGTCGCGGCGGACATCTCCGGCGGCGCCTCAGCGGCATCCGCCCCGCCGAGATGCAGGTGGGCAAACGCCCGCCCCCACTCCGCCGCGCCCGTCACGCCATCCTGCCAGGTGCGATCATAGGCAAACTTCGTCGCGCTATAGACCCGCAGACCTCGAAAATCCACGTCATGGCTGCGCGCGGTGCGAATGGCCGTCGGGTAAGGCCGCCGCGCCCGCGACACCCGATACATGAACAGATTGGCAAACAACAGATCACTACTGTCCTCGATATCCAACTGCAGCGTGTCCACGCCTTCCTCGCCCTCCGCCTCCGTTTGCAGGCCAAAGAAGCCCCAGTGCTTTGCCCGCACGATGCTGACCTCGCGGTCCAAGTGGTGCTCCGCCGACATCACGTAAACGCGCCCCGGCGTGGTCGTATCCGTAATCAACATACCCGAGTGCGCCGTGGTGTTGGCGGTCCAAATATTGAGAAAAGTGCCGCCCCCGCCGTCCTTCACCCACAATGAATGCCCCTGCACGTCCCACACCGACCGGGCTTCCGCCGCCGGCCGCTCGCCTCGCGCCGAATGCAGCGAGACGAAACACACGTCGTCCAACAACGACGACGCGCCCGCCCGCCATTCGACCCCGCCGACCTGCGGCAAAATGCCCGTGTCGAGCCCGACGCCGGAAACGATCGTCCTCCCACCCGCCGCGGTCTCACCGGACCGCCGCCGCCAAAGGCCGTGGCTACAGACGAGGCCAGCAGCACGGTGCTCGCCGGGTTCAAGCCCACCAGCACGTTGTCCGCGCCGAGGTGAAGCGTATCGGTCAGCAGATATTTTCCGGCCGGCAGAAACACCGTGCGATGATCCCGCAACGCCTGTTGCAAGCGCACCGTGTCGTCGGTCACGCCATCGCCGCGGACGCCAAGCGTGCGAGCGTCGACCCAGGTGCCGACAGCTGGGAGAGACGCCACATCGCTCGGCACCGGGTTCGGCAACGCCGCCGTCACCGCCAACTCGTGCGTCGTGCGGATCTCCGCCGCCGCGCCGCCCGCGATTCGTTGGAAGCCATGCGAGAGCTGCTGCACGACGTAAACGCCGCCCAGCGCCGTCACGCGCTGCCCCGATTCGCGGAGCTCAAGCACTACCGGCACCTCGGCGCACGCCACGTTCTGGAGATTGATTTGCGACTGCGGGTTGGCGCTGTCCGACACCATGATCGCCGGTCCCGTGATGCGCTCGAAGTGGGCGTCGCTCAACCACAGTTGCTCGGGCCGCTCGGCGTTAATCTCGATGGCCCGCGGCACATCGCGAAACCGGGCGCGCACCATCGTAAGCCCCGCCTCTTCTGTGCGGATCGCCGCGATGCGTTGACCGGAAAACTCACTGTCCAACACCACGAACGGCCACGTCGGCGCGGTGCGCGTCGCGAGGATGCCGTAATCGCCGCCGAAGAAACGCACGTCGCGCATGAGATTACCCACGTCCTCCACGCCGGCATGCGCATCGCCCAAGCGGAAATCGACGTGCGCCAAAAAGGAATGCTGCGCCACGTGAAAACGCACGCCCACCGCCGAGGGATTTCCGGGCGCGATCTCGAGGTCGACGTTGGACAGCGCGGCGAAGAACCCGGACGCGCCGCCCTCGCGCAAGGGTTGCTCCGGCGTCGGCGGATCAAACGCAAAGTAAAGCACGGCGCGCGCCGCCTCGCCTTGAAAACCGGGCGTGGCGGCACCGAGCAAGAACACCGGCCGCGTCGCGCCGTAGCCGATGATGCGCACGCCGCGCCACACGTTGACGGTCGTGCCCAGACGATACGTTCCGGGCGGCACGAACAACACGCCACGATGCCCGGGCTGCGCGTGCACCGCATCGATGGCGGCCTGCAAGGCCGGCGCATCGTCGCCCACGCCATCGGCGTGCACCGCAAACGAGGGCGCGCGCAACTCGATCGCCGCGCTATCCGGCGGGCGGCTTAGAAACACCGACTCGCCCGCCAACGAACCACCCGGGAGGGCAAAACCGAGCAGACCGAGGGCAACCATTCTCACAAAATCGAACATCGACAAAAGGGGGTCAATCAAAGCGCCTGCGCCCAGAATCGGACGCAAGCGCGGAAGATGAAAACGGTCGGCCCACGGGCGAGCGTCGGCCGACCGCCGGCGACTAGAATTTGACGCCGTAGGTGAAGGTGTAAACGCGGCCGTCGGCCAGGAAGGCATCCACATCAAGATACTCTTCGTCGAAGAGGTTCTTCACGTTGACCTGCACGTAGTGCTGGGGACCACCGTCGCGGGTGCGGAAGTGGTAGGAGGCGCCAACATCGACCAGCGTATAGCCATCCACGTAGATGTCGCGGCGACCTTCGTTGGTCTCGCTGAGACCATCGCCGTTGAGATCAAGCGCGCCGCCGCGATTGTTCGGGTAGGACTTGCCGGCATAGCGGATACCACCGGTCAGATTGAGCCCGTCCAACGCCCCCTCCTTGAAGGAATATTTGCCACCGAGCGCCCAGGCGCGGTCGGGCGCTTCACGAGGATTCCGGCCTACGCGGTCGATGTCGGTGCCGGCCTCGACCACCTCGGCGTCGAAGTAAGTCACGCTACCGAGCAACAACAGGTTGGGCGTAACAGCCCAGTTGAAATCGAAGTCGATCCCACGGGAACGATCCTTACCCTCGACGGTGGAATCGGTGATGTTCGTCACCAGCGGCTGGCCGGTGGAACTGTCGAGCACCGGGTTGCCGGTGGCGTCGAGAATCGGAACGTTGTCGGTGACGCTCGTGACGACCACGTTTTCACGTTCCACGTCGAAGTAGGAGAGCGTGAAGTTCAGCTTCTGCTCGAACAGCGCGACCTTCACCCCGACCTCGTTGCTCACACCGGTCTCGTTCGGCAACACTTCGCCGGCGCGGTTGGTCGTGGTCGTGGCGGTAAACGACTTCGCATGGCTGACGTAGAAAGACGTCTCCGGAATCGGCGAGTAAGTGAGGCCGAACTGCGGCGACGTGGCGTCGTTGGAAACCGAGTTTTCGACGACCGTCAGGCGGTTCTTGGCGTAGGCGTTGACATGGTCGACGCGCACCGCGGCGAGCAACTTAACCTTGTCCTCAAACAGGTTGGTGTTGTGGCGGAGAAAGAGGCCCGTGATGCCCGTGCCTGAGTTGGTCCAGCCGGTGACGCGCGGATAAAGCGTCGGCGTGTAGCTCGGCAGATAATACGACGGATCGTCGAAGGAGATGTTGCGCTGGGAGGCCGGCAGCGCGGCGAGGTCGGCCGTCGCGAAACGGCGACCGAAGGAGCGCTCATCCCCCACGAAGCTGTAGTCGAACGTGAGCAACGTCGTGTGCTTCATCACGAAGTCCTTGCCCGTGGTATAGCGCGCCAACAGGTCGACCTGCGCAGCGCGGCCCCACTCGTAAATGAAATCGGAACCGGGCTCGACGGTCCCCCAAGAATTCGTCGCCGGGCGGTAGCTGCCACCGTTGAGGGCGAGACGATAGTAATGGCGATTGTAGAGGTTGCCGGCGGCACGCAGCGAAAGGACGGAGTTGAAGCGATGCTCGAAGTGCGCGCTGAAAGTGTGCATGTCGCGATCCACGAATTCGTCGGGCCCCTGAATGCTGCGATCGGCCATCTCCTCGACGTAGCGAACCTTGCGATTGTAGGTCTTGTTAACCGGCAGGCCGGTCTTCGCATTGATCACCGTGACCGTGGTCGGCACTTCTTCGTAGAACGCCGCCGTGCCCGGTCGCGTGTCCCGGTCGAAGAAATCGTATTCGAGGAAGAGATTCGTGTCGGCGTTAAACTCGTGGAGGATGGACGTCGTGATGTTGCGCACCACCGAGTTGCGGAATTTCTGTTCGTATTCACGTTCAAAATACGCCCCACCCACCCGATAGTAGGTGTTGCCCAGCCCGGTCTGCGCCAGCGGACCCGACGCCGCCCCGTCAGTGCGCACGTAGCCGAGATTGCCGGCGGTCGCACTGAACTCGTAGGTCGGCTTGCGGGAAGGGCGCTTGCTGATGATGTTCACCGTGCCGCCGGGGCCGGTCTGCCCGTAAATCGCCGCAGCCGGGCCCTTGATGACCTCCACGCGATCGATGCTGGAGGGGTCGACCAGACCGGCGCGCTTGAACCCGTTGCGCAGCTGGCTGCCATTGAAGAAACCGCGCAGGTTGTAGGCCCCTTCCTGCACCCGCGGGGAGAAGGAACTGGTGTAGGCGAGTTGTTCGCCGATCTCGAAGGCCGCGAAGTCTTCGATGAACTCACGCGTGACGACGTTGACCACATAAGGCAGGTCGCGGATCGAGGTGGCGACGCGGGAACCGGTGACGGTTTCAGAAGCCAGGTAGTCGTTGGAGTTGGGCGAAGTCACGGTGAACTCGGCCAGCGAGATCACTTCGGAATCGGCGGGCGGCGCGGCGGGCGCCGGGACCGTTTGGGCGGATAGAGCGGGATGGA
>CAXBDS010000023.1:0-41400 GCA_963974355.1 uncultured Opitutaceae bacterium
CGACGCAACCGGCCAGCAGTCATTGAGCTGCCAATACAACGCCCCCATGCACCGCGGCATCAGGCGGCGATAGTGCTCCACGCCCACCTGCATGCAGTAAGCTTGGTTGAGCTGCGAAAGATAGATCAGCGATGCTTGATCCTTCGGGAAACGATAGCGCCGTGAAACGTAATCGAGGATGATCTGGTTGCCGGCGCGATTCTTCTGATGGTTCTCCATCGTCGCGCCAAAAACGTTGGCATCCTCCGGCGGACAGAACGTCGCGTTGGTGGCCGTCGAGCTGTAGCTTTGCATGCCAAACTCCGCACAGAAACGCAGCTTCCAGAGTTCGTATTCCTTCACCGGTTTGCGCGCATGCCACACGTCCCAGTAGTGCGTGTCACCCTGCACTTCACCATCGGCGGTCGCCGTGGCCGGCCCCTCGCGCCACGGCGACGACGGCCAATACGGCGTCACGCCGTCGTGCGCCTCCACCGCGGCCGGGAGCGTCTCGTGAAAGACACGATCATAGTCGACCCGTCCCGGCATCCCCGGCTGGAGCGTCTCGGTATTGAGCGCAAAAATTTCGTTGTTGCCGCACCACAAGGCGAGACTGGCATGATGCCGTAAACGTCGCACTTGGGCGGCCGCCTCCAACGCCACCGACGCAACAAACGCGTCGTCGCCGGGATAACAGGTGCAGGCGAACATGAAGTCCTGCCACACGAGCAGCCCGAGTTCGTCGCAGACATCGAAAAACGCTTCACTCTCATAGATGCCGCCCCCCCACACGCGCATCATGTTCATGTTGGCGGCCACCGCGCTGCGCAGGTCGCGCTCGTAGTCCGCCCGCTTCAAACCCGCGACAAAACTGTGCGCCGGAATCCAATTCGCGCCCTTCGCGAAAACCGGCCGGCCATTCACCACAAACTGAAAGGATTTCCCCCATTCGTCCTTCGAGCGGTCGAGCACGATGGTGCGCAAGCCGATCCTTTTCTTCCACGTGCCGATCTGGCCGCCGGCCGCGTCGCGCACGTCAACACTCAACAGGTAGAGCGGTTGCGCCCCCTGCCCGGCCGGCCACCACAGTTCAGGATGATCGACGACGATGGTCGCTCCCTCCCCCGCCGCGACCGTCTTCCGCTCCAGCTCCAAGCGCCATTTCATCGTGGCGCCGGGATCCGGTTTGGCCAACTCCGGCGTGAGCGTCAGACGCACGCTGCCGTCGTCGTCGTGCGACTGACGCACGATGACGCTTTCGATGGCATTGCCGGTCCAGCCTTCCAAACGCAATCCCTGCCAAATACCCGCCGTCACGAAGCGCGGCCCCCAGTCCCAGCCGAACTGACACTGCTCTTTGCGCAGTCGCGAACCACCGCCGACGGGATCGTTGATCTCCTTCGGCAAGTGCGTCGGTCGCACCGTTTCGATGTGACGACGCGCACTGGAAAAACGGATACTCAACACATTGCGTCCGCGCCGCAGCAAGCGCTTCACTTCCCAACGATGCGGCACAAACATGTTGTCCGTCTCCGCAATGACTTTGCCGTTCAGGCTCACCTCGGCCAACGTATCCAGTCCATCGGCCGCGAGTTCGATCTTTTGTTCGGCCAACAGCGCCTCGCTGACGCTAAAGGTCGTCCGATATTCCCAATCGCGCGTCTCAATCCATTGCAGGTCGAGTTCGTTGGTGCCCCAAAAAGGATCAGGGATTTCCCCCGCTCGCATCAGATCGCGGTGCACGCAGCCCGGCACGACGGCGGCCAGCCACTTTTTTCCGCTGCAGTCACGCACGCGCCACGCGGCGGTCGAAAGGTCAAATGAGTTCATGGAAGAAAGACGACGGGGTATTCGAGAGGAATCGGTGCGAGCACAACCGGACCGATGAGGGGCATGACGATCCTAAGACAAATCCGTCTTCATGATAATGAGATTCTTTGTCTGAGGCTGGAGATTCCCATGGTCCGGCCTGCCTCGCCCGGCCACGTAAAGAAACTCAATCGTCAACCGCACGTCCTCATTGGCTCCGCCCGATACATAACCTAAGGTAGACGCCACCCCACCCCATCCATGCGTTTCTTATCCCTTTCGTCTGTGACACTCGTCGTGTTGGGCGCGTGCTCATCGCTTTTGGCCCGGCCGGTTGAGTTTACTTTCCGCCCCACGGAGCCGGTTTCTCGCAATCCATTTGCCCGCGAGATCTGGGTCCGCGTGCACACCCCGCTGGGGCCGGTCGAGGCCCCGGCCTATTACGCCGGCCAGGGGGCCTGGGCCGTGCGGCTGCGGGCGACGAGCCCCGGCACCTTTCGCCTCGGCGCGATTACTGAGACGACCGCAGCAGCCTCGCAGGCTTTGCCCACTGCAATCGTCGGGCGTCACGAGATTGAGGTGAACGCCTCCGATGTGGCTCGCGCCGCCGTTGCGTTGGACACACGCGATCCGCGTTTCTTCCGGGCGGGTGAGTCGCCCTATTATCCGCTTGGGATCAACCTCGCTTGGCCGGCCCATGGTGATCCCGACGCCTTTTACCCGCGCGCATTCGCCGAGTTTGCCGCCGCCGGTTTGAATTGGACCCGCGTGTGGATGAGCCACTGGGGCGCCCTGAATCTCGACTGGCGCGTTCCCGAACAAGCCCCGTCGCCCCCCCTCGGCCAACTCGACCTGGCGGTCGCCGCCCACTGGGACCGATTGATCGCCGCCGCCGAGACCAGCGGCGTGCGCGTGCAGGTCGTGCTCCAGCATCACGGCCAAGTGAGCACACGCGTGAATTCCAACTGGACGGAAAATCCATGGAACGTCGCCAACGGCGGTTTCCTGCGCTCGCCCGCCGAGTTTTTCACGTCCCCCACCGCCCGCGAACTCACCCGCCGCAAATACCGCTACATCGTCGCCCGCTGGGGTTATTCGCCGGCCGTGCTCGCCTGGGAGCTGTTCAACGAATCGATGTATGTGGACGCCCGCTACACGCCGCCCGTGGACGACGCCGCCGTCGCCGCGTGGTCCGCCGAGATGACGCGCACGCTCCGGCGCTACGACATCCACCATCACCTGGTGACGACCAGTGACAACGCCCTCGATCACCTGCTGCAAGGCCCCGTCGACTACCTGCAGCCGCACCTTTACGGCGCCAACATGCTGGCCGGCGTGCGCGCTTACGACGTTGATCCGGCCACGCTGGATCGGCCCGTTTTTTACGGCGAGGTCGGCGCCGACAACATGCTCGGCCTCACGCGCGACCAGGTCGACTCCGGCATCACCGCGGCACCGCTCATGTGGTCGAGTCTCATGGGCGCCGGCCTGCACGCCGCCCAACCTTGGTATTGGGAACGCGTGCGCCGTCACGACCGCCTCGGTGAGTTCGCCGCGCTGACCCGCTTCGTGCGCGAAAGCGGTTTCGCCGACGCCCCCGCCTCGCTCCAGCCGGTCTTCCCCACCGTGAACAGCGCGACGGCCGTTCCCCTCGTGGTACGGCCCGCCCTGAATTGGAAACCCTCGCCGGATCCCGTGGTGCGCCTGCCACTCGACGGTCGGGAGACGGCCGCACTGAGCGAGATCGCCCGGCACCTCGTGAGCCCGGCCCGGAGCGGCAGCGCAGGCTATCCCTCACGCCTCACCCTCCTCGCCGACTATCCGCAGGACACGCGTGCCACGCTCCATTTTCCGCGCGCCGGTCCTGGCGGCGGTGGCCTGCGCGTGGTCGTCGACAACCTGATCAAAGCCGAACATCGCTGGCCGGGCACCCCGGCGCCGGCACCGTTGGCAATCGTCGAAACTGTCGCGGTTCCCGGTGACTCCAGGCAGGAACCAGTGCCATCACCGCCCACCGAATCGGTCGCGACCAAGCCCCCCGCCCCCTCGGATGCAATGCGCCTCGAGGCGCCGCCCGAACTCCCGCGCGCCCCGTTTACCGAAGAACCCGTCGACATCACCCTCTCGCTTTCCGCCGGACCGCACACCATCGAAATCGCCAACGTCGAAGGCGACGACTGGATCGAGTTTGGCGGGATGGAGACAGGGCTCGATGTGCCCGCCCTGGCGGCCGTCGGCAAAGCGAGCCCCGACCGGATCTACCTTTGGGTCTGGCACCGCGAAGGCGTATTCGCCCTGACTACGCTCCCGCCGGTGACCGGCACGGTCGAGGTGCCCGAAGTCCCGGCCGGAGACTGGGAAGTCACGTGGTGGGACGGCGTTTCAGGCCAACCCACCGCGCCGACCATGCTCACGCACGCGGGGGGCACGCTGAGGCTGCCCACACCGGCCATCAGTCGACACGGCGCCGCGAGTATACGACGCCGCTGAACCGTTGCGACGCCGTTGAACCGGACGGCCCGGTCGCTTGCGCCATTGACACCAGCGGGCGCCGCCGTCTTGGCTTTTTCCTTCATGTCCCCAACGGGGCACCGGATTTTTCCAACCCATACATCCGCAAAACATGGCAGCAAAAACCACCGCCAAGAAAACCGCTAAAAAAGCGGTCAAGAAAACCGCCGCTAAGGCCCATAAATACGTCTACACGTGGGGCGCCGGCAAAGCCGATGGCAACGGCACGATGAAACCCCTCCTCGGCGGCAAAGGTGCCAACCTCGCCGAGATGACCCGGATCGGCCTGCCCGTGCCGGCCGGTTTCACCATCACCACCGAGGTCTGCACCTATTACTACGAAAATAAGCGCACCTACCCGAAGGAGCTCCAAGCTCAGATGGAGGCCGGTATCGCCAACATGGAAAAGGTCATGGGCACCAAGTTCGGTGACGCCAAGGGCTTCCCGTTGCTCGTCGCCGTGCGCTCCGGCGCCCGCGACTCGATGCCGGGCATGATGGATACGATTCTCAACCTCGGCCTCAACGACGACACGGTCCAGGCGCTCGCCCAAGCCACCAACAACCCGCGCTTCGCCTGGGACTGCTACCGCCGCTTCATCCAGATGTATGGCGACGTCGTCCTCGGCGTGCAGAAGCGCGAAGGCGAGGACCACGAGCCGTTCGAAACCGTCATCGAGCAGTTCAAGCATGAGCGTTACCACGGCGACATCGAGGACTCCGCCCTCACCGCCGCCGACAATACCGAACTCGTCACCCGCTTCAAAACGCTTGTCAAAGACCGCACCGGTCACGATTTCCCCACCAATCCTTGGGACCAGCTCAAAGGTGCCGCCGGCGCCGTATTCGGTTCTTGGATGAACGACCGCGCGATCGTCTATCGCCGCAAATACAACATCCCCGCCGAATGGGGCACCGCGGTGAACGTCCAAGCCATGGTGTTCGGCAACACCGGCGAAACCTCGGGCTCCGGCGTCGCGTTCACCCGCAACCCGGCTAACGGCGAAAACGAGTTCTACGGCGAATTTCTCATCAACGCCCAAGGCGAAGACGTGGTCGCCGGTGTTCGCACCCCTCAACCCGTCCTCGAGCTCAAGAAGGCCATGCCAAAGAGCTACGCCGAACTGCTCAAGGTTCGCACCATCCTCGAGAAGCATTTCAAGGACGTGCAGGACATCGAATTCACCATTCAGGAGGGCAAATTGTTCATGCTCCAGACGCGTAACGGCAAGCGCACCGCCGCCGCCGCGCTGAAGTTCTCCGTCGATATGGTGAAGTCCAAGCTCATCAACTGGGAGACCGCCATTCTGCGCAACCCCGCCGATCAGCTCGAGCAGCTGCTCGCCCCGATCTTCGACCTCGCCGAGGTCAAGAAAGCCAAGGTCATCGCCACCGGCTTGCCCGCCGGCCCCGGCGCCGCCACCGGCAAGATCTACTTCAATGCCGACCGCGCCGTCACCGCCGCTGATCGCGGCGAAAAGGTGCTCCTCGTCCGCGTCGAGACCTCCCCGGAAGATCTCCGCGGCATGATCGCCGCCGAAGGTATTCTCACCGCCCGCGGTGGTGTCTCTTCCCACGCCGCCCTCGTTGCCCGCCAGATGGGCAAGGTCTGCGTGTGTGGCGCCGCCGCCATCCAGATCGACTACGACAAGAAGGTCGCGACGGTCGATGGCGTGAAGTATGCCGAAGGCGACTTCCTCTCCATCGACGGCACCATCGGCACGGTTTACGCCGGCCAGATTCCGACCGCCCCGTCCGAGATCATCGACGGCCTCATCAACAACAAGAAGGCCGCCCAAAAGACCCAGAAATTCAAGGACTACACCCAGCTCATGGCTTGGTGCAAAAAGGCCACGAAACTCAAGGTCCGCACCAACGCCGACACACCCGAGCAGACGAAGCAGGCCATCGCGTTCGGCGCCGAGGGCATCGGTCTCACCCGCACGGAGCACATGTTCTTCGAAGGCAACCGCATCGACGCCATGCGCGAGATGATCCTCGCCGACAACGTGGTCGACCGCGAAAAGGCCCTCGCCAAACTCCTCCCCTTCCAGCGCAAGGACTTCCTCGGCATCTTCAAGGCGCTCGGCGGCTTCCCGGCCACGATCCGTCTGCTCGATCCTCCGTTGCATGAGTTCCTCCCGCACACGAAGGAACAGCAGCTCGACCTCGCCCATAAATTGCACATCCCGGTCGAGAAAATCATGAGCCGCGTGCACGAGCTGCATGAGTTCAACCCGATGCTCGGTTTCCGCGGCTGCCGCCTCGGCGTCAAGTATCCGGAAATCACGCGCATGCAGATTCGCGCCATCCTCGAGGCTGCCGCCGAAGGCACCAAGAAGGGCTTCAAGCCCAAGCCTGAGATCATGATCCCGCTCGTCGGGTTTAAAAAGGAGCTCGATCAACAGGTCGCGCTGGTCCACGAGATCGCCGCCGAGGTAAAGGCCGCCAAGAAGGTGAACTTCACCTATCAGGTGGGCACCATGATCGAGATCCCGCGCGGTGCCCTCACGGCCGACGAAATCGCCGAGACGGCGGAGTTCTTCAGCTTCGGCACGAACGACCTCACGCAGACCACCCTCGGCATGTCGCGCGACGACTCCGGTTCCTTCCTCGGCGCCTACCAAGAAGCCGACATCATGAGCCGCAATCCCTTCGCCTCCATCGACCAGTCGGGCGTCGGCCAGCTCATGGAGATCGCCATTGAAAAGGGCCGCAAGACCCGTCCCGACATCAAGCTCGGCATCTGCGGCGAGCACGGCGGTGACCCGGACTCCGTGAAGTTCTGCCACAACCTCGGCCTGGCTTACGTGTCCTGCTCGCCCTACCGCGTGCCAGTCGCCCGTCTCGCGGCCGCCCAAGCGGCCGTGAACGACAAGAAGTAAGCATCCTCAAACCTCGTGTCGGACGTCATGCCCGACGCTCCGTTCCGCCCCGCGCCCTTCCCGGCGCGGGGCTTTTTATGGCCGCCTCGCCACGGGTTGCATCAGCCCATCGCGGGCGTCGACTTGGCCTGCCCGGTCCATCGCCCAAGGAGCCAAAAAACCCGAAGGATCCCGCTACTCGCCCTTGTCTGACTCGAACAAGTAGCCGTCTTCGGGCCGCAGGTGCGGGCGCTCTCCCACCCGCCGGATTACGCGCCCCAAGTGCAGGGGCAAAACAACCGTTTCACGGCCCACGCAGACGAGCGAACGACCCGGCGCTCGCACGCTCCCCGCGACAAAATCAGCGGGCCGCCCGCGCCTCGGGCAACACCTCCATCGGCGGTTTATCCGGATCGAAACGGAGTTCGCGATTCCGGCGCAACCATCGCCACGCCGTCGGCAAATAGAACGCGATCAAGCCGACCTTCACCACCGCCCACCACCACAGACCGGCGATCACGAGGATTCCGAGAATCAGCGCCAAAACCGCGCTCGTGAAAATAAAACCCGCCACGCCCAAAGCATAATTGGCCGGGGTCGCACCGGCGAGAAACCGGCAGGCAGGCGCGTGCTTCGCCACGGCGGACAACACCCCGGGCACAAAAGTCCGATAAGCCTCACTCGTATCCAAAAAGTCCATCACCCCCCGATACGTGCGATTGAAAATCGTTTCCGTTGCCCCATTTCGCAGACGCAGCTGACAGCGATAGCGATTTCGCTCCGGTCGAGTCGGCGCGAACTCCAACCGCACTTCGCGCACCGCGGACAAATTGACGACGCGCAGGGGCGCCGTGCCAGACTCAATCCACAAATTACCGCCCTCCAAACGCCAGACGACCGCCGGGCTAAACGCGTCGTTGCGGGTAGCGTAAACCGGGGGGGCCGGGATTCCGACCGGAAATGTCATCGCCATACGATCACGGCGCGGCCGGCTTCGAGGCATCCTGCTGTTTCGCCCAACTTTGCGCCTGGGCATTCCCGGCCGTCGCCGCTTTGCGCATCCACTCCTTTGCCGCCGCTTCATCCTTTTGCTCGCCGCGACTGCCGGCGAGGATCATCGCCACCATAAACATACCGTCGGCATCGCCCGTGTCGGCGAGTTGTCGGGCCAATGCGAGGGCCCGCCTTTCGTCTTGGGCGTAACCGAAGCGCCCTCCCATCATATTTTCCAGCCGCTGGCCAAACAGGGGCTTGAATCCGGCCGCCGCTCCGCGATCCACCAGGCGCTGATAGTCCGCCTTGGCGAAGACCGACTTGGCCCGAATGAAGTCATACTTGTTCTGATACAGCCGCGCCAGATAGGCCGCTGGTTCGTGGCGCCCCGCCTGTGCCGCAAAATCCGCCAAGATGAGCGCCGAGTCCCACTCTGGCGCGAGGATGTCGCCGTCAACCAGGATGGGTAAAACCTGTTCGATCGCCGCGTAGTCTCCGGCAAAAGCCGCCTCGGTGTTCGCATCCAGCACCTCACGCTTTGCCCACCGGGCGGCGAACTGCGGATCGGCCGCGAGCGCCACATCCCGCCATCGCTCAATCTCCGTGCGATCATGATTTCGCCCTTCCTCAAGCGTCAGCGCCAGCCACTCCACCGCCGTTTTGTCTCCTTTTTCGGCACTCTTCCGGTAGAGGTCCGCCAACTCGGCATGCGAGGTCTCGGGCTTCCATTGCGCCAACAGTTGCGCGTAGCCCCGCCCGGCCGAAGCGACGCCCGCTTCAATTCCAGCTTTGAACCAAAGCTCGGCCCGCCACGGATTGGAATAAGCCCATTTCGCTTCCGTCATGAGAAACGCCATGTCCACGCGAGCCGCAACCTCGCCGTTTGCCGCGCGGACACCTTTCGCCCTCAATTCACCTTCTTCGTAGCGCCCCATCCGGCCCGATAAATCCGTAAAACGAAAATCCGGAATCGGCGTCGGCGCGGGCGGTGCCATCCGCTCCTCGGGCCACGCCGTCGGGCGATAAATCGCCAGTTTGCTCCCGTGGAGATTCACCACAAAACCGGCCGGTCCGTAGACCAACCCAACCGGCACTCGGTCAAAGGTCGCCACCTGCCGCCACTCAAGCCCATCCCGGGATTCATACAGCATGCGGTCGCCGTTCGAAGTCGTCGCCGCCAGCGCCACGAAACGCCCCAGCCCGAAGGCCAGCCCGTGCACGTGCTTAAAGGGCACGTCGACCAAACGCGGAAACGCGTTTTCCTCCGCCACCGACAACACCACGGGATCTGGTAGTTTCCGTCGACCGGCCGTCACCACCAACGTCACGGCGCGGTTGTTACCCTCCGCAAAGTAGACCGCTTCGGTATCCCCCGTCGGAAAACTCGAAGCGATCTGCCAATACTCGCCGTTGTCAGACGTGAGACCTCGACCGCTCTCCAGCAACAGGTGTAGTCGGTCGCCGCTCGACCAAACGGTCAGCGGAGCGTCGTTCACGGTAAGTTGTCCGTCCCAGTCCACCAAACGCTCGTCCTTCATCCCGTCATACCGCCCGCGGACAAAACCGCTCGGAACGCCCAGGATCGTCTGCCTCGTCCAATACTTGCCGTGCCACACGGTCGCGCCGGGTTCACCCGCAGCCGAAGCAAAAAACGACGACCACGTCTTCCCCTCCGCCGAGAGCGCAATCTCTTTGCCCCAGTTGGCCACGACCCACCGCTCCCCGTCAAATTGCACCGATTTTATTTTTCGCTCGGTGCCGGTCGGCACCGTCCGCCACGTGCGGGCATCGCTCGAAAAAAACACCTCCCCCCGCGGTCCGCCCAACGTGTAAACGCCCTTGGCAAAACCAATCGGCGGCGGCCTGCGATCATCGGCCTCCGGCGGTCCATCGAAACTCTCCAACCGATTTGCCTCCGCCGTTGGCTTCGGTGACTGGGCAGACATTTGCCCCAAGCAGCCCAAGGCCATCGAAAGAAGGAAAACGCGAAGCGAGGCAGGCGTAGAAGGGAGAGATAAAAGCATGGCCGGAAAGAACGCATCTTACCCGGATGGCGACCGTTGCCCCATACGTATCCTTGCGCAGAAGCCGCCGCGACCGCTCCCCGATCCACACGATTGCTCGTTGGACTTTGGTCGGGACCGTTTCATTGTGCGCTCCTGATGCCGCAACCCTCCGCCCGTGATCGTTTTGTTACCGCCCTTCGCGCCGCCGTTCACGATGGCGTGCTCAACAAGCTCACGCTGGGCAAACCCCGCGACTCGGAGAGCACCTTGCGCAATGTGTTCGTGCGCCCCGTCACCCTGAAAGCCGGTCCGCACTGGTCCTTCGTCTGGCGCCACCAGGATCACGACATCACCAAAAACCATCCGGCGGCCGAAGCTCTGACCGAGATCGAAGGTCTCTTGGGCGAAACGTTCCTCGACGCCCACCTGTTCACGCCCTTGCAGACGGTCCAATACGAAACCCGCGAAAACGGCCGCGCCCACGTCAAGTTTCAGCAGGCCTCCGCCGCACCCTCGCCCGCTCCCGAAAGTCACGACCGGATGAAATCCCGTGTCCTCAACCCGACCGCCCCTTGGCTCCGCGCGCTCGGCATCACCAACGACCAAGGCCAGCCTCGCGCCGGCCAAGCCCCGAAATTTCGCCAGATCCAGCGCTTTGCCGAGCTCCTCCAGCATCTCGCCGCTGAAGCCGGCCTCGACATCCAAAAATCCTGCCGCATCGCCGACATGGGCTCCGGCAAAGGCTACCTCACCTTCGCGACCGCCGACCTCTGGGAAGACCGCGCCACCGTCACCGGGGTCGAATCACGCCCCGAGCTCGTGAAACTCTGCAACCGCGTTGCCGCCGAATCCGGACTCAACCAACTCAGCTTCAAGGCCGGCCGTATCGGCGAGACCGATACCGGCCCGATCGATCTGCTCATCGCCCTCCATGCCTGCGACACCGCGACGGACGACGCGCTCGCGGCCGGCCTCAACGCCGGCGCCCGCCTCCTCGTGGTCGCTCCCTGTTGCCAAAAGGAACTCCGCCCGCAACTCACCGCTCCCGCCATGTTGGCCCCCGCGCTCCGCCACGGTATCTTTCAGGAGCGTCACGCCGAATTCGTGACCGACGCCCTCCGCGCCTTGCTGCTGGAAGCCAAAGGCTACCACACCAAAGTCTTCGAGTTCGTGACCACGGAGCACACCGCGAAAAACCTCATGATCGCCGCCTGGCGCGGCCCCGGCGCGTCCGATGCCTCCGCCGCCCTCGCCCAAGCCCGCGCCTTCGCCGCCTTCTACGGCATCCAAACCCACCACCTCGCCACCCGCCTCGGCATCGAGCTCAATCCTTAGGGAGTGATTGGCGCATTTTCCGGAAAATGTAGCCGGGCTCGCCGAGCCCGGGACGCGTGTTTCCCTTCCATACCCTACCGCTTCGCCGTCCCACCGCTTCACCGGGGCCGCCGCCGTGATTTCCCGCCCCGCAGGCGCGGCCAAGCTTTACACCGCCCGCCGTTCCCGACCTGAATCATTCCGCACGTATTTACGCCGACTTACGACGTTACGTCCTCCTTTTGCATCCGTGAACCCGCCCATGTCTCCCGAGATCATCTACCCGCAAGACAACGGCTCCCGGCCCAACGCCCTTCGGGTGCAGGTCATCAATGAGGCATTTCTCGGACACTGGGAGATCGGACGCATGACCGATCGCAACATCGCGTTCATCCCAAGCGAGCAAATATCCTTATGATGCGCCCGTATAAGGTCTATACGGTGAAGCACCTCGTCACCTGCATCCAGCAGGATATCGGCAACGGCTACATCGGGCACACCACCGGCAGCGGCAAGACGCTCACGTCCTTCAAGGCCGCCACGCTCCTCCGCGACAACCCCGCCATCGACAAGAGCCTCTTCGTCGTGGACCGCAAGGACCTCGATCGCCAGAAGCGCGAGGTTTGGATCAGCAGCGACAAGACGTCATCCGCAGTAGACGCCCGAAGAATGACTTAAAGACTCAGGCGAGCCGTCTGATACTTCTGTTTTATTCCGAACAATAACTGACGCCGCTCCACCAATGGATATCCCGCGATTCGAACGAGCGAAGATAAACACACGACTTGGGTTTGCCGACCCCGGGGACGCTTTTCAAGAGTTCGTCTACGATGCCGTTCAACGCGATTTCCCGGGCCTGATTCGATTTAAAACCAGCGGAAAGGATGGGGTAATTGACCAATGCCAGACGGGGGACACGCGGGCAGTTTTTGAATGCAAATACTTGGGTGCCGATGAGTGGAGCGAAGTCGAATCCCGATGGCGAGAGGTTGCAGATACGCTTGAGAGAAATTTGAACGCCTCCTCGGGACCACCGAAAGGTCAGGCTCAATATGGCCCTTGGTTTCGCACTGATGTTCCGATTCGAACGTTCGCGTTTTGCGTAAATGCTGAACCTCCCAGTCCGGATCGTGCCGACAAGTTGGACGCCACCATTCGCGCGTTTTTTAACCGATTGGGAACGGCTCACTCACACCTCGCGCACCTGCGCGAGCTGACCGTTCATATTTTCCATTGGTCACGATTGCGGGCCCTACTCAAGCAGCAGCCGCATTTGATTTTTCGCTGGTTTCCTATGATACGCCCGACGGGGTTGATCCCCCTGAATGACTTCAAAAGGGAAAGTTCATTCAGCGCGTATCTTCACAGCAATAATCTCGAATACTACAGCCGCACCGAACATCTGCGCTCCAGTCCGCCTCCGATTGGAGCCTCGATCCTCAATGAGGAAAAAATCCTCAAGAGGCTCGATGCCGGAGAGGTTGACGGTTTGGTGGTTTCGGGCCGTGGCGGCGTAGGCAAGACGCGGCTCCTCGTGGAACTCGGCCGTATGGCACTCGAGCGCGGTTGGCTCGTGCTTCAGGTATCCGGCCCACTGGCGCAATCGTCTCTCGACTCACTCCGTGAACGCCTGTCACCGGAAACGAAGGCGTTACTGCTGTTCGACTATGCTGAGAGGCAACCAAACTTCGAATCGCTGACCGAGAGTATCAGAAGCATCAACGACACCTTTACCTTCCGCGTTCGCTATGCCGTTAGCTGTCGCACCGGCCACTATTCCTCTAAACTTCAGTCGCTGCCACACCATGAGCACGTCTCGCTATCGGGGGATGATGAGTCTCAACGGGAGTGGCTCCGTGGGCATCAGCGCGAGACTGTAAATCGTATTCTTACTGCGGTGGGGTTGAATGATAGCGCAGAGGCCTCTGAGGTTTGTCGTGACGTTCCGGTGTTGGCAGTCTTTTTGGCACACCTGCACACGACGGGGCGGCGCAGCGATCTAAACGAGCTTCTCAAAGAAAGAGATTTCGGCCCATGGGTCGCCAGGAGTCTCCGACAAAGCGAAGCTCCCCAAGGCGATGGCACCCTCGCGACGCTGATAGCGCTTTTCCCGATGACTCACGCGAGCGCCGATATGGTTGTGGCTAATCCAACCGGTCGCCTGTTCGGGCGTCTGGCGCAGGATGGATGGATCGAAAAAGATGATGATCCTGAAGGAACCTATTGGAGCACCATCCACGACGTTATCGCCGACCGCATCCTGCTCACACACCTCCAGGGAATCACGGAAACCGCCGATCTTTTCGTGAGGCAGCTTCTCCGCGTCGCTACGACGGTAAGGGCGACTGAGTCCGCATTGTTTTCGCTACAACGCCTACGTGATCAACAGCCGCTGGCAGATTTTCGCTGGCACACCCTGATTCATGAGGAAATCGGGCGCCATCCGGATAGTTGGCGCGCTGCGCGAATTGAGCTGCTGCGATCAGATCTATTGAGCGTAACAGAGAGAATCCTGTTGTTGCGCAATCATCGAGACTGGTGGCTTGGCGCGGAAGTGGAGCCCACGTTTCAGAATGCGCTGGGATGGCTCGTGCGGGAGGCTATCCAAAGCGGTCTGCCGACTACTGAGCCGCGACTCACACAAACCCTGGACGAGTGGACCGCGAAAGGAGCCGCCCATGTTGAGTCGAGTAACTTCCTTCTGACGCAGGGCCTACGCCTGAACGGGCCTGCGGTTCGGGGTCACGCCCTGCAATGGATCGTAGAGCGTCCACGAGTATTCCAGACACACTTCCTCTTGGTTGCGTGGCTCAAGTGCGGACTGCCCGTAGCAGAGGTGCAAGCGGTGGTAGGCGAATGGTGTCGGCGGCATCTAGAATCCTTTCATTTCTCGTTTGTCGCGACGGCTTGGCTTGATCGCGAAGGGGAACCTGCCGTCCTATCCGACTTCTGTGAACGGTGGCTTGCCGCGCATTTCGATCAGGCGTCCTCGAACTTCCTCATGCGGAGCTATCTGAATCGAACGGGGCGCAGCGCGGAGACCAGAGCTTTGGTTGAGAAATGGCTTGGGCAACACGGTTCAACCGCGGAAGCCGCATCCGTCTTGATTGCGTGGTTACGGCTCGGTTTGGAACGCTCGCCTGTTGAGTCGATGATCGCGAATTGGTTTACGCGACACGGTGCAACGCCCGCAGCGAGGCACTTGTATAGAGCTTGGATAAAATCGGGCGGAGCGCGCGACACCGTTGGTTCGAGTGTGCTTGGATGGCTCGTGCTGCATTACAAGGAACCGGAGGCGGTGATGGTTTGCACAAGGTGGCTGAGAGAAGGTGGCGACTCAAAGCAGATTCGCGAGTATGTCACTTCGGCGCTCAGGCAATATGGCGACGCCGCCGAAGTGCGCTTTCTCTATGATTGCTGGCTGCGATTCGGAGGTGACCGTGAGGCTGTTGAAGCGCCTATGGTCCGATGGCTGTCGAAAAACAGCTGTCATGCGTCGGCACGTCGGGTTATGGAGGCGTGGCTGGAAACGGGTGGTGATGGAAACACAATCGAAAGCCACGTGATAGCGTGGCTTAAACGCTTCCGGTCCCTCGTGGAGGCGAGGCATCTGATTCACGCTTGGGTGAAGTCTCGCCAAGATAGCGCCGTGATCCGGGACGCACTCGACGACTGGGTATCGGAACACGGCACAAAATTCGAAGCTGAATCAGTGATCAGAGTTTGGCTGGAGACAGGTGGAGACCCTTCAGTCATAGGTGATACGCTTTCCGCTTGGCTTCCCAAGTATCAAGAGAGGCTCGATGCGCGCTTCGTCTTGGCCGCATTCCTCACCTCCCAGCAAACGCCACGAAAAATACTATCCTCGATCGAAGCGTGGATCGCGATCCACGGGGCAACGAGCGAAGCTTCTTTCCTAATAGCGAAATGGCTGCTCTCGGTGCGTGAGGTGTCTGTGGCCGAGCCCTGGGTTCGAACATGGCTGCAAAAAAACGATACCTCGGGAGAAGCTCGGTTTGTGATCACCGCGTGGCTCGAAGCAGGCGGCTCCTCATCCCTCATCGAGGGTCACGTCAAATCGTGGATCGACAGGCACGGTGGCAGTGCCGAGGCCAAATTTGTTTTCGGCGCGTGGTTCAAGGCAAACGGCAGCAGGGTGTGTTTTGAAGGTGATTTTGCGCGCTGGCTCCTTACCCAAGCCGAACAGTTCGAGGCAGACTTCGCGGTGAAAGAGTGGCTTGACGCTGGCGGTGATCGAGAAGTCGTCCGCGAGTTTCTCCGGAGATGGCTATCTCATTTCGGAACTACAGTTGAAGCTTCTTTCGTGTGCGCCAGTTGGCTAAAGGCAACCAGCGAACTTGAGTTTGTCGAAGAGCATCTTCGTGTGTGGTTAGCGCTGCATCTCGAAAACGAAAAGGCTCGTTATGTCTGCACCGCGTGGCTGAATCGTAAAGGTGCTCTTTCGGTTGTGGAGGGTGCGCTGCTCAATTTTTTTAAAACTTCCCCTGCGGCTCTCGATGCCCAGTTTGAGTATCATGCATGGCTCGATGGTGGTGGATCGCATGATGCTATTCGGGATTATGTTCGGCAGTGGCTGGTCTCAAATGGAACCACGCTGGAAGCGGCTTACGTCTATCCTGCGTGGCTGAAAGCGGGTGCGGACCCAGAGTTTGTGAGGATTCATGTCGCAGGGTGGCTGGCCCGACATGCAAAACACCGTGACGCCTCGTTTGTCATTCCGGCGTGGCTAAAGGCGACGGGGGATCACGCGCTGGTTCGTGATGCAATGATGACGTGGTTGGCGGCCTTCCCCGGCCACCCTGACGCATCGTTCATATTTGAACCTTGGATCGAGTCTGGCGGCGATATCGCGCTGTTGAGAGTTCCATTCCTGCAATGGCTACCGAAGCACACAGACAATGTTGCCGCCGGCTACGTCCTCGCTGAGTGGTTGAAGCACGATGGCGGTGTCCAAGAAATACTTCCCTCCCTCCTCACATGGCTGAATCGCCACGGCAACCAACGAGACGCTCCTTATCTTATCCGCATGATTGCGAAAGAGCAGAATCTCTCGCTCCAGACATTGGAGCGCTTGCTCAGCTGGGCTCGCACAGTGTCGGATAAGCCAGCCGCGCTCGCGGGATTATCACAATTAGGAAAGCACCTAATGACGCGGGGTCTTGAGTCGAACGTTGTCGCAACCGCTGAACTCGTTGCCGGTCCTATCTTGTCGGCAACCTCACCCCTAGATCGGGTGTGCCGCGGTGATCTCCTCATTCTTCTGTCATACCTTTTAGGTGCCGCGAGAAACTGTGGATTCGCACAACGGCAGCGAATTGACGCCCTTTTTCTCCAGTGGCTCCGCAACCCAGCGGCACACGCGCTCGAAACGAAACCGTGTGCTTTCGTGCAGCGCGTTGCTTGGCTTATTCAATTGCGCCGTCTCATTGAGAACGGACAGTTTTCTCTGACGGGTGATCGCGCACACTTGGAGCGATTCCTGCGTTGGCTAGACTCATGGGAACGATTCAGAAAGGACACCGACTTTTGCGATATTCTTAACGGCTTAAGAATTCGCTACACTGCTTCCGATCTTTGGCGTCTTGGAGATTCCGCAGCAGACCAAACCGAATCGACACAAAGGTGGCCCGCAAACTCGTCGCAGACGGTGAATCAATCGTTGATTGATGAATTCTGAAGAAAATCGGGTTGCCCGCTCCCGCCCCCGAATAAAAGAGATCATGCGTTTTTTGAACAAAACCAAAGAGCGAGGCGAAGGGTGTATGTTCAATTGTGGCAAGCCTGCCGCCCATTCGGCACCTGAACCCAAACTGCTCGACTCCGGCGCCGGCAGTGCTCCAGCAGGCGGAGCTGCTGTGCGCCGAGTGCATGTGAAGGACACCGAGTTCGAAATCTACCACGGCGACACCCTCACCAACGATTGGGATATCCTCCGGGAGCTGAACCCCGCGAAGAAACCCAGCTTCGACGCCGTCCTCGCCAATCCGCCCTTCAGCTACCTGCGGCCAAGCCGACCGGAGCAAAATAGCCCGGCCCGCCCCCAACATCACACCAACCGCCCGGCGGATGAGGCTGAGTGGGGCCATTTGATCCTGAAATGGACAAAATAGGGCTTCGCAGGGGAGCAGTTAAAGGATGACTGGGCTCATTTAAGCGCTTAACGGCCGGATGATGGTCTCAAATGCGTGGAGGACAGCTCTGATCGCGCGGATGAAAAGGCCGGTCGCGGGCGTTAAGATGAATGATGTGCATACTTAAAGCCTTACTGCGCGGAGTCGGACTCTTGGTGTGGGGAATAATGAATTTATTGCGTCGAACCGAAGGCTAATTCCAACGATTTGCGCAATTAAGGCAGGGAAATTGCATTAAGTTGGGCCGTTGTTCATCACGATGATGCGCAACTTCCTACATCAACTCAAACACCCTGCCTCCCATGCCGCTCGCTCCCAAACTGACTGAGGAAAAAATCAAGCGTTTCATCAATGCTTGGGAAACGCTTCGCCCCGAGAAATCCTTCGCCGCCAGCACTCTCGCCGAAGCCAAGGCCAAGATCCAGCCCAGCCTCGATGCCCGGACCCAGATCACCACGCTGGAAAACCAGTTGCTGGCCGCCAAAAACCAACGCGAAGACGCCGACGTCCAGTCGCTCCAGTTCATCGCCACCGCCGTCAACGCCGTGAAGGGCGACCCCACCGAGGGCGATGACGGCGAACTCTACGAGGCCATGGGCTTCGTCCGCCGCAGCGAGCGCAAGAGCGGTCTCACCCGCGCCAAAAAACCCGCCGCCGCCGGCTGACCGCAAGCCTCCGCCCCGTTGCGTCCTGCGGGGGTGTTTCCGCCCCCTTGGGCATTTTCCCGCAACCCGTCGCCGTCGGCCTTCGATTTTGCCGGGCGCGACCTCGTGACGCGCCGCGTTTGCCGAGGGAGGGCACGGTCGCCGCCAAGCCCGCAACGCGTCGCAAACCGAAACCCACCGCCACGTCATGACCATCCCGACCGCCCCCACGCCGGCCCAGCCGGTGACCGAGACACTGCACCTCACGCAGATCCACGTCTCCTACGAACAGGCCGTGCGGCTGCTCAAAATCCGCGACACCTACGACTGGCATCAACGCGTTTGGCAGGCGTTTGGTAGACGCGACAGAGAGGCCCGCGACTTCCTTGTGCGCATCGACCGCAAGGAGGAATCGTTTCGCGTGCTCATCCTCTCGCGCACCGCCCCCGCCCGACCCGATTGGTGCCCCAGCGCCGGCTTTCAATCCAAGCCGATTCCCGACGCCTTCTTCACCCATGCGTCCTTCGCCTTCAGCCTGCTGGCCAACCCCACGAAGAAAATCCGTTCCAACGCCCAAGGCGAACGCACCAAGAACGGCCGTCGCTTGCCGCTCACCCAACGCGAGGACTTGCTCGGCTGGCTCCAGCGCAAAGCCGAGGTCGGCGGATTCACCGTCGAGGCCGAGTCGGTGCAAACCGTGCCCCGCGGGCGCGAGTTCTTCCACAAAACCGGTGCCCACGGCACCCACGCCGCCGTGGAGTTTCGCGGCCGGCTGACCGTGACCGATCCGGTTCTCTTCCGCACCACCGTGGCCACGGGCATCGGCTCCGCCAAGGCCTTCGGCTTCGGCCTGCTCGTGCTTGCACCGCTCTCCTGACCTTTCCTCCCAACCTTCAACTCAATCCTCACAATAAATACGTTTCCAATATGAACCTCATCGAACTCCACATCCTGCAATCCTTCCCCGTCTCCTGCCTGAATCGCGACGACGTCGGCGCACCCAAGACCGCCGTCTTCGGCGGCGTCAATCGCGCCCGCCTCTCCAGCCAGTCTCTCAAACGCGCCATCCGCGAACGCGCCGAGGAGCTGCTGCCCGAACGTTTCGCCGGCGAGCGCACCAAACTCATCGTCGCCCCCTTCGCGGCTGCGCTGCAAAAGCACGGCGTCACCGATGCGGATATGGCCTTGGAACACGCCAAAAACATCGCCGACAAACTCGCCAAGCTCGACGCCAAGGCCAAAGCCGACGAACCCAAGGTCGGCACGCTTACCTTCCTCGCCCCGTCCGAGATCGACTCCATCGCCGCCGAGGTCGCCGCGCTGCTCACGACCGCCCCCAAGTCCAAGGACTACGAAAAGCACCTCGACAAATTCTGCAAAAAGGCCGGCCTGCTCGACGGCGCCGACATCGCGCTTTTTGGCCGCATGGTCGCCAGCCTGCCATCCCTCACTCTTGAAGGAGCCGCCATGTTTGGCCACGCGCTCTCCACCCACCGCGCCGACAATGATCTCGATTTCTACACCGCCGTGGACGACCTCAAACCCGACGACGAGGACGCCGGCGCCGGCATGATGGGCACCATCGAATTCTCCTCCGCCGTCTACTACCGCTACTGCGCGCTCAACCTCGACCTGCTCGCCGACGAGAGCCACCTCGGCAAACTCACCCCCGACGAGCGCCGCGCCATCGTCGATGCCTTCATCCGCGCCACTCTCATGGCCGTGCCCGGTGCCCGAAAAAACTCCATGAATGCAAACACCCTGCCCGGGTATGTGCTCGGCACCTACAAGTCCGCCGGACAGCCCGTGCAACTCGTTAACGCCTTCGAAGAACCCGTCCGTGCCAAGTCCGGCCTGCTCGCCGAGTCCGTGGCGAAGCTCAAGGAGCAGCAGGAACTGCTCAAAAACACTTGGGATCTCCAATGCGATACCGAGGTCGCCCTGCCCGACGTAAACCTCAAGGCCTTCTGCGCGGCCCTCACCCAGCATGTCCGCTGAAGCCTGCCTCGCCCTGCTGCTGGACGCGCCGCTCCAGTCCTGGGGCCACGCGTCCCGCTTCGAGCGACGCACCACTGCCCTCCATCCGACCCGCAGTGCCATCCTCGGACTGGTCGCCGCCGCGCTTGGCATCGACAAATATGCCGACGACGAAGCCGCGCAGCTCGCCCGGCTCGCACCGTTGCGCTTGACCACGGTCACGCTGCCGCGGCGAACCACCCGCAACCAAGAGCTGCCGATTCGACGCCTGGAAGATTATCACACCGTCACCGGCATTCGCCGCGCCAGCGGCAAAGTCGCCCCCGACGCCACCGTGCAAACCTACCGGCATTACCTGCTCGACGCCCGTTTCGGCGCGCTGCTCGAAGGCCCGGATGCCTTGCTCGCCGAAATCGCCGCCGCCCTGCGCAACCCCGTCTGGGGCGTGTGGTTTGGCCGCAAGTGCTGCCTGCCCGCCTCACCCGTTCTGGTCGCTCCACCCGGCCCTCGCACCGAGGCTTGGGCCGCCTTGATGCGACGGGCCGGCTACCCGGCGGACGAGCCGCTGACGCGTTTCGCCCATGTCAGCGAAACCACGCCCGATACCCCCGGGGCGGAGGTGATCGACGACAACCCCATTGGCTACGGCCGCCCCATCGGCGACCGTCACCGACCGCGTTGGATTACGTCGCACCCACGCGTTGCAGCCGAAACGCCGGATCCGTGAACCGATCAAAATCGAGCCATGCCCATCTTCGAAAAACCGCCACTCGAAGCCCTCGCTCCGGCGCGTGATCGTTGGACGCCCATCTACCTCGAACACGGCCGGCTCGAGGTGGATGACTCCAGCGTCAAATGGCTCGGAGCCGACGGCCTCATGTGCCGCCTGCCCGTCGCCACCTTGTCGGCCATCATGCTCGGACCCGGCACCACCATCACCCACGCCGCCGTCAAGGCCTGCGCCGACAGCAACACACCCGTGTGCTGGACCGGGGCCGACGGGCTCAAGTTCTACGCCTACGGACTCGCCCCCAATCACGCCAACGACATGCCGCGACTCCACGCGACCGCGTGGGCGGACAAAAAACGTCGCACTCAGATCGCGCGGTCGATGTTTCACTACCGGTTTCCGGGCACCGAAGTGGACGACAAATCCGTCGCCGAGTTGCGGGGCATGGAAGGCATTCGCGTGCGGCAGCAATACGCCGAACTCGGCCGCGAACACGGCGTAAGTTGGAAAGCCCGCAACTACGACACGCGCAACTGGGACTTGGCCGACGACATCAATCAGGCGCTCTCGACCGCCAACGCCAGCCTCTACGCGTTATGCAGCGCCGTCATCTGCTCCCTCGGCTACCTCCCGTCACTCGGCTTCGTTCACGACACCGGCACCACTCCCTTCGTTTACGACGTGGCCGATCTCTACAAAGCCGAGACGACCCTGCCAGCCGCCTTCATGGCCGTGCGCCAGGAGGAGAAAGCCACCCGGGAACACGTGCTGCGCCTGCTCAAACAAAAGATCGAGGAGCAACGCATTCTCCAACGCCTGCCCAAAGACCTCGCCGTGCTGCTCGGCACCGGTGAAGCCAATCCCCAAGAAGCCGGCCATCGGCCCGCCTCCGCGATCCGATGACCGTCCTGATCGCCCAAGACACGCCGCCGGCCGTGCGCGGACTTTTGAAACGCTGGTTCGTGGAGCCAAAGCCGAATGTGTTTGTCGGCACCGTGAATCGGCGCACCCGCGAGAAAGCGCTGGCCTACATCAAGCGCAACGCGCTGAACACGAGCTGGCTGATCATCACCAGCGAGCCCAATTGCCAAGGGTTTCGCATTGATCGCTGGGGAACTCCGGACCGTCAGGACATCCTCATGAGCGGACTCTGGTTGGTCGCCGAGAAATGGGTCGATCCTGCGAACTGCCCATTCTGATTCTCTCCGAAAAGCAACGTGACACGCGGCGTAAGGCCTTGGTATTGCAGAGTTCTCCCCACCCGCGTGGGGATGGTCCGGTTTCGGGTTGCCGAGATGGCTCGGCGACCGCGTTCTCCCCACCCGCGTGGGGATGGTCCGCAGGCCTGAGATCTCCGGCTGCACATGTTTGTGTTCTCCCCACCCGCGTGGGGATGGTCCGCGGCGGGCCTCAGCTTGGATCTCCTCGGCGTTGTTCTCCCCACCCGCGTGGGGATGGTCCGTGATGACGCCCCCCATGAACGCCGCCGACCTCGTTCTCCCCACCCGCGTGGGGATGGTCCGGCCGAGCGCGACGAAGTCCTCGAAGCGCTACGGTTCTCCCCACCCGCGTGGGGATGGTCCGTGCGAACCAAGGGCCGGACCCAACGACCTACGGTTCTCCCCACCCGCGTGGGGATGGTCCGCTTCGTGGGCGTGGTGGTAGCGGGCCTGAGCCGTTCTCCCCACCCGCGTGGGGATGGTCCGATCTGCCGGTAGCGATCACTCTGCACCAATGTCGTTCTCCCCACCCGCGTGGGGATGGTCCTCGCTGAGGGGCACAAGGATGATCTGTTTTGGCGTTCTCCCCACCCGCGTGGGGATGGTCCGCAGCAGAACCCGCCAGTCGACCCAACGACTGACGTTCTCCCCACCCGCGTGGGGACGGTCCGGGCTTCTCTTCCATCTTGGATGCGGCGGAGCGTCCCCCCACAGCCGCCCCCCGGGTATTTCAGCTGACAACGCCGCCCCCTCGCGAAAATCTGCCGATCCTTGAACGCTTCCCATCCGCCCCAAACTGCCGTCAGCCCGAGATTGACGGGGCAAACCCAGATCCAATCGCTCCGGCGCGACGTGTCGCACCACCAAACGATTCCGTCAGCATCCTCCCGCCTTCGGGTCTATTCGAGTCCCTTCGTGGTTAAAACATGACTTGGTCTGAAATCGATTGGTCCATCCTCGACCGCCTGCGCGAAGGCTTCATCAGCGGCGCCGCCGCCAACGGTCCCTATTGGCAGTCGTCCGCCGACCTCGCGCACTACGACTTCACCTACGCGGAACGCATCGGTTGGAAATGGGACGCCGTGCTCGACGAGTTGGCCGCCCGCGCGTGGTCCCCGGCGCCGGGTCTGATCGTCGACTGGGGGTGCGGCAGCGGCATCGCCAGCCGCCGCGTGCTCGCGCGCTGGCCTGCGCTCGTCACCACGAGTCAATTACGGCTGGCCGACCATTCAACCGCCGCCGTGGATTTCGCCACCGACCGTGCCCGCCGCACATTCCCCGGGCTGGAGGTGGCCCCGTTCAACGCCGCCGCGGCAGAGCCCGTCGCCACGCTTGTCGTCAGCCATGTGCTCAACGAGCTGAACCCCACGCAATCCGCCGAACTGTTCGCGCTCATGGCGCGCGCGCAAACGGTGATCTGGGTTGAGCCCGGCACCTCCGACGTTGCCGCGCGACTGATCCGCGCTCGCGAGGAATTGCGCCACACGTTTCGGGTGATTCTCCCGTGTCCACACCAAGGCCCCTGCGGTCTGCTTGATCCCGCCAACGAGCGCGATTGGTGCCATCACTACGCCAAAGCGCCCAAAGGCATCTATGCCGACGCCGACTGGGTGCGTTTCGGCCAACGTGCCGGGGTCGACCTGCGCAGCCTGCCCTACGCTTGTCTCGTGCTGGAAAACCAGGCCCACGATCGCCGCCATGCGGAAATGCCCGAAGGCGCCGCCCGCATCCTCGCCCGCCCACAGTTTTTCAAACCCTACGCCCGCCTCCTCAGTTGCGAGGCGCCGGGAGTCAGTTTCGAGACCATCCCCAAGCGCAAGGCCGCGCCCCTGCTCAAGGCCCTCGAAAAAACCCGCGGCCCCTTGCTCTATCAATGGACCCGCGACGGGGGCGTAATCGTCGCCGGCCATGCGCTGGTCCCGGACGATTCGCTCGTCCCATAATCGGGAAAGCCGGGTTTCAGTTTCGGCCCGACTCCAACCGTCTCCCGAATTCCAAAGCGCCATTAGTCACTGTAAATTAGGGACTAATCCGTTAAGCCACCGCATGGCACAGCCCCTGCAAAGGGATCGGTATCCGTGTGAATCTGTGTCCATTCGTGGTTAAAAAACTTCTGCTCCGTCGATGATCCAACTCAAAGGTATCGAACGTGTTTATCCGCTGAAAGGCGGTCCGTTCTACGCGTTGCGCCAAATCAATCTCGATATCGCTTCCGGCGACTTCGTCTCGATTATGGGCCCCTCCGGTTCCGGCAAATCGACGTTGCTCCATGTCCTCGGTCTCCATGACCAAGCGTGGAAAGGTGAATACTGGTTCGATGGCGAACCGGTGCACCGCTTCGATCGCAAACAGCGTTTCGCCCTCCAAAAAAGCCACATCGGCTTTGTGTTCCAAAACTACCACCTGCTCGATGATCTCACGGTTTACGAGAATCTGGAGATTCCGCTTTCCTACCGCGACACGCCCAAAAAGGAACGCGAGAGTATCGTCTGCGATATGCTCGATCGCTTCAGCATCGTCGGCAAAAAGGACCTCTACCCGAACCAACTCTCAGGCGGACAACAACAATTGGTCGGCATCGCGCGCGCGCTCATCGCCCGCCCCCGTCTGATCCTCGCCGACGAACCCACCGGCAACCTGCACTCCGACCAAGGCCGAGAAATCATGGAGCACTTTCGCAAGCTCAACCGCGACGAAGGCGTCACGATCGTTCAGGTCACGCACTCCGCCGAAAACGCCGCCTACGGCACTCACACGGTCAAACTCGCCGACGGCAGCCGCCTCGCCTGAACGCCGCTCTCCTTTTCTGATGATCCGCCTTCCCTCCCTCTGTCTTTTCGCCACGCTGGCCGCCTCGTATCCGTCGATCACCTACGCAGACCCGGTTCCGGTGGCCGCCGTCATCGATGGTGTGGTCACCCTCGACGAAGCCATCCAGCTCGCCTTGGCGAAGAACTACTCGATCCAAGTCAGCGCGCTCGGTGAACCCATCGCCCGAGCCAACCTCCTGACGGAATGGGGCGCCTTCGATCCGATCCTCAGCGCCAGCTACGAATACAGCGAGGATGGCAGCCCGCAATCGGCCGATCCGTTCGGCGGAGCCCGTCCGCCCTCCTCCGTCGTTGAAACCGACACCTACGATGTCAGCCTTTCCGGCGCGACCCCGTGGGGCACCTCTTATCGGCTGAGGGCCAACACTCAAAATCAACGAGGCACCTTCAATTCCTTCGCCGACAACTATTACACGTTTGCCGGTCTGCAGGTCACCCAGCCCCTCCTCCGCGACTTCGGATTTTCATCCAACTTCTACGGCGTGCGCCTCGCCCGCACCAACCGCAAGATCTCCGTCTGGGACTACCGCGCGACGGTCACCGATGTGATCACGCAGGTGATCTATTCTTACTATGATCTGCAGCTCGCCATCGCGAACCTCGCCACCGCGTCCCGCTCGCGCGATCTCGCTCAGGGTCTGCTCGACGAGAACCAAAAACGCTTCAACGCCGGCAGCCTCTCCGATGCCGATGTCACTGCGGCCCGCGCCCGCGTCGCCAGTCGCGAGGAGGCCATCCTGGTGGCCCGGCAATCCGTCGCCGACCAGCGTAACTATCTTAAACAACTCATCTCGGACGACCGCTCCCTCGCGCTCCTCGACCGCGACCTCCAGATCGCGCCGCCCACGCCGCTGCCGGACGTGACGCCCGCGCCTGCCGCCGATTTTCAACACGCCCTTGAGTTCCGCCCCGATTTCCAACAAGCGCGTCTCGACGTCACCCGCGCCGATCTCACGCGTCGTTACCGGCGCAACCAGATTCTCCCCCGCGTCGATCTCGTCGGCAGCTACGGTTACAACGGCCTCGATACGACCTTCGGCCAAAGTTGGGACACCGTGCGCGACCGCGAAATCCGTTCCTACTCCATCGGCGCCGTGGTCAGCGTGCCGCTTACATTTGCCGAACAACGCGGGCGCTACCGCTCCGCCAAGCTCACCCATCAGCAAACCGAGCTCTCCCTCGCCCGTCTCGAACAGGACATCCTCATCCAAGTCGGCAACGCGGCCGGCCAAATCGAGACGACTCGCCAGCGCATTGAGTCGACCACGCGGTTCCTCGAACTTGCGCAACGCAATCTCAACGACGAGCTCAAGAAACTGCGCGCCGGCACCGGCAGCACCTTCTTCGTTTTGGAACAGCAAGAACGCCTTTCCGCCGCCGAGATCCGTCAAGCCGCCGCCTACGCCGACCACCAAAAAGCCCTCGCGGCCTACGACCGGATTTTGGGCAACACGCTCAAGCGGCACCATGTATCCATCGAGGAGTGACCGCGCCGGCAACGGAACGGGATTGATCGCGGATCGCGCGTCTCCGCTTGACGCGCGCAGACCGCCGGGCACGGTAGCCCTCGTGTCCGCCCGTCTGTTTTCCAAAGTTCTCTGCTTCCTGCTGCTGACCACTTGGTCGGTCGCCACGGAGCATTGCAGCTTGGAAGCCATCGGGCTCATCGGCGCCGAAACGGCCACCACCCCGTGTTGTGACGACGGCGAAAAAACCGAGTGTTCGGACGACAGCTGTCAGGTCGTGGAAGGCACCGCGTGCCGCGCGCCGAGCGACCAACTGCTGGTTGCGGCACCGAGTCTGGTTGCCGCGATCACGCCTGAGTTCCTGACGCTGATCACCACGCTCGTGCCGCCGCCGGCGACCCTGCCACGGTGGTCCTACGGCATCGAGGCACCAAGTTTGGGTTGGTTGCCGACGCGCCATTTCGCGCGTCGCGCGGCGCCACTTTCCCGCGCGCCCGGCTCGTTGGTGTAATCAGTCCCCGCGCGGACTGATCTACCTTTGTCGCCACCCTCTCGGTCCCTGCGCGGACCGTGCCCGGGGTGCGTTCCTCCGATCCGTTTCCCAGTCTAATTCTGTCTGCTTGTATGCACCTTTTCCTTTCCCGTTCCGTTCGTGGGCGGCTCGCCCGCGTGTTGGCCCTTTCGGCCCTCGCCGCTCCTTTTCTTTCCGCGCAACCGGCTTCCTCGGCCGCCCGCGATTCAACCTCCGCCATATCCCTTTCGGCCCTCGTCGAACAGATTGTCGCGCAACATCCCGAGCGTGCTTGGTATGAAGCCGAGATCGATGCGACCGCCACTGACCAACGGATTTCCACTGCGTGGTCGGATCCCGAACTCTCGTTCGATATTGGCCAGAAACGTGTGCACGACGCCCGCGGCAGCCTTGCCGGCGAAGGCACCGCCTGGTCCGTCTCCGTCACCCAAACCTTTCCGTGGCCGGGCCGCACCGCCCTGCGCAAAGCCATCGCAAATCGCGACATGGAGCTCGCCGAACTCGGCCTCGCGCGGTTCGAATTCGCCCTCGCCGCCCGCGTGCGACGCCTCGCTTTTGGCCTGCACGCCAGTCACGCCCAAGCCGAAGCCGTGCGCGAAGTCGCCACGCGTTTCAGCGAACTCAAAGCCATTCTCCTCACCCGCGATCCCGCCGGGCTCACGCCGTTGCTGGAGACGCGCGTGATCGAGGCAGCCGAGCTCGCCCTGCAACGCCGCGCCACGGAAGCGGAGCTCGCCACCCAAGCCGCATTGATCGAGCTCAACCAGCTGCGAGGCGCGGCGCCCGACGCGCCGCTGCGGGTGTCCACGCCCCCCCCTCGCATTTAAAATCGCCCCCGCCGTCGCCGATCTCACCGCCGCCGCCCGGGCAAACAACTTCGAGTTCCGTCAACGGCTGCTGGAGCTGGAACAACAAGGACTCAATGTGCGCCTTGCCCGCCACGAACGGTATCCGGCGATCAGCGTTAGCCCGTTCGTCAGCCAGGAGGACGCCGTGGAACGCGAGACAACGGTCGGTCTCGGCATCAGCCTGCCCCTCCCCTTCTCGTCGCGCCACCGTGCGTCGTCGGAAAGCGCGTCCGCCCGCGAGCGTCAGGCCCGCACCGCCGTCGAGGTGGCACAGCGCGAGTTGACGAGCCAAGTGCTGACCGCCGCCCAAGCCTACGCCACGCACCGCGACGAAAGCCTGCGTTGGTCTGCGGATGCCATTGACGAATTCCGCGCCGCCGCCGCCCTCGCCGATCGACACTACCGGCTCGGCGCTGTCCCCATCGGCACCTACGTCGAACTGCAACACAGCTATCTCGACGCGGTGGAAGCGTTACTCGCCACCCAACAGGATACGCTCAACGCCGGACTGATGTTGCAAGAACTCACGGGGCTCGAACTCAACCTGGTGGAGGAGCGGCCATGAACGCTCGCACTATTTTTGGCCGCCGTCCCCGCCGATTTGTGGCCGGCACGGGACTGATCGCATCAATGCTATTGTTCACCGGCTGCGCGGAACATGAGTCCGCGCCCGAGTCTGCCCATGCGGACGAACATGATGAACACGGCGATCATGACGAGGAAGCCGAAGGCGGCGCCAGGTTCAGCGTCGATGACGGACTCATCCTCTCGCCTGAGATCGCCCGCGCGCTCGCCGTCGCTACCACGAAGGTCGAGACGCGCCCGCTCCCCCGACACGCCGACGCGCTGGCGCGGATTTTCACCACAACTCCCCCTGTCCAGGCCACCGCTTGGTTGGACCCTGCATCCGCAGCCGGCATCGATGCGACCTGGGAGGTCACCGTATTGGATAGGCCGAACGAATCCGCCGGCCTGCAGCGCGTCGTAGCCGGATCCCACAAGGCAGAATTGATCGTCACGTTGGAGACAACCGACGCCGAACTTCGCATGGGCGACAGCCGCAGGCTGCGCCTCACGCAGCCCGGCGTAGATAGTGCCCCTGCCGCCACCGTGCCGGCCTCCGCCGTGCTCGACACCGCCAACGGCACCTTCGTCTACCTCGCCCGGGCGACAGCCTATCGACGCGTCGCGATAAAGGTCGGCCAACGCGTCGGCGACCGCGTCGCCATCCTCGCGGGTATTGATGCCACCGATACGGTGGTCGCATCGCCCGTCGATCAACTGTGGCTCACCGAACTTCGCCTCACCAAAGGCGGCGGACACAGCCACTAACTCGCCTCCCCTTTCCGTTTTAATTTCCTGTCCATGATCGACAAAATTTTAGAGTTCGCCCTGCGCCAGCGCTTGCTGGTGATCCTCGGCGCGCTCGCCCTCATCGGCCTCGGCCTCTGGTCCGCCGCCCGGCTCCCCATCGACGCCGTGCCCGACATCACCAACGTGCAGGTCCAGGTCAACGCCTCGGTGCCCGCCCTCGCTCCTGAAGAAATTGAAAAGCTCGTCACCTACCCGATCGAGGTGGAGATGGGCGGCATCGAGCGCCTCGCCGAGGTGCGTTCGATTTCGAAGTTCGGCCTCTCGCAAGTCACGCTGGTTTTCGAGGAAGGCACCGACCTCTACCGCGCCCGCCAACTCGTGGGCGAACGCCTCTCCGCCGTGCTCGAAGCGCTGCCCGCCGGCGTCGTGCCCAAGCTCGCCCCGATCAGCACCGGCCTCGGTGAAATCTACCACTACACGGTCCGTTACGCCGAGGGCGCGACCAACGCGCCCGCCGACCCGATCGAGCGCCTGCGCGAATTGAAGCTGGTGCAGGACTACGTCATCAAGCCGGCCCTACGAACCGTGCCGGGCGTGACCGAGGTCAACACGGCCGGCGGCTACGATCGGCAAATCGTGATCACGCCCGATCCGGCGAAACTCACCGCCGTCGGCATCACGCTCAATGAAATCTCCGCGGCGATCAGCGAAAACGTGACGAACGCCGGCGGCTCCGTCGTCGAAAAAGGCGGCGAGAGCGTGACCGTGCGTTCCGTCGCGCGCGTGCAGACGATCGACGAGATCGCGAATCTGCCGCTGAAGTTTGCCGGGGGCACCGATGTGTTGCGCGTGCGCGATGTCGCCACGGTGGGCATCGGGTCCGGCGTGCGCACGGGTTCGGCGACGCACGACGGCGAGGAGGCGGTGCTCGGCTCGGCGCTCATGCTCATCGGCCAAAACAGCCGGGTCGTCGCCCAACGCGTCGACGCCAAGATCATTGAGCTGCGCGAGAAGATGCCCGCCGGCATCGAGATCGAAACCGTCTACAACCGCACAAACCTCGTGAACCAAACCATCGCGACGGTGGAGAAGAATCTGTTCGAGGGGGCGATCCTCGTCATCGCGGTGCTCATCGCGCTGCTCGGCAACTGGCGGGCCGCGCTCATCGTCGCCTGCGCCATCCCGTTGTCTTTGCTCTTCGCGTTGACCGGCATGGTGCGATTCGGTGTATCCGGAAATCTGATGAGTCTCGGGGCGGTGGACTTTGGTCTCATCGTCGACGGCGCCGTCGTGATCGCAGAGAACATCGTGCGCCGGCTCGCCGAGCGCCAACATCACCTCGGTCGCGTGCTCACCAAAGAAGAACGTCTGCCCACGATTCTCGCCGCCTGCAAACAGGTCGGGACACCGACGGTGTTCGGCGTCGCGATCATCACCATCGTTTATCTGCCGCTCTTCACCCTGACCGGCGTCGAAGGCAAGATGTTCATCCCGATGGCGTTCACCGTCGTCTGCGCTCTCGTCGGCGCGTTGCTGCTCGCGCTCACGCTCGTGCCCGTGCTCGCGTCGTTTTTCATGACCAAGCGCGTGAGCGAAACCGACAACTTCGCCATCCGGCTGGCGAAGCGCGCTTATCTGCCCGTGCTGCACTTCGGACTGCGGCAACGTTGGCTCATCTGCGCAGCGGCGTTGGCGATCTTCGTCGGCTCGTTGTTCACGTTTTCAAAACTCGGGGCGGAATTCATTCCGCAACTCGATGAAGGTGATCTGGCGGTGCAGATGATCCGCACCACGAGCATCGGGTTGACCCCATCGATCACGATGCAAGCCGCGGCCGAGCGGCTGCTGCTCGACGAATTCCCTGAGGTTTCCCACACGTTCTCGCGGATCGGCACCTCGGAAGTCGCGACCGATCCGATGGGCGTGAACGTCGGCGACACCTACGTTTTGCTCCGTCCGACCGACACCTGGCGGCAGGTCGACGGCCGCCCGATGACGAAGGACGAACTGACCGATGCGATGGCCGACACCCTCGCGACGCACTTCCCCGGGCAGTCCTACCTTTTTTCCCAACCAATCGAACTGCGTTTTAACGAACTGCTGTCCGGCAGTCGCGCCGACATCGCCATCAAGGTCTTCGGCGACGACTACGAAATTCTGGAGAAAGTCGCCGCCGAAATCCGCGAAATCATCGAGCGCGTGCCGGGCGCGGCCGACGTGGAATTCGACGCGACCGGCAAAGCCCCCGTGCTGCAGATCGTGATTAACCGGGCCGCGATGAACCGCTACAACGTGCGGGCCGATGCCGTGAATGACGTTGTCGCCACGGCCTTCGCCGGGGCCGAAAGCGGCGCGATCGTCGACGGTAATCGACGCTATGCGATCGTGACACGTTTGCCGGAATCGTCGCGGGCCGACTTCGCCGCGATCAGCGGCCTGCCGGTGCGCACCGTCGATGGCGGACTCGTGACGCTCGGCCAAGTTGCCGACATCAGCATCACCGAAGACGTCAACACGATCAGTCGTGAAGCCTTCCAGCGGCGCATGGCCGTCCAAGTGAATCTGCGGGGCCGTGACGTCCAGAGCTTCGTCGCGGAGGCCCGCGACAAGATCAACGCCGGCGTGGATCTGCCCGACGGCTACTTCGTCGAATACGGCGGCGCCTTCAAAAACCTGCAGGAAGCGCGCACGCGCCTCGCCGTCGTGGTGCCAACCGCCCTCGCCGGCATTTTCCTGCTCATCTTTTTGGCGTTCGGCAGCGTGCGCCAGGCGTTGATTGTCTACACCGGCATTCCCTTGGCGGTGACAGGCGGCGTATTCGCGCTGGCGTTGCGCGACCTGCCTTTCTCGATTTCGGCCGGAGTCGGATTCATTGCGCTTTCGGGCGTGGCGGTGTTGAATGGCGTCATGATGATTTCGTTCATCAACCAACTCCGCGAAGAAGGCCGCTCGGTGCGGGAAGCGGTGATCGAGGGCGCGCTCACCCGGCTGCGCCCGGTGCTCATGACCGCGTTGGTCGCCTCGCTCGGCTTCGTCCCCATGGCGCTCGCCCATGGCGCCGGCGCCGAGGTGCAACGGCCTTTGGCCACCGTCGTCATCGGCGGAATCATCAGCGCGACCTTCCTGACCTTGGTTTTGCTGCCCACGCTCTATCAATGGTTCGAACCGGAACGCCCGACGCCGGTCCCTCAACCCTAAGCCATGTCGTCCGCTCACCATCATCACCACGATCACGGCACCGAGAACGTCAGCGACAAGGCGTTGCTCTGGGCCGTCGGGTTGAACGTCGGCCTCTCGGTCTTCGAGGTCGCGGCGGGAGCGATCGCCGGCAGCGTCGCGCTCTATGCGGATGCGTTGCACAACTTCAACGACTGTGCGGCGCTGCTCATCGCCTACCTTGCGCGGCGGATCGCCCGGCAGGCGGCCTGCTCGCGCTACACCTTCGGCCGGCGCCGGGCGGAACTGATCGGGGCCCTGATCAATCTCACGGCGCTGCTGGTCGTCGGCGTTTACCTCGTAGGCGAATCGATCAGCCGATTCATGCAGCCGACGCCAGTCGACGGGATGTGGGTGATGGCCGCGTCGGTCGTCGCGCTGGTCATCGACCTCGGCACGGTTTGGCTGCTATGGTCATTATCAAAGGGCGGACTCAATCTGCGCGCGGCCTTCGTGCACAATCTGAGCGACGCGTTGTCTTCGGTCGCAGTGCTCGCCGGGGGCGCGGCCGTCTGGGCGTGGGGCTGGACCTGGGTTGACCCGGGCATTTCTCTCATGATCGCCGGCTACATCATCTGGCTGTCGATCGGTATGATGCGCGAGACCTGCCATATCCTGATGGAGGGAGCACCGCCCGCACTCGATACCACCGCGCTGCAAAACGCCGTCGAAGCGTTGGATGGCGTCAGCAACCTCCACCATCTGCACGTTTGGCAACTCGATGAACACCACATCGCGCTCGAAGCGCATGTCGTTACAACCTTCGCCCACATGGACCAGCAAACACCCCTGCGGGAGGCGATCAAAAGGCTGCTGCACGACCGCTTTGAGATCGAGCATGCCACCTTGGAGTTTGAAACCGGGGCCACGGCCTGCCCGTCGAACGAGTTATTCCCGCCGCACTGAGCCGCCTCACCGCCGTCGCCGCGCTTGACTCCGGGCGGTCCTTTCGTCGTCAATGCCTCCTTTATGGGTCAACAATACAACAAAGTTCTTAAGAAGAAGCGCCGCATCGCCTACCACAAACGCCGCAATGCCGCGACTGCCGCCGCGGCCGCCAAGGCGTCCAAGACCAAGAAGTAAGGTCGCGCGACCTGCCCCTTGTTTTTCGAACCGCCGTCCGCCCGACGGCGGTTTTTTTATGCGCCGGCAGGATTGAGCTCCGCCAGTCCCGGCCTATGTTTTGGCCGACCATGAACCGCCACGACCATAGTTCGATTTTAAAAGCCAGAGTGGCCGGGACGCGTGCCTCGCCCCCTTTGTGTTCCCTGTGATGCGATCTTTTGGAGCGTCTTTTCGGCCGATCCTCGCAGGGGCGGTTAGTGTGCTGGTGACCATGCTGGTTTGGTCAGGCTGCGCGCCCCGAGACCCGCTGGACGTGACCATCTCATCGCACAACACCGCTGCTTACAACGACTGGAGCTATCGCACGTTAACACGTCTATCACCCGTCGCCCAAGCCGAGTTCAGAAACGCGCAGCGAGAGATCCTCCTCACCATCCAATTCAAACACGCCGGCATGGCCCCCGCCGACCAGCGTGAGTTGCAGCGCGCATTGCTGCACGGTCACTCCGCCCGTGAAGTCATCGTGGAGGGTTATACGCTGCGCCTCACCCGGTTGCGCGCCGCCGATGCCGAGGACACCGTGCTCCTCAAGCTCAACGCCGAACGCATCCTCTCCGGCCGCATGACGCCCCGCAGCGCCGACTACCTCGCCGACCGCATGGGACCGATCAAAGACCGCCAAGCCGAACGGCGAGCCGAGATTAAAGTCATCGAGGCACGTCTGGAGGCGCTTGAAAAACGAGCGGGAGCGTCACCTGACGCGCCCTCGCCATCGTCGCCGGACACGCCCGAAACAACGAACCGGCCGCCCTCGCCCCCCGTCGATCCTCGCCATTCGCTCTAACCGAGCACGCCGCCGGTCTCACCCCCGCATTGCTGCGGCGAACTGCGCGATGATGCCGTCAAAGCTGCCGTTGGTGAAAAACACCACGACCGTCTTTCGCCGGGGTCGGTCGGACGGCTTGGTGTGCGCCACCATGCGGTCCAACAACCCCGGACTATCCTCCGCCGTCGCCGCTATCACCCCTCGCGCCGCCAACGCCGCCACCACAGCCTCGCGATCAAAACGTTCGGCCGTTGGCACGCGTTCCGCCCGACTCACCGCGCCGAGAAAAACCGTATCCGCTCCCGCCAAGGCATCAACAAACGCGGCCTGCATCAGACGCGTGCGCGCCGTGTTGCTGCGCGGTTCAAACGCCGCCACCAATTCCGCATCCGGATAACGGTTACGCAACGAACGGAGCGTCGCGCCCAATGCCGTCGGATGATGCCCGAAATCCTCAATGACCGTGCACGCGGCCGTCGCGACGAGCACCTGCTGGCGGCGTTTAACCCCCCGAAACCGACTTAACACATCCAGGTTCAACCACTCCAGCGCTCTCGGTGTGGTCACCCCCTTCGGCAGGATTGCGAGCTGTGCCGCCGTCGCAGCCATGGCGGCGTTGCGCGCGTTAAACTCGCCCGGTTGGCTCCACTCGACCTCGGCCCACAGCTCCCCCTGCCACAGCAAACGGAACCGCACGCCCTCGGCGTTCTCGTCCAAATCGACCAGCCGCACATCGTTGTTCTCCCCGACGCCCACGCGCACCACTTGGGTCCACGCCATGTCGCCGAGCGCCGCGAGATTCGCATCGTCGCCATTCATCACGATGAACCCGGACCGCGGCACGATGCGAGTCAGGTGGCGAAACGTGCGCTGCACATCGGCGAGGTCCCGAAAGATATCGGCGTGATCGAATTCGAGGTTGTTCAGCACCGCCACATGCGGCGCGTAGTGAATGAATTTGGAACGCTTGTCGAAGAATGCGCTATCGTATTCATCGCCCTCGATTACAAACGGATCCGTCAACGTTCCGAGGTGATTACCCGTGGGAGGATCAAGCGGCACGCCACCGATTAAAAAACCGGGATCACGACCGCTTTCCCGCAACAAAAACGCCGTCAGCGCAGTCGTCGTGGTCTTCCCGTGCGTGCCACAGATCACGATATTCGGCCGGCCCGCCAACACCGTTTCGGCCAACAAGGCGGGCAGCGAGGTGAAGCGCAAGGCCCGCGTATCCAGCAACCATTCCACCTCAGGATTGCCGCGACTCATGGCGTTACCGATCACCACTAAATCCGGAGCGAATGCCGCCAGGCGATCAGCGTCGTAACCCTCGTGCAACGCGATCCCGGCCTCGGCCAAAACATCGCTCATCGGCGGATACACCCCCGCATCCGCGCCACTCACCTCGTGCCCGGCCGCCCGCGCCAACAGCGCCGCATTGCCCATCGCGGTGCCACAGATTCCCATGAAGTAAATTCGCATATCGAGGTTCTTGCTGTTCTGTTTGAGCGGAACCAACCCCTCCCGCCGCGATCGATTTCGCAAACACTTTCCGCGCCATGACACCTCTTCTCATTCAACACGCCACCCACTACCGTTACTCGAGCCCCGTTACGCTCGGGCAGCACCGCCTGCTCATCCGCCCTCGCATGGGGCACGACCTGCGCATCGCCAGTTCCCAACTGGATATCGATCCGTTGCCGGCCAAACTTTCTTGGGCGCGTGACGGGGACAGTAATTCCGTCGCCCTCGTCAACTTTGCATCCACCCCCGTCACCGAGCTCTGCATTCGCAGCCAGATCATCGTCGAGCACTACGACGACCAGCCCCTCGATTTTCTCGTCGATGACCGCGCCGTTAACTTTCCCTTCCTCCTTGTCCCCAGCGAACGCATCGAACTTTGGCCTTACCTCATTCCGTGCTACCGCGACCAATCCGATGTCGCCCAATGGGTGGCCGAGTTCTGGCAATCGGGACAACGCATCGAAACCTACGTGCTCATCGATCAGATGAATCGCGCCATCGCACAGACCTTCAAATACAAGGCACGTGAGGAGATCGGCGTGCAACGCCCCTCCGAGACACTGGAAACGCGCTCCGGCTCCTGCCGCGACTTCGCCACCCTGTTGATGGAGGCCTGCCGTTTCCTCGGTCTGCCGGCCCGTTTCGTCAGCGGCTACGCCTCCACCGAAGACATTCCCGCCGCCATGGGATCAACCCACGCGTGGACCGAAGTTTTTCTTCCCGGCGCCGGCTGGAAGGGATTCGACAGCACAGGCGGCATCGTCACCGGTCCGAAACACATCGCGGTCGCCGTCGGGCGCGACCCCGAATCGCTTCCACCCATCGCCGGCGCCTTCAGCAGCGAAGACCCCGACGTGAAATCGGAACTGAAAGTCGACGTGAGCGTGACCACGCACCGCCCCGCGCCGACCGCCTAGTAACGAACGGGCAGGAGATCCCGCAATTCGATCTCCCGGCGCAGGCGTTGCCGTAACAGACCGACCAGCTGCAGCCACAACTGCGCGGTCGTGAACGTGTCCCCCGCCGCCGTGTGGCGTTCCAGCATCGCAATGCCGAAATGCGCGCAGACTTCCTCCAGCGACGGCGGGCGCTGATTCGCGTAGCCCGTTTTGTGGAATGCTTCCAGCAGTGTCATCGCCAGCACCGCGGTATCGACAGCGACATTACGCAACGGGATGCCGAAATTGCGCTCGAGGGAATCGCTGAGCATCCGCGCATCGAACGACACGTGATGCCCGACGAGCACCGCGTCGTGCAGCAGGGGCAAGAGCTCGATCAAAACCTCACGTTCACTCTGCCCGCGGGCCGTTTCCGAGGGCAGAATACCGTGAACCAGCGTCGCCGGATTCACCACGATGTCCGCCTGATAGATCATCCACGACCGCATCTTCGGCAACCGGATCCGATCACCGCTGACGGGAACCGCCGAGAGCGAAAGCATCCGATCAATCGACTGGCGGAACCCACTCGTTTCTGCATCCAGAACAAGGATACGAAGATCCTTCCCCGGGGTCTTGCGGTCGGGACGACGGCGCGAGTTGAACTCGTAGTCTCGCACTTCGCGCGGCCATTCTTCGCGCGACTTGGGCTTGAACCAGGGAAAACGCATCAGCGGTCCAACGAGGTTTCCAAGCGCACCGCCTCCTGCACCATGCGCAACACGTCAAAGACGTTGGTCAACTGCGCCCGCTCCATTTGCGTCAACGCCGCCGGGTCGATGAATCGCCCCACGTCCCCCCGCCGCAGTCCGGTAAGAGTGCGGATGCGCAACAGAAAATCGTAACCCTCACGCGCGAGTTGCGCCAGTTCCCGCCGCGTCGGCACCTGCCGGCCGAGATCAAGCCAGCGGCCGCCCGTCGAGTAGTGCCGGGTGAGGCCGTGCTTCAACGCCAGCAGGCGCGCGGCATCACGCAACGGCGCCATCGCCCGACCTTTGATGTCGAATTGGCCTTCGTAGCCCCCCCGGCGTTCGACCATGAACTTGCCCCAAAAATTCAAAGGGGCCGGCGTCGCAACCACCATCTCCGCCAAGCGGCGTTGCAGCCATGGATTTGTGCCAACGCTTTCAAAAACCGCGTCCCGCACCGGCCGGCAAATCGCCTCCGTGCCTGCCACGAACCGCAGATCATACAGCACGATGCCGCGCAACAAATGCTCCGGCTCACCGAAACGTTCCACGTCGTTAACCTCCGCAATCCACTCGGCGCTCGTGCGGCACCATTTGGGATTCGAGGCCATCACTCCGCCCTGACAACGGCTGAACCCGCACTCCACCAAATAACTCACCACGCGCTGCGTCAGTTGCAGAAATTGTTCCCGGGCCTCCTCATCGCTCTCCGGGGTCGGTCCTGGCTCAAAAATGAACGCGTTGTCCATGTCCGTGCGCAGGATTTGCTCGCGCCGGCCATCGCTGCCCACCGACATCCACGCCCACGCGCGCTTCGGCAATTTCAAGCCCTCCCCCGACATCTCGCTCAGCGCCATCTCGATGAGTTTTTGCACCAACTCATCATAGAGCTCGGCGCAAATCTGCCCCAAGAAGATGGCCGAAACTCCGGTTTCCAAATAGCTGTGGGCGATCCCTTCCACATCGTCGCACAACTCCCGCAAGCGACCGATCGTGCGCGCGTGCCGCATCTCGCGGATCAAGCCCGCCGGGTGATTACCGCTCTGTGTGAGCAGATCCTTTTCCGTGCACACGTCCAGGGCCTGCGTCTCCGAGGTGCCGTCTTCCGTCACGCAGACTTGGCCGATACGCTGTCGCATCATGACGAGCATCGCCGCCGTCGCGCTCGACCCGGCGGAAACGGTCACGACGGGTTTTGCCATGACCCGATTCACCGGCGTCTTTTTGTCGAGGTCGCCCGCCACGACCTCCTTCACCAAATTCGACGCGGTCACGATGCCGAGCGGGCGCCGGTTTTCGTCGACCACGAGAACGGACTTCACCCGCCGGCTCGCCATCAGTTTTGCCACCTGATGAATGGAGTCCGCCGGCGCGCATGTCATCAGACGATCCGCGCCGCGCGGGCGGATGACTTGGGCTCCATCAAGGTGCGTCTGCAGAATCGTCTTCGCCCGCCCTCCGACCGCGCGGTCATCCGTCCACTCCGGCAGCGAGGCATCCCGGCCGACCCGTGTGCCCCAAAAAATATGCCGCCGCACATAGTTGCGGGCCGCGTCATTGCCGCTGAGCAGCTTCCGCATCCGGTCCCAGGGCAACAAATACAACAAGCTGTCCTCGACGACTTTGGCGGTAACGCGAAACGCCTTGCCCTCAATCAAGGCGCTCAACGCCAACACGTCGCCAACGTCCCGCACGTCGACCAACTCCGAGCGCCCTTCACTCTGCTGCCAGTGGTATTCCACCCGACCACGAGCAAGGAACATCAACTCGTCCACCGGCACTTCCCCTTGTTTCCACAGGGTGTTGCCTTTGGTGATCACGCAGACCTCGGCCTCCCGCGCCAGCGCGTCGACGTCTTCGTCGGCCAACATGGAGAAGGGCGGAAACCGACCCAAGGCGTCGGCGATTCGGTCAGGAATTACATTCGGGACAGACATGGGGTCGGCTCACGATGTCCTGAGGTCGCCCCCAAGCGAAAGCCAAATCAATCGGACGTTCGCGCTTCGTGCGCCCGTCTCACATCAAATTCACGGGATCCACATCAAGCACTTGCACCACATCCTCCGGCCAGGCGAAGTCCCTGCGCAGGCGGTTCAGATCACTGATCACCCGAGTCACACCATTGGTGAAATACCAGAGCTGAAACCGGTAGTGATCTTTGATTTTTTCAATCGGTGACGGCGCCGGTCCGCGTAGCTCCACGCGATCCCCCAGCTCCTTCTCAACGTGTTTGGCCCATTGCTCGGCGAAGAACTGCAGCTTCTCCGGATTCGGCCCACGAAACAGATGATGGATCAGGTGCCGAAACGGTGGATACCGGAAGTCGCGTCTGATCTTCAGTTCGCTCTCGGCAAACCCGTCGAAATCGGCATGGCGCGAGAACTGGATCGCCTCCGCCTGCGGCGTAAAGGTCTGCACGATCACCTGCCCTGCCCGGTCGCCCCGGCCCGATCGCCCCGCCACCTGCACGAGTAACTGGAACGTGCGCTCATTGGCCCGAAAGTCGGGAATGTGCATCGAGATATCGGCATCGATTAGTCCGACCAAGGTCACGTTGGGAAAGTCCAGCCCCTTCGCGATCATCTGCGTGCCGACGAGGATGTCGATCTGCCCCGATCGAAACTTCGACAGCACCTCGCGAAACCGATTCTTTTTTCCCATCGTGTCGGCATCCATGCGCTCGATCCGCGCCCGCGCCACCACCCGCTGCACGGCCTCTTCGACGCGTTGCGTGCCCAATCCACGCCAACGAATTTCTGGCGTGCCGCATTCCGGACACCGCACCGGCGCCGCCTTCTGCAACCCGCACAGGTGGCAACGCAACGTCTCGTCGTTCCGGTGATACGTCAGCGAAATGCTGCAATGCGGACACTCTTCCACATGCCCACATTTGCGACACAGCATGGACGACGAGTAGCCGCGCCGGTTGATAAACAAGATCGACTGCTCGCCCTTCTCCAACCGGTCCTGCAACCCGAAGACGAGTTTCTGCGACAACGTCGTGAGCCCGCGCGAGCGCATGATCTCGATGCGCATATCCACAATGTCGATATGCGGCATCTTCCGATCATCGATGCGCTGCGTCAGCCGTAACAGATCGTAACGTCCCGCCTGCGCATTCGCGACGCTCTCCAACGACGGCGTCGCCGAGCCCAGCACACAATGCGCGTTATTGAGCTTCGCCCGCATCACCGCCACATCCCGGCCATGATAACGCGGCGTCTCGTCCTGCTTGTAGGCCGGCTCGTGCTCTTCATCGACCACGATCAGTCCCAAATCACGCACGGGCGCGAAGATCGCCGAGCGCGCCCCGACGACCACGCGCGAAGCGCCGGTGGCCAGGGCATGCCAGCCGTCCAGGCGTTCCCCCTCGCTCAGGTGACTGTGCCACACCACGCAACGATGGCCCGGCGCAATCGCTTCGAGGCGACTGCGCAGCCGCGCCACGGTCTGCGGAGTGAGCGCCACTTCCGGCACGAGAAAAATCACTCCCCGACCGCGCTCCAGCGCATCGTGAATCGCCCGCAAGTAGACTTCGGTTTTCCCCGACCCAGTCACCCCGAGCAGCAAGCTCACCCCAAACGTCGGGGTGAGGAGCTTCGCCGCGATCGCATCCACCGCCGCCTGTTGTTCACCGTTCAGGTGGTGCGGCAACGCGGCGACCAATTCGCCCGTCGAAAAATCGTCGTCGTAGGCCACGCGTTCCACCCGCCGCGATTCCTCCCGCAGCGCGCCGCGTTTCACGAGACCGCTCGCAACCGCCGCCGTCATGCCGAGGCGGTGCAAAGCGAGGCTCTTGGGCGGCGGGCGAAACTGCGCCTGCACGAAGCGATAGAGTTTGGCCTGCTGCGGCGCCCGCTTTTCCAGCGCCGTGAGGGCGGCGGCATCCAGCTCCTCGGCGATGACCAACAGCTTCTCCTGCTTGAGCCGCATCGCGTTGCGCACCGCCGCCG
>CAXBDS010000024.1:0-39233 GCA_963974355.1 uncultured Opitutaceae bacterium
CGCCCGCCGCAGGCCGAGCAGCAACAGCTCGCGTCCGATCGCCGGCCGCATCGGCTCTCCCTCTGGCGCACGCTCGATCCCAATCACCGGCCGCCATTTCTGGCGCGCCAAACCCGGCGTCAGAAACTCCACCCCCAGCAGCGGAATGCCTTCGGTCATGCAGCGCTGCTTCAAACCGTGCGCCTGCCCGCGTGTAGCCACGACCACGTAACGGCGCCCCAAACGCCCCTGTCCCTGCTCCAACCACGGGCGAATCACCTCCGCCCAGGCCGCATCGGCACGTTGATACAAGAAAAGTTCGATGGGAGCCGACACGTTGGACAGCGATAAAACACCGCGCTCCGTAGGTGGCTCAATCCGCAAAACTACGGGGTCTAGGTTTACTTTCGCCTCAGGAATACGAGGTTCCCTCAGTTGACGTCCTCCCAACGTCACTATGATTGAAGGGATTGCCTGCGATTCGATCCATCAACTTGCAACAACACCGCATCCGCTTGGCCCGCGCTCGGCGCCGCGCGTTTACTTTAGTGGAGGTCATCGCGGCCGTCGCCGTGCTCTCGCTGGCACTCTCCTCGGCGATCATGGTGCTCAAATCGGCGTTGAGCAACCTTGAGACCGCTCGGGCGAGCGACTCCGCCGTGCAAATCATCCAGAGCGAGATTGAGCGCCTGAGACTCATGAACTGGGCGAGCATCTCCGCCCTCCCTGCTTCGGAAACCTTGGACGTCTCGGCGGTGCACTCGGCCCTCACCATTGAGGGCAACCGCTTCACCGTCACGCGCACGGTCGCAGACGTCAGCGGACATGGCTCCCCTTCCGAGATGAAGCAGATCACCGTCACGGCAACTTGGAACTCATCCGACGGGAAAGCCCACGAACGCCGTTTCCAAATGCGCTACGCCCGTAATGGACTCTTCGACTACTACTATAACAGTGCGCAGAGCTGATCAAACGTCCCGGCGCGGGTTCACGTTGGTCGAACTCATGGTTTCGATGACGATCGCGTCGTTTGTGCTCTTGGGCGTGTTCTCGACCTTCCTGTTCATCGGTCGGACGAGCGTGCGACTGAGCCAGTATAGCGAGATGGAAAGCCAGGCTCGCGCGACATTTGAAGCATTTGGCTTGGACTGCCGCACCGCCACCAACGCCGCGTGGAGCAACGCCAACACACTCACGCTCACCAATACCGGCATCTCGATCGTCTACCGCTATGACGCGACCGCCGGCACCTTTTCTCGCACCGCTTCAGGCACCACTCGGACGATCGCACGCAATATCTCCTCGTTCAGCTTCAAAGCGTTCGATATCAACCTCAACGAGCTCAACGTCGCGAGTTCCGCCACGACCATCGGTCCCGCCACCAAAATGATTCAAGTCACCATGGATCTCAGCCGCCAAGCCACCACGACCACCGCCGCCACCCAACGCGTCGTCTCCGCCCGCTTCGTGTTGCGCAACAAAAAGGTCAGCTGATATGCGCGCAACCGTCCCCGCTCCCTCCGTCGGCGCGCGGCCCGACCGCGGCAGCGTCCTGCTCACGGCGTTAATCTTCGTCGCTATTCTGGGCATGGTGCTCGTGCCTCTGCTCAACCTGAGCCGAACGACAATGCAGATCTCGAACCGCGCCGTGTATCGCGCCGCCGCTCACGATCTCGCCGAGGCGGGGCTCGAAGAGGGCCTGTGGTCCCTGAACAAAGCCAACTCCGGCAGCGGCACAGCGTGGAGCGGCTGGACCATCAGCGGCAGCAATGCGACGCGGAAGTTCACCGGCTTCACCTATGCCAACGGCGTCACCGGCGAGGTCAACGTCTTGGCGGAAAACTACGCCGGATCGCCGCCGGCGATCATTGCCCGCAGCAAACTCATCCTTCCCAACGGCCCTCCGATCGAGCGCTGGCTGCGCATCGGCACGGCGACCCGCGGCCTCTTCGCGTTCGGCTTGTTGGCCCGCGACTCCATTACGATGTCGGGGGGCGGCTGGGTCGACAGCTGGAAATCCGACCCCGACAACAATCCCGCCACGCCCCCGGTCGCGTGGAGCTCGAGCGTCGCGCTGGACAATGGCGCCCTCGCCACCGTGTCTACCGCCACGCCCTCCATCAGTATCGGCAGTGCAGATGTCTACGGAAAGGTCGCGGTAGGCGCGTCCAGCAACGCCGGGTTGGCGATTAGCTGGGGCGGTCAGGTAGGTCCCCGCGGCATGGCGATTTCGGGCAGCTATAACCTTGCCCCCGGCGCCCTCACCCCATCCTTCACGGCCAGTTTCGAGACCGTCACGGCGCCGACTGGCGCCACCACCACCAGCGCCTACACGCTGCCTCGCAGTGTTTCCGGCCCGCCCTACTACCTCGCCGCCGAAACCATCGGCACCGCCGGGGCCAGCACGATCCTGCAACTCGACCAAGTTCGGGTCGGCGGGGCGGCCGTCCTGACGATCCAAGGCGACGTGACCATGATCCTCCCGCCCAGCGTCATCTCTACCTTGATCGTGGAGGGAAGCGGCCGGATCCAGCTCGCCAGCGGAGCGACGCTCAAAATCTATACGCCCGGTAACATCACGATCTCTGGCGCCGGCATCACCAATCCCTCGGCCCCCGAATCCATGCAGATCTGGAGCACCCGAAACGGCAGCCTCGGCCAAACCATCAGCCTGCAAGGTTCGGGCGCACTGAACGCCATCATCTATGCCCCGGACGCTCGTCTCACCCTCCCGGGCAGCACTGATTTTTCCGGGGCAGCCGTGGTTTATACGGCCCAACTCACCGGCAGCGGCGCCTATCACTTCGACGAAAACCTCAAGAATTTCGGCAGCGGCGGCTCGCTCACCATCAGTGACTACACCGAACTGGATACCACCGCCAAGCGCGCCAGTTATGCGGCTGCGCTTAATTTTTAGGTTCGGGGCGCTTACTTAAGCAAGCCACCCACCAAAGACCTCCAGACATGCGGGGCCGCGATAGCGCGGGCCCGCCCCAATCGTGCTTAAGCCTTGAGCGCAGCAGCCACGTGCGACTTGGCACGGGAAGCAGCGTTCTTGTGCACCACCCCGGACTTGGTGGCACGATCCATCGCCGAAGCGTAGGCCGGGCCCGCGGCAAGCACGGCGTCCTTGTCACCGGCGGCAACCGCGGCGGAGAACTTCTTGTGGAGCGTCTTCAAGCGGGTCTTGGCAGCCTTATTGCGGACGGTTTGGCGCTCGGTCTTACGAGCGGCCTTGATGGCGGATTTAGTGTTGGCCATGGCGATATAAAAGATTCAAAGCCGGACAGACACTCAAACGAGCTGCGATGAGTCAAGGGCGATCTTCGTGACTGCTCCCTCGCCACTCGCCTGCCCTGCTTTCTAATCATCGTGAGCCTGCGAATCCGTTTCACGCTCCTCATTTTCGCGCTGTTTGGCGCGTTGCTCTTCGCCGTTACGCTCCTCCATCAGGCTGAACAACGCGAACAAACCGTCGCCGTCACCGCCGCCCAAGCCGAAGCCGAGCAAAGCTGGCGCCACTTAATCACACTCAACGGAGAGTCCTTCGACCGGTTCATGCGCGGTTACAGCTGGTGGGACGATATGAGCACGTTCATCGAAGCCCAAGATGCCGCGTGGGCGCACACCCACCTACCAAGGGCCCTTCCCTTCAATGAATTATCGTCCGTCTGGGTTACCGATGCCGCCGGCAAGCCCATCCACCAAGTCACTGCGTCGGACGATCAACCCGTCTCGGCGATGCCCTCGCCCGAGGCCCTGCTGGAGATCGGTGGACGTGACCCGTTTGCCCGATGGTTCGAGCAGACCGCGTCCGGGATCGTGGAAATGCGTTTGGCCCCCATCCAACCGTCCTCGGATCGCGGCCGTGCAACCGCCCCACGGGGCTGGCTCGTTGCCGCACGCCGCTGGGACCAACGACAACTCGCCCGCTTGGTGAGCGTCTTCGGCGGTTCCGCCACCCTGGTCGGCCCCCACGCGACGCCGTCCCCCCAAAAGCGCGCGATGATCCAAGTCGACTATCCCTTGGCCGACGCCAACGGCAGAACCATTGCCCTGCTCAGAATCGCCCGAAGTTCGCCTTATCTGGAGGTATTCGCCGAGACCGACCAGACCGAAGCCAAGATCTTCATCGGATTCTCGATCGCATTTCTCGCGGTGGTGGTCCTCGCGCTGCAACGCTGGATTTTGGGCCCCTTGGGCACGATCAATGACAGCTTGCGCACCCGCGAGACGAGGGATCTGCAACGCCTGCGACAATGTCCCGATGAGGTGGGCGGAATCGCCCAAGAGGTCGCCCGCTCCTTCGCCCGCGAGCAGGAACTTCAACACGAAGTCCTTCACCGAAAAGAGATTACCGAATCACTTCGACAGGTGATCGACGAACGAATCCTACTGGGCCGCAACCTCCATGACAGCGTAATCCAAACGATCTACGCCAGCGGGCTGGGCCTCGCCGCCACCCGATCCCTGCTCCACACCGATCCCAGCGAAGCAGAACGTCGCCTTCTTCAAGTCCACGGCAACCTCAATGAAACCATCCGGGAATTGCGCACCTATATCACCGGCCTGGAGCCGGAGTCGCTGCCGGCCGTGCGTTTCCAAGAAACCATGCAAAACGTCGTCGACGCCTTGCAGCCCCCCAAGGGATGGGCCGCTAATCTCGACGCCGACGAAGCGATCGTTGCCCGACTGCCGGCTGAAACCCGCGTGCAACTGCTGCAAATCCTTCGCGAGGCACTCAGCAATGCCGCCCGCCACGGCCAAGCGAATTCCATTCGCATCACCGTCGCCGCCGTCCGTAACGGGGTGGCTCTCACCATCACGGATGACGGCACAGGCTTTGCCCCTAACCTGCACAACCTCGGCGGAAAGGGATTGAGCAATATGCGAGCCCGGGCCCATGATCTGGGCGGAAAGCTCGACATCATCTCGGATCCGGGCAAAGGAACCTCCCTGCTTCTGACGCTTCCGCTCCCACCTTCGATAAAATGACCCAGACAGCAACGCCCACCCGTTCGATTCGCCTGCTTCTCGTTGATGACAGCACATTAGTGCGAGAAGGCATCCGGGCCCTCCTCAGTGCGGAGAGCTCCGCCGCGGATATTTCGGTGGTGGGAGAAGCAGGTAGCGTTGCCGACGCGATCACCAAGGCCAAAGAGCTCGCGCCTGACTTGGTGTTGTTGGATATCCGCCTACCCGATGGTAACGGTTTCGTTGCCTGCCGCCAGATCCTGAAGGATCGCCCGTCGACAAAAGTGATTATCCTCACGTCGTTCACGAACGACCAATTCGTCTACGACGCGATCACCAGCGGCGCCCAAGGCTACCTCATGAAGGAGATCGATCCGAGCGGACTCATCAGCGCCATCCATGACGTAAACGACGGCCGCTCGATTCTTTCGCCTGACATCACCGCTGGGGTCATGCGCATGATGCGCACGGGCGGCCCGGGCAACGAGACCAACGATCTGACTCAACTTTCCGCCCAAGAACGCCGGGTTCTCGCCTTGGTCGCCGAGGGTAAGACGAACAAACAAATCGGCGTCGATCTGAACCTGAGCGACAACACGGTTAAAAACTACCTGTGCAACGTCTTCGACAAGCTGCAGGTTCGCCGCCGCTCTCAAGCCGCCGCGCTTTACGTGCAAGCCCACCCGACGTCGGGGCGGGAGTATAGCAACTAAGATAGCGACCGACTGAGCCGGTCCTCCACGGTTCAAACGGCCGTCGGCGACAGCCGAACAGGTCTATTTAAGTTAGGACGAAATTCCTGCCGACCGGCCCTAACTGCCGACGCCGGTATTGTGTAAGCTGGAAGCGTGACTTCTCTCACGCGTTGGCCCGATCCTCCCCCCATCGACGTTCCGCCGGCTTTCGCCGCCCGGACGCTGAGCGCGGCTTTTCCATCATGGAAGTAGTGATGGCGACATTCGTTTTGGCCTTCGCAATCGCGACCTCGATCATCGTCATGCAGTCCGGCTTCAAGTCACTCGACGTCGCCCGGAGCACCACCCTGGCATCGCAAGTCCTCCAAAGCGAAATGGAACGACTGCGCCTGATGAGCTGGTCGGAAATCGATGCGCTGACCGGCTCCGCCGCCGTCGATCTGAGCACGGTGATCACGACCGATCCGACGATCACGTCGAAATTCACCCTGACACGCACCGTCGCCGACGTCTCGGGAAAAGTCGGCGAGATGAAGGAAATCATCCTTTCGGTCACGTTCTCAACGGTCGACGGCCGCACCCTCGACCGCTCGTTCCGCACCTATTACACGAACAATGGACTCTACGACTATTTCTACACGGTGGCCCGCTCGTAAACCCCTGCCGAGGACAGCCCGATCACACCCGGGATTCACCTTGGTCGAAGTTATGATCGGAGCGTCGATCGGATCCTTCGTGCTACTGGGCATTCTCTCCACCTTTCTCTTTCTCGGCCGCGGCGGAGCAAACCTCGCCAACTACGCCGATATGGAAACGGAAGCCCGAAGCGCGTTGGAATACTTCGCGCAAGACACGCGCCAAGCCTCCGACATGAACTGGAACAGCGCCACCAGCGTCAGTCTGCTGGTGAAAGGCGTCGCAGTCACCTACGCCTACGATTCCAGCGCGGAAACGCTCACGCGCACGATTGCCGCAGGCGCGGCAGACACGCTGATTAAAGGGATCCGCAACTTTAGTTTCAGCGGCTACAAGATCACGGGGGCGGCCGTGGACCTTTCCGATCTCAGCACCGCAGCCAAGCGAGACACCGCCAGCCGCGCCACCAAGCAGGTCCAAATCTACCTTAAATCAAATCGCACCGCCACCACGGTGGTCAGCGCCACCAACACCGTGCTTTCCGCGCGGTTCATTTTGCGCAACAAACGCGTCACCACATGAAACCGCTCCATGGATGCGCCAGACGCAAATCCGGGAGTCATACCCATCGACGCGGCTCCATCCTGATCGTCGCGATGATCTTCGCGGCAATCATCGCGGTTTCCCTCGTCAGTTTCATCGGCCTGGGCAATTCAAACCTGCGCATCGCCAATCGCGCCCTTTACCAAAATGCGGCCTTCAACCTCGCCGAATCCGGGATGGAGCAATCGATGTGGAGCGTAAACAAAATGGTCGCCAGCGACCCCACCGCCTGGAACGGCTGGACGACCAGCGGAAGCAACGCCTGGCGCAACTTTACCGGGTTCACTTTTGACCAAAACGCGACCGGCAACGTCCGCGTCTACGTGCAAAACTACCTCGGTGTCACCGCCCCCATCCTCGTCGCCCGCGCCACCATCCAACCCCACAATGGGCCGATCATCGAAAAGTGGGTCAAAGTCTCGCTCACCAAACGGTCCCTGTTCGCCAACGGCTTGGTCGCCAAAAACAGCATCACGTTCAGCGGCAACAACGCTCTGGTCGACAGCTACGATTCCCGCGTCGGGTCGTATTCTCCCGCGCCCTCCATCTCCAATCGCAACGCCCGAGGCAGCGCCGGCTCGATGTCCGTCACGACCGGCGCCTTCAGCTTGGGCAACGCGACCATCCATGGCTACGCATCCATCGGCACATCAAACTACTCGGGGCTCAACGTGGGGCCCCACGGCGCGGTCGGAGATTTCGGCGCCACCAGTGTCGACTACACCCGGGTGACGACGGATTTCTCCGCGGACTTCGAAAACATCAGCGCCCCCAGCACGACAGCCGTCGCGCTGGGCGGGATCAGCAACACCATCGCACTGCCCCGGGCGATGGACCTGCCCTCGCCGGCCGCAGACGGAAAATACTATTACTCCGTTTCCAGCATTTCACTCAGCGGATCCAAGACCCTCTCCATTAGCGCCGGCTACGACGTGGTGATTACCGCCACATCAACCGTCGGCGACGCGGTAAAGACCGCCGGTAATGCTCAGATCGAGGTCAACCCCGGCAGCACGTTGGCCATCTATGCGGCCGGAGATATCGCCATCGCCGGCAACGGCGTGGCCAACAGTAATCAACCCGAAGCGTTTCAGTTCTGGAGCACGGCCACCACCGGCCAAACGGTAAGCATCAGTGGCAACGGGCAATTGAGCGCCGTCGTCTACGCCCCCAACGCCGCCGTCTCGATCAGCGGGGGAGGCAGCAGCGGTGCCGTCTACGGAGCAGTCATCGGCGATACCATCACCCTGAACGGCGGCGCAGAATTTCACTACGACGAAGCCCTCGCCGCGCTGGACAATGAAAACCCCTACGGCATAGGCAGCTGGGAAGAGCTGACAAACGCCAGCGATCGCGCCGGGTGGAACGCACGGATGAGCTTTTAAATCGGTCGACCACCGCCTGCTCACCCCGGAATAGCGGTCGCATGTTCGAACCGGACGGCCCGCGAAAAAATGGTCTTGGGGCGGTAAGCCGGATTCTGTGCGCTGAACTCTCACGAGCCCCCGCGATCGTCATTTGTCTCAAATCTGCCAACGGCCGAAGCCTCGACAGACAGCCCTCCTTCACGGCCGAAGCCGCTGCGGAAGGTGCGGCATACCCGCAACCATTGGCCGGGTCGACCCGTTGCCTATTTTGCCTTGCACCGGAAGGGGTTTTTCCTGCCACCAACCTCGCGATTGGCGCGGTGGGCTCTTACCCCACCTTTTCACCCTTACCCAACGGTTGCCCGCCGGGCGGTATATTCTCTGTGACACTATCCGTCGACGCGCCTTGACGCGCGCCGCCTGCGCTTGCGGTGAAGCTCGAGCAGCATCCTACCCTGTGGTGTCCGGACTTTCCTCTCCGAGGTTTACTAGCGGGTGAGGCGTTTAACCTCACCTTGGGATCAAAGAACCCGGAGCGACGACCTCGCCCCAAGACCAAGGGAAAACCGTCGCGCGTTTCGCGCGCGTTGTCGAAATCCAATTTCAGTCCCGCCGAAAAGGCGCGACTCAGCTCTCAAACCAAACGATCCGGCCGCATTGATCGCAGGTGACCAACTCCTCGCCGTTGCGCGCGGCCGTTTCCACTTCGCCCGAAATCCGCAAGTGGCAACCGCTGCAGGTGCCGCGTTGCACGCTCATCACCGCCGGCATGTGCCGCGCCGCTGTCCGATCATAAAGGCGGGTGGTTTTCTCATCCAGCGGTGCCCGGGCCGCCGCGACCGTGGCCTGCGCCTCCGCCAGTTCAGCCTCCAAACTGGTTTTGCGCTCCGCCAACGACGCCAAGCGCGTCCGATAGCCCGCGATATTGGCCTGCATCGTTTTCTCTGCCGCGGCAAAGCGCTGCTTCGCTTCATCGATGCCATACATGATTTCCAGTTCCTTCTCTTCCAGCCCACCAATCGATTTCTCCATCGTCTCGATCTCGTGGCCGAGCGCCTGATACTCGTCGTTCTTGCGCACCGCCATCTGCTGCGTGCGATACTTGGCGAGCTTGTCTTCCGCACTCCCGATCTCGGTCTCGAGCAGCTTCTTTTGCGTCTCCAACCCCTTCACCTCAGCGCGCGCGGCCTCGATCGCCGCCTTCTCCGCCTCGATCTGGCCCTCCACCGCCGCCACATCCGTCGGGATCGCGTTCAGCTGCGCGCTTAATCCCCGCTCCGTTTGGTCGCGGGCTTGCAGGATCAGGAGTGGTTCGATGGCTGGATGACGCATGGATAAAGTCGGGAAACAGGGTTAAATGTAATACATCTCCTCGGGACCGGCGACGACCATATCGGCCAGGGTGCACGAGCGACATTTGTCCTCCAGAGCCCCCTTGATGTCGCGCCATACCGCGTGCACCCGCGCCGCCGAATGCCCTTGGCCGGGACCACTCAGTTCCAAGACCTCTCCTTCGATCAACTTCACGATGTCGAAAAGCGTGATTTCCTCGGGCGAACGCGCCAAGGCATAGCCGCCCTGCTTGCCGCGCTTGCTGTTGATCAGGCCTCCGTTGCGCAGCTCACTCAGGATCTGCACCAAATAGTTCGCCGGCACGCCTTCTATTCGCGCAAGCTCCTCGATATGAGCGAGTTCATCGGTATCAAAAGTCCGGGCCAACTGCGCCAGGACCCGACAGGCATAGTCAACTTTTACGGATAACTTCACGAGAAATCGGACCCTAGCGCGCCATCTTAGGTCGGCAACCTAAAATAGCATTGCGCGGATTGTTAAATCCGCGTCACAGGCGCCGAAATTTAGGTTGTTCCGCCCCCCTAAATGCGATGTAATTTTCCCTTTAGAAAATCGATCCTGTCTCCTCGTTCATGTCCGACTCTACCGACCCGGTTCCGCCTCCCATTAACCCCGCCATCGCCGGCAGTTACGACTCCTCGCAACTCGGCAAGCTCGAAGGCCTAGAGGCCGTCCGGAAAAAGCCCGGCATGTATATCGGCGGCACCGATGAACGCGCCCTCCACCACTGCGTTTCCGAGGTCCTCGACAACTCGGTCGACGAACATCTCGCCGGCCACTGCAAAAAAATCGACGTCGCCATTCATGTGGATGGGTCGATTTCCATCCGCGACGACGGCCGCGGCATCCCCGTCGATATCCACCCCGTCTACGGCATCCCCGGCGTGGAAATGGTGCTCACCACCCTCCACTCCGGCGGCAAGTATGGCCAAGGGGGCTATAAATTCTCCGGCGGCACTCACGGCGTCGGCGCCAAGTGTGTGAACGCGGTCTCGGAATGGTTCGAGGTTGAGGTCTCCCGCAACGGCTCGGTCCACCACATGAAGTTCGAACGGGGCAAGCCGGTCAAAAAGCTCTCCGTTATCGGCAAGGCGCGAGGCACCGGCACCTACATCACCTTCAAGCCAGACCCGGAAATTTTCCGAGACACCACAGTCTTCATCGCCGACCGCATCAGCCAGCGCCTGCGGGAACTGGCCTTCCTCAACTCCGGTCTCGAAATCAATTTCGTCGACGAACGTCCCGCCACGCCGAAACCCGAGACGTTCCTCTACAAGGACGGCGTCGTGGAATTCGTCCGCCAAATCAATACCGGCAAGCAACCGCTGCACCCCAATCCCGTCCGCATCTTCCGCAAGGTCGACATCGAGATCGATGAAAAACCCAACGAGGTGCACAGCGAAGTCGGTCTCCAATACAACGACTCCTACAACGATCAGGTTCTCTGCTACACCAACACTATCCACAATCCGGATGGCGGCACCCACCTCTCCGGTTTTCGCAGCGCCCTCACGCGCACGATCAACCAATACGCCAAGGTCAATAAGGTCCTGAAAGACAAGGATCCTCAGATCACCGGCGACGACGTGCGCGAAGGCCTCTCCGCCGTCATCTCCATCAAGCACTCCGACCCCAAGTTCGAGTCGCAAACCAAGGTCAAACTGCTCTCGCCCGAGGTCGAGTCCATCGTCGGCTCCGCCGCTTACGAGGGCCTGATGCAATACTTCGAGACCAACCCCCAGGTCGCCAAAAAGATCATCGACAAAGGCCTTAACGCCGCCCGTGCCCGGGAGGCGGCCCGCAAGGCCCGCGAAACCATTCGCAAAGGCGCCCTCTCCGGCGGTGGCCTGCCCGGCAAGCTGGCCGACTGCTCCGAGCGCGACCCCACGCAAACCGAGCTCTACATCGTCGAGGGTGACTCCGCCGGCGGCTCCGCCAAGCAGGGCCGCGACCGCCGCTACCAAGCGATCCTCCCGCTGCGCGGCAAGCTCATCAACTCGGAGAAAGCCCGCCTCGACAAGGTCCTCTCCAACGACGAAATCCGCACGCTCATCACCGCGATCGGCACCGGCATCGGCGAAGGCGGCGACACCGTGGGCGGCTTCAACATCGAGAAGACCCGCTACCACAAGATCATCATCATGACCGACGCCGATGTGGATGGCTCCCACATCCGCACTCTGTTGCTCACGTTCCTCTACCGCCAGATGCGCGGCCTCTTGGAACGTGGCTACGTCTACATCGCCCAACCCCCGCTCTACAAAATCAAGCGCAAGCGCCGCGAACAATACGTCGACAACGACGAACAGCTCAACCGCATCCTCCTTGAACTCGGTTCAGAAGACGTAGTTCTTACACGACTACGCGACGGTCACGTTTTCGCACCCGCCCAAATCGACCGCATCGTGGAAAATCTCGCGGCCCTCGAAAAACTCGGTGGCGGCGTCACCCGCTACGGCGCCCATCTCGGCACGTATCTCGATAGCCGCGACCCGACGACCCTCGCCCTGCCGCGCTACATCGCCCGTATCCGCGAAGGCAACAAGGAGACCCACGAATACCTCCCCGACGAAGCCGCCCGCTACGCCTTCGTCACCGAACATGGCCTCGACGCCGACGTGGTGGAGCAGACCGAGGTCGAAACCGACAGCGGTGCCGCCGAAAGCGCCGCCCCCGGTGCCGAGACCACCGAACCGAGCGAACCCGTCGCCCCGGTCGCCCCCAAACCCGCGCCAGTCTCCCGGTCCGCCAGCGGGGTGCTCAAGCGCATCACCTTGCACGAGATTTTCGAATCCACCGAAATGGCGAAGCTCCTCAAGGCGATCGCCGAAGCCGGGCTCGACATCAATACTTTCAGCGTCACGGAAAACGCGCGCTACACCCTCGTGGAAAACGCCGGGCAGAAGGCTGAAACGACTCACTCGCTCTTCAGCCCGTTGGAGATTCTCGCGCACATCCGCCTCCTCGGTCGCAAAGGTCTCTCGATTCAACGCTACAAGGGTCTCGGCGAAATGAACCCCAAGCAGCTCTTCGAAACGACCATGGATCCGGAAAAGCGACGCCTGCTGAAAGTCGACATCGCCGACGCCTCCAAGGCCGACGCGCTGTTCACTCTGCTCATGGGCGACGAAGTCCCGCCCCGCCGCCAATTCATCGAGGACAACGCCCTCAACGTCTCCTACCTCGACGTCTGATCTCGCCTCGTCGACCTCGACCTCGCGTCGAGCTGTTCGTCGATCGATCCTCCTATTTCCCCGTCCCTATTTCCGCCCGTGTTCACCGCTAACGAAAAACTCACTACGGCCAACATCACCGACATCATGCAGACGGCCTACATCGATTACTCGATGTCGGTCATCGTCTCGCGTGCGCTGCCCGATGCCCGCGATGGCCTCAAACCCGTGCAACGCCGCATCCTTTACGCCATGTTGCGCGAAGGTCTGCTGCACAACCGCCCGTTCGACAAGTGCGCCGGCGTCGTCGGCGAGGTGCTGAAGAACTACCACCCGCACGGCGACTCCTCTGTCTACGATACGCTCGTGCGCATGGCGCAGCCGTGGGTCATGCGTTACCCGCTGATCGATCCGCAGGGCAACTTCGGTTCCGTCGACGGCGATCCGCCCGCCGCCTACCGTTACACCGAGGCCCGCCTCAACAACATCGCCGAGGATCTCCTCCGCGACATCGAGGAAGACACCGTCGACTTCGCGCCCAACTACAAGGAGTCCACGACCGAGCCGACCGTGCTCCCGTCCGCCCTGCCGAACTTGTTGATGAACGGCTCGACCGGCATCGCCGTCGGCATGGCGACCAACATCCCGCCGCACAATCTCGACGAACTCATCACCGCGACCTGCGCGATCATCGACCAACCCGAGATCTCGATCGATGAGATCTGCGGCATCATCCGTGGCCCCGACTTCCCCACCGGCGGCATCATCGCCGGCACCGAGGGCATCGATTCTTACCTCCGCACCGGCAAGGGTATCGTGCGCATCCGCGGCCGCGCCCACACCGAGGAAATGAAGGCCGGCGGCGAACAGATCGTCATCACCGAGATCCCCTACAACGTGAACCGCGCGACGCTCGTCACGCGCATCGCCGAGCACGTTTCGGAAAAGACCATCGAGGGCATCCGCGACCTCCGCGACGAGTCCGACGAAAACACCCGCATCGTCATCGAACTCAAGCGCGGCGAACAAGCCGAGCCGATCCTCAACCAACTCTTCAAAAAGACCGCTCTCGAGTCGTCCTTCGGCGTCACGCTGCTCGCCCTCGACGAGCGCCGCCCAAAGCAGATGAACATCCGCGAACTGCTCGATTGCTACATCGAGCACCGCCGCGACGTCATCACCCGCCGCACCCAGTATCGTCTGCGCAAGGCCGAGGAGCGTGCCCACATCCTCGAGGGCTACATCATCGCCCTCGATAACCTCGACGACTTCGTCAAAATCATCCGCGCGTCGCAAAACCGCCAAGAAGCCAAAGAGCGCTTGATGGCCAAGTATCCGCTCAGCGAGCGGCAGACCGACGCCATCCTCGAACTGCGTCTGTATCAACTCACCGGACTCGAGCGCGACAAAATCGAAGCCGAATACGCCGAACTGCAGGCGCTCATCGCCGAGTTAAAAGCCATCCTCGATTCGGAAGCCCGCCTCCTTGAGGTCATCAAGACTGAGCTCCTCGCGCTAAAGGAAAAATACACGTCCGCCCGCCGCACCGAAATCACCGCCGCGCTCGGCGACTTCCGCATGGAAGATGTGATTCCGAACGAGGGCATGGTCATCACCATCACCCACGCCGGCTTCATCAAGCGCACCCACGTCGCCGAATACCGCTCCCAAAAGCGCGGCGGCAAGGGCGTCATCGGCACCGACACTTACAACGACGATTTCGTCGAGCACCTGTTCACGGCGCAGACGCACGACTACATCCTCTTCGTGACGACCCATGGCCAGCTCATGGCCAAGAAGGTTTATCAAATTCCGGAAGGCGCCCGCACCTCGAAGGGCAAGTCCGTCAAATCGTTCCTCTCGATGGACGAGGGCGAAAAGATCGCCGCCATGCTCACGCACGGCGAGTTCTCCGCCGAGCAATTCCTCGTTATGGCGACGAAGGCCGGCACGATCAAGAAGACCGCGCTCTCGGCCTACGCCAACGCCACCCGCGACGGTGGCATCATCGGCATCAATCTATCCGAAGGTGACGACGTCATCGGTTGCGTGCTCACCAGCGGGGCCGACGAAATCATCCTCGTTTCCCACCAGGGCCTCGCGGTTCGCTTCCGCGAGAAGGATCCCGAATCGGGCGCCATCCTCTTCCGCGACACCGGCCGCAACACCGGCGGCGTCACCGGCATGCGTTTTAAGCGTGCCGGCGACTACCTGCAATCGATCGAAGTCGTCGACCACGAGGCCAAGTTCCTCGTTGCCAGCGAAGCCGGTCTCGGCGTCCGCACCCGGTTCGAGGACTACCGCCTGATCAATCGCGGCGGTTCCGGTGTAACGGCAATCAATCTCCCCGACGACGGTTCGATTCTCTTGGTCGGCGCGCTCAGCGTGAAAGACACCGACGAAATCATGCTCCTGACCGCCCAAGGCCAAAGCGTGCGTTGCCCGATTTCCACCGTCCGCGAGACCAACCGCGGCGCTAAAGGCGTGAAGCTCCTCACCCTCGCCGAGGGGGATAAACTGCTCTCCATCGCCAAGGTGGTGGAATCGGAAGAGGAACTCGAAGCCGCGGAAGCCGCCCTCGGCGTAACTGCGCCGGAAACCGACGCCCTTCCGGAATCGCCTGCCCCCGGGACTTCCAGCGAAGGCGACGACGAGCCGACCGCCTAAAAACTCCGCCCTCTGCGTCCGCCCTTGACCCATGGGCGGGCGCAGGCCGGGAAAAGCTTCAGGCCGCTTCGATCCGCCGCTGCATTGTCACAGGCCGACGACTGGCTTTGGGCGAGATTCTCGTTTGGAACACGACCTCATCCCTTGCCTCCCGGAGAACCCCGCGATTCATTGATCGCTCCCGTGAATCCTTTGCTGCCATGGCCCAACGACTGTCTTCCCTGCTCGACCCATCGCGGATCAATCTTCAAGTCCGTGGCGTGCAACGCGCCACCGCGATAAAGGAGATTGCCCGCCAACTTGACGGGCACCCGGAAGTCACGAATTACGCCGGCTTCTATCGCGAACTGCTAAAACGCGAGCGCATCGACACCACCTGCTTGGGCAACGAGGTGGCTCTGCCGCACGCACGCTCCGAACACGTTTCCGAAATGGTGCTGGCAGTGGGCCGCAGCACCAAGGGCGTGCACTTCGAACGTGCCGGCGAGGACGTGCGCCTGATCTTCGTGCTCGGCACACCCAAGGCCAACGTCACCGCCTACCTGCAAGTGGTGAGTTCGCTCTGCCGACTCCTCAAAGAGCCCACCCACCGCACCGCGCTGCTCGCCGCGGACAGCCCCGAGGCCTTCATCGCCGCCGTCAAAGTCGCCGAAGGCGCCTGACCGCTAAATCCCGCGTCCTTCCGCCGCGCCATGCTCGCGGAAATGGTCCCATGCCGAGCGCAACAGACCGCGCCGTAGCGCCTGCTCGACATCCGGATAACGCCGCAAATAGCGCTCGGCCGGAAAGTCGCCGCCATCCGGGGAAAAATTCGATACCTCCACCCGCACCGGCTGGCCTAGGCGCTCGAACCAAAACGCCCCGTTGAGCGGTTCCAACGCGTAGTCCAGCGCCCGCGCGTCAGACTCCCGATAATAATGGCACACGATCGATGCTCGCGTGCGCGCCGCGTCTCGAATCGGACTCCCCGCATGCACGACATCGGCATGCCACAGAAACACGTCGCCTCGCTTCGCCAAAAAGGTTTCCGGCTCCATCCCTCGTTCCGTCAACTCCGTTGCCATGTAGCGATCCCAGTCGCCCTGCTCGCCCGGCCCGACGTGGTGCGACCCGTCCTTGAAACGAAAAAGCGGGATACGATGACTCCCGCGCCAATACCACAGCGGCCCCGAATCGGGATGCACCTCCTCCAGCGCGATCCACGACGCGATCAAACCATGCGACGAACGCGGTGTCATGTAGAGCGAATCGATGTGCATCGGCTGCCCGCTGCCCTTTTCGAAATGCAAGCTGTTACACAACACCGCCGGTTCCCCCAAACAGGCTTCGAGGATCGGTGTGAGCTTCGCATCGAGCGCCAATTCCCGGGTCGTTGCATCCAACAGGTAGACGTCGTTGAATTTAAAATCCGCCACCGCCGGATCCTCGGCATCCCGCCAAAACGAACGACGGCCCGTCGCCCGACTGTCCACCACCAACTCGCCCGCCCGCTCGACCCGCACGCGATCAAATCGGTGCCGTGCTTCGGCGATCCGCTCCGCCGAGAAAAAGCCCGGCAATACCACAAAACCGTCCCGCCCAAAGTCCGCCCCGATCCGATGAGGCGCCGCACTGATTTCCGTGATTGGCATACCCGCTTGAGACCACGCAAGCCCACCGATCCGCTATCGGCGGCCACGATTCTCGCCGGGCCGACACCGTATTTCACAAACGCGTCACATTGCTCCTTGGCGACATGCCGGGCTTGCCAGCCCCCTGAGCCCCGCCACCCTCAGCGCACGCATGATTCACTCGTTTGTATTCAGCGGAGGTAAACTGGTGGGCCGCGATCTGGAGATCGAGGCGCTCCGCCTCGTGCGCGCCGACAAAGGCCTCATCGTTTGGGTCGATCTCATCGAGCCCACGGCCGATGAAATCAAGCTGGTGCTGGAAAACCTCTTTGGCTTTCACCCGCTCGCCATCGAAGACTGCGTGACCCCGCAGTCACTGCCCAAAGTCGAGGACTTCGAAGACTACCTGTTTATCGTCATGCACGCGGTGGACTTCACCCGCACCGACAAGTTCTCCACCACCGAACTCGATCTCTTTCTCGGTAAGGATTACCTCGTCACCTTCCACCGCCGGAAGCTCAAACTCGTCGCCGATCTCGTCAACCGCTGCGTGCGCAGCAACGGCTCCATTGCCAAGGGCCCCGACCGCCTCGCCTACCTGCTGCTCGACAATCTCATCGACCTCTACAAGCCGGTCACCGACGAACTGCGCGAAGAGATGGAAGAGATCGAGGAGCTGGTGCTTTCCCCCGAACGCGAAGACCTCACCGCGCAACTGCTGGAGGTCCGGGGCGAGCTGACCCATCTGCGCCAAATCGTGCGCCCTCAGCGCGACGTGATGCACCGCCTGGCCCACGGCGAATCAAAACTCATCCGCACCGTGATGCTGCCCTACTTTCGCGACTTGCGCGACAACCTCGTGCGTATCGATGAAACGGCTACGAGCTTCGCCGACCAGTTGTTGATCGCCTTCGATCTCTTCCTCAGCAAATCCGGCTTTCAGGCCAACGACGGCATCAAGGCCCTTACCGCCCTGACCGCGCTGACCCTCCCCGCCATGCTGGTCGGGACGTGGTATGGCATGAACTTCAGCCGCATGCCGGAGCTGCATTCCCCCTTCGGGTATCCGGTGATCATCGGCCTCACCGTCGCCGCCACGGGATTCATGTTCGCGTGGTGCAAGAAGCGTCGCTGGATCTGAACCTCGCGAGCCATGATTTCCTCGCTGGTCTATCGTCACAACAAGCTCGTCGACACGAATCCCCCGGTCGAGTCCTTGTTCACGTTGCGCGACGAACCCGGCGTCATGCTCTGGGTCGATCTGGCCGCCGCGACCCCCGACGAAACCAAACTCATCCTTGAGCAACTCTTCGCGTTGCACCCGCTCGTCATCGAGGACTGCACGGTCGACAACCCCGTGCCGAAACTCGAGGCCTTCGACGATTACCTCTTCATCGTCATGCACGCGGTCGACTATTCAAAGACCGACAAGTTCTCAACCACCGAACTGGACCTCGTGCTCGGTCGGGACTTTTTGCTGACTTTCCACGCGCAGCCGCTGCGCCCCGTGCAGGCGGCGATGGAACGATCCATCCGCTCTCCGCAGCAGCCCGTGCGCGGCCCCGACCGTTTCGCCCACACCATCCTCGATCTCATGGTCGACGCCTATCAGCCGGCCTTGCACGAGTTGCGGGAAGAGCTGGAGGACGTCGAGGAGGCCGCGTTGCAAAACACGCCGCCGGAGAAACTCTTCCCCGACGTGCTCAGCCTGCGCAAGGATCTGGCGCAACTCCGCCAGATCGTGCGCCCCCAACGCGCCGTCGTTGCCGAGCTCACCCAAGGCAAGGCGCGCTTCGTGCGCAAAGTCATCGTCCCCTATCTCCGCGATCTCGGCGAAGACCTCCAGCGGATCGAAAGCCAGGCGGCCGGCTGGGCCGATCAGCTCATCCTTTCGTTTCGCGTCTATCTCAACAAATCGAACCACGAAGCGGGTGAAGGCATTCGCGTGCTGACATCACTCACGGCGCTCACCTTACCGCCGCTCATCATCGGCGGTTGGTTTGGCATGAACTTCGACCATATGGAATTGCTCGGGCACGACTGGGCTTATCCCGCGGCCGCCGCCCTCACCCTTGTCTGCATGGGCGGCATGCTCCTGTTCATGCGCAAGCGCCACTGGATTTAAGCGTGGCTGCTCGGTTATACTCAGTCGCGAATAAATGCCGCTTTCCGGAACGGCGACCGCCAGCCACCGCCAGTGCGGCTACAGCAATCAAAGCCGCGCACACACCCGGTTCCGGAATCGCGGACGCAGTGATCTGGATATTATCAAACAAGGTCACTCCGGCCGCAGCACCAGCAACCGCATCTCCAGAAAGAACGCCACGAAGAAACACGGTGTCCTGATTGGCCAATGTGCCCCCAAGACTCGAGAAGTCTAGGGTCTGTGTCGTGTAGGTCGTTGTAAAGGCGCCTCCAGAGCCGAACGCCGTATAAGAGGAATTATCCAAACTATAGGACCAATCGATTCCACTAAATGCTGAGGCCGCATCAACGACCGCGTTCGATACCGCGTAGGTCAAAACCGGTCCCGCCAAGCCAGTGGTCGCAATCTGCAACGTAAACATCCCCGTATCGTTTCCCACCGTCCTCGTAAAGGTCATGGCCGTCCCGGCGACATCGCCGGATACAGCGTTAACCGAGGTGCCCGTGCCTGCGAACGCGACCGCCGCCACGTCAATTCCGGTTCCGAGGGTCAAGGTTCCAGATCCGTGGCTGGCCACCGCGGAACCAGCGTTAAAATCCCATCCTGCCACAAGCGTCTGAGCAGACAAAGACGCGCCGTTAACTAGGCTAAGTAATAGTAGCCCTCTAATAAGTTTTAGACTCGGCATAATTAGTGGGATGACTGGAGACGGCGTTTAATGCAATGCAATAACATTTAATAATGTCCGATATCCCACTCGTCAGTTTCGCAAAGGAAGGTCCGAGGATCCAATGGGCGCAGGCCCGGCTTAAGCGGCGTAACACATGCTCCAAGGGCAGTCTCCATGCGCACCCTGCTCGCTGATTCTCGAGTCTCCCGTCTTCTGCTGGCGAACATGGCCAGCTCGGTGGGCTCGGGGATCACGATCGTCGCAGTGCCGTGGTTGCTGGTGCAACGCGAGGGTGGCGAACGCCTCTACGGCTACGTCACGATTCTTACCACCTTGGTGATGTTCCTCATCATCCCGCACTACGGCGCATGGCTCGACCATCACTCACGCAAGGCGATCCTGCTCGCCGGCGAGGCCTTTGGCGCACTTGCCGCCGGATCGATGGCTCTGTGGGCGGCGATCACGGGCGAAGTCGCCGCGTGGCAACTGTTGGTCAGCTACTTCTGCGGCATGCTCTACTACTCACTGCATTTCCCGGCGAAGTTTGCGTTCATGCAGCAGATCTTTGAGCGAAAACACTATCAAACACTGACCGGCTTGATCGAGATTCAGAGTCAGACGGCCTCCATGCTCGCCGGCGGGTTGGCCGCCGTCCTGCTCGATCATGTTTCCCTCGCGACGATCCTTTTCATCGACGCCGCCACCTACCTTTTCAGCTTGGGGGTCCAGGCGAGTATACCCTACGCCGCCACCCCTCGCGTCTTGCGTCAGGCCGCCGGCACATGGCATGCCATGGTCGAGGGGTGGCGCTGGTTGCGAGCGCATCCGAAACTGACGTGGTTTTTCCTCTGCACCTACGTGCCGTTCATCGCGGTCATGGTGAGCAACTACCTGTTTCCCATCTACGTGACCCACGTATTGCAGGCGGCCTCCGACGTCTATGGGCAGGGCGAAATCGCCTTTGCGGCCGGCGCCTTGCTCGCGGGGCTGCTAATCCCAGCGCTTGCTACACGCCACGGGGTGGACCGCACGATCGTTTATACCATGGCGATGTTTATCGTCGGCCTGCTCACGCTCGCCATCGCGCCGTCCACGTGGCTCTATTTCCCCGCGCTGTTCGTGCTCGGGATTGGCAACGCTGGCTCCCGCGTCGCCCGCAGCGCACTGGTGTTGACCCTCGTGCCGAACCACGTGATCGGCCGCGTGCAGCTCTTTTTTTCCGCGTGGGATCGGTGCCTGCGCACGATTCTAATTTCCGTCGTCACCGTGCTGGTCTCGCGGCATGACGCCTCGCTCGGCTTCGGCCTGTTGGTCGTAGTCGTGAGCACCGCGTTCGCGGGCATGCTCGTTACCCGTCGATCAGCGCGGATCGCCGGGGCCCCCATCGCCACCGCGACGGGCTGATGATCAGCCGAAGCGTTTTTCGAGCAGCGCCTCGACGCGCACTTTTGACGCACGAACCTCGTCCACTTTCAACGCGGGACTAAACTCCATGGTCAGCAAATGCTCGGGTCGCCAAAAGCTGCTCACCATTTCAAAATCGATGTGCCCGGAACCGATCGGCTGGTGATCATCTCCCTCTGCATTCACGTCATGCAGGTGGAAGCCCAGGATACGATCCGCGCTCTGCTCAAGCAGTCGCCGATGCTGCACCATGCCCATTTCCTGCTTCAGCTGCGCGTGCCCGGTATCGTGCCAATACCCGCACATGTTGGGTCCGGTGAGATCCTCAAACATCTGCGGAAAGTCATCATCGACGGGCAACTCGCTGAATTTTTCCCGGTTCTCGCAGCCGATGCTCACGTTCTTGTCCAAGGCGTAGGTGCGAATCTCGTCGAGGCTCGCCTTCACTTGTTTCCAATAGGGGGGCATCCGCTTGCGCAGCGTCACGCAACACTTGGTCAACACCTTCTGGTAAGCCGGATCTTCCGGCACCTGCACGTTAGGGTGATTGCGCACCCATTGCCTGAGCTTGGCGCTCGGGTTCGACCAGAAAAAGCCAACGCTGCCGAGATGTGTCACCATCGCCTTGGCGCCGACTTGCTCCGCGAAGTCCAAGGTGCGCTTCGTATGCCGCAGCCACTGATCGTGCTCCCGGTGAGTCGAGGCCGAGGGCTCGAAAAGGTTGGGCGCGGCCCGTGTGATTCCCGTCGGCAGCGGACAGAAATTGTGCACCGAACTGATCTTGATCACGCCCTCTTCCACCGCCTTTAAGATCCCTGGCACCAGCGTGATCCGAATGCCGTGGCTCAGCTCCGCATACTCGAACCCGAGATCCGCCATCTCGCGCAGCATGGCGTGACCATCCGTATGGCGAAATGAATTCCAGGAAGAGGAGAGAGCGAGCAGCGGACGCACAATAAATCAGGAAACTTAGGGGTCAGGCGGACACCGTCCTAGGATGACAAATAGTTGCAACCCAAAGTGTCGGCTTCGTGACACAAAAAAACCGCGCTCCGAAACGAATTCGAAGGCGCGGTGTTTTTAAAAGAAAGATCCAACGCTTACTCAGCGTGGCGGTTGCGCAGCATCTGGGTGAAGGCCATGACCTTCGTCTTGCGGCGACGCTTTTCGCAGGGTTTCTCGAAGTAACGCTTCGCACGGACGCCTTTGATGATGTTCTCGCGCTCGAGCTTCTTCTTCAACCGGCGGATGGCACGGTCAACCGGCTCGTTTTTGCGGATTTTGATTTCGATGGGCATGGTGACAGACGGAGTTGGAAAGGGAAAAAGGAGCAGAAGGCCAAATCTCATCGCCCGCGTCAACGGCATTTTTGCCGAGGCGGTCCGGTGGACTTTTGCGCGGTTCGACGCACTTCTTACTTCTTCCCTCGCCTCTCTTGCTTCCAACATCACGCCGTGCCTGTCGATCCGAGTTTCGTTCATCTCCACGTTCACACCGATTATAGCCTGCTTGACGGCGCTTGCCGCATCGACCGCTTGATGAAGCGGGCCGGGGACCTCGGGATGAATGCCCTCGCCCTCACCGATCACGGCAACCTTTTCGGCGCCATCGCTTTCTACAACGCCGCAAAGGCCGCTGGCATCAAGCCGCTCATCGGCTGCGAGTTCTACATGACGGTGAACTCACGGCTCGAAAAGAACGGCCGCGCCGAGGACGGCAAATCCTACTACCACCTCGGCTTGCTGGCCAAAAACCTCACCGGCTACCAAAACCTGCTGAAGCTCGTCTCGGACGCCCATCTGAAGGGATTTTACTACAAACCGCGCACCGATATTGAGACGCTAGCCAAGCACGCCGACGGCCTGATCGGCTTCACCGGCTGCCTCGCGGCCCTCGTTCCGCAACACCTCTTGCACGACCGCTACGAGGATGCCCGCGCCGCCTGCGCCCGTTTCGTCGATATCTTCGGCCGCGAAAACTACTTCGTCGAAATCCAAGACCACGGTATCCCGGAGCAAAAGAAGATCATCCCGGGCCTCCTGAAACTTGGCGAAGAATTCAACCTTAAGGTCATCTGCACCAACGACGTCCACTACGTTGAGGAGTCCGATGCCGTGCCGCACGATGCCATGCTGTGCATCCAAACCGGCTCCAAACTCGCCGATGAAAACCGCATGCGTTTCACCGGCCAGGAGTTCTATCTAAAGTCCCGGCAAGAGATGGAAAAGATCTTCGGCGAGGTTCCCGAATCCATCACCAATACCCAACTCGTCGCCGAGATGTGCGACTTGGCGATCCCCTTCCCCAAAGGCTCCGAACGCTATCCGCGCTATCCGCTGCCGCCCGAGATCACCATCGAGCGCCCCGACTACCTGTTCAAACTCTGCACCGACGGCCTCGTCGAACGCTACGACGTCACCTACGCCGACATCACCTCGCATCCGGCCGTCGCCGAGCAACTCGCCAAGCTCAACAACCGCCCCGCCGGCGAGAAACCCCAGCCGCCCGACTACAGCGGCCTTGATCTCGGCCAAGAGCTCGTCGTGCGTCTCAACTACGAACTCGCCATCATCAACGTCACCGGCTTCGTCGACTACTTTCTCGTCGTCTGGGACTTCATCAACTGGGCCAAAGAACACGACATCCCGGTCGGCCCCGGGCGTGGCTCCGGCGCCGGCTGCCTCGTCGCCTACCTGCTCGGCATCACCAACATCGATCCGATCCGGTTTAAACTGCTCTTCGAACGGTTCCTGAATCCCGAGCGCGTTTCGCCGCCCGACTTCGATATCGATTTCTGCATGCGCCGCCGCGGCGAGGTGATCGACTACGTCCGCGAAAAATACGGCAAGGACTGCGTCGCCAACATCATCACCTACGGCACCCTCGGCGCCAAGATGGTCGTGCGCGACATCTCCCGCGTGAACGACTTGCCCTTCGCCGAGGCCGACCGTCTGGCGAAGATGATTCCCGACGAGCTCAACATCACGCTCACCGACGCCATCGCCAAATCCGAAGAGCTGCGCAACGAGGTCTCCCGCAATCCCGTGGCCAAAAAGATCATGGACGCCGCCCTCGTCCTCGAGGGCATGGTGCGCAACACCGGCAAACACGCCGCCGGCATCATCATCACCGACCAGCCGCTCGAAAACTTCGTTCCGCTCACCCTGCAGGAAGGCGACGTCACCGTGCAGTTCTCCATGAAGGCGGTCGATAAACTCGGCCTGCTGAAGATGGACTTCCTCGGCCTGAAGACGCTCACGGTCATCTCCGACGCCGTCGCCAACGTCCGCCGCACGGTCGACAAAACCTTCACCAACGAGGACCTCCCGCTCGACGACCCGAAGACCTACGAGATGCTCAACAGCGGCAAGACGGTCGGCGTCTTTCAGCTGGAGTCTCCCGGCATGCAGAACGCCTGTCGCCAGGTCGGCGTCGACAACATCGACGATATCAACGCCATCTGTGCGCTCTACCGCCCGGGTCCGATGCAGTTCATTCCCGACTACGCCCGCGGCAAGCGCGACCCGGCGACCGTCAACTATCCCCACCCGCTCCTCGAGCCGTCGCTCTCCGAAACCTTCGGTATCATCGTTTACCAGGAACAGGTGATGGAGTGCGCCAAGGTCATCGCCGGCTACTCCCTCGGCGGCGCCGACATGCTCCGCCGCGCCATGGGCAAGAAGGACGCCGAGGCCATGGCGAAGGAACGCATCAAGTTCGTCGCCGGCGCCAAGGAGAAGCACAACATCGCCGAGTCGAAGGCCAACGAAATCTTCGACCTGCTCAACAAGTTCGCCAGCTACGGCTTCAACAAATCCCACTCCGCCTCCTATGCCGTCGTCTCCTACCACACCGCGTATCTAAAAGCCAACTACCCGGTGCAGTTCATGGCCGCCGTGCTGACGGCCGAGCTCGGCAACGCGGAAAAGATGGCCCATTTCATCGCCGAGGCCCTTGCCATGGGCATCACCGTGCTCGGCCCCGACGTGAATGAATCCCGCGAGAACTTTGCCCCGGTCATGAACCCGAACGGCGACGGCGGCGGGCGCATCCGCTTCGGTCTCGCCGGCATCAAGGGCGTGGGCGAAGGCGCCTCCCTCAAGATCATCGAGGAACGCGAGGCCAACGGCCCGTTCACCGACGTCGATGACTTCATCGCCCGCGTCGATTCCAAGGCGGCCAACAAGCGCGTGCTCGAGCATCTCGCGAAGACGGGCGCCTTCGATTTCTCCGGCGAGTCGCGCCGCGTGATCGTCGAACGTCTCGACACCGCGATGGCCGGCGCCGCCGCCATGGCCCGCGACCGCGCCGCCGGCCAGGAAAGCTTCCTCGACATGCTCGCGGAGGAACCGACCGAACGCTCCGCCGCGACCAACCAAGATCCGGCCAAGGGCAAGATCACGGAATCCGCCGAGGATTACAGCTCCGCCGAGCGCCTCGCGTTCGAGAAACAGTTGCTTGGCTTCTACGTCACCGGCCACCCGATGAACACCTACGTCGGACTCGCCGACGCCCTCGACACCTTCGCTTTGGACGAGCTCATGGAGCAGGAAGATCGGGAGCCGTTCCGCATCTGCGGCATTGTCAGCGGCATCGTCAAGAAACTCTCCAAGAAGGACAACCGCCCGTGGGTGGCCTTCACCCTCGCCACCAAGGAAGGCGGTCTCGGCATCAACATGTTTGCCGATGCCTACGCGAATTACGGCGAGGCCTTGGAGGAAAACGCCGTCGTCGCCGTGCTCGGCACCGTCATGCGCAACGAGGAGGGTCCGCGCCTCAACGTGAAAGAATGCTACGCCCTCGACAATCACATCGCCGGCAACGTGAAACGCGTCGCCTGGCTCCTCGAACCCGCCCACCCCGCAGCCAGCGATTTCCTCAAAGAGCTGCGCGCCACGTTGAACAAACAATCCGGCAGCACGCGTATCGACATCGGTTTCATGGCCGGCGGCCGCGCGGCCGCGATCTCCGAGGCGTCCACCGCCCTCAACTGGAAAGTAAACGGTGAAACATTCCAACGCCTCCGCGCCCACCCCGCCTGCGTCGGCGCGCAAATCGAGCCCGCCCCCCTTGAAATCAAGGAAACCCGTCGCTGGGGCCGCCGTTAAGCCTCGTCGCGCGGGGGGCCGCCAGCCCGCATGCCCCTCACTTCCGACGGCTTCGCGGATACCGCCCCGCCCGCAGGTAGAATTACCCCTTTCCCTCAATCACGAGGCAAACGTGCCGATATGCTCGTTTGCCACATGTCAGAGCCGCATCACTCATTTATCCCGCGCTGGCGCGCCGTCGCCGCGCTCGGCACATCCGCCCTCTTGGCGAGTGTGGTTCCGACGGTGAACGCTGCTCCCGCCTCGGCCTCCTCGCTCGATCTCTACACCCTTTCACTGGAAGACTTGCTCGCGGTGCGCGTCACCAGCGTGTCTCGCAAAGAGGAGGCATCGTTCGGAGCTTCAGCGGCCATCTATGTGATCACGGCCGAGGATATTCATCAACTGGGGCCCAGTGACTTGCCCAGCGCCCTCCGGTTTGCCCCCGGGGTGAGCGTGGGCCGTATCAGCACCACCAACACCGCGCTAAGCCCACGCGGCTTCAACGACGTGTCGGCCAACAAACTCCTCGCCTTGGTCGACGGTCGCACCATCTACACGCCGCTCTTCGGCGGCGTCCCATGGCGCAACCAAGACATGGTGATGCAAGACATCGAGCGGATCGAAGTCATCCGCGGCCCCGGCGCCACCCTGTGGGGCGCCAACGCCGTGAATGGGGTGGTGAACATCACCACCAAATCCGCCCACGAAACCATCGGCACGCTCGCGGCGGCCGGCCTCGGGGATGGGTTGACCCACGAGTTCATGCTCCGGCATGGCTTTGCACTGGGCGAGCGCACGGACGCCCGCATCTATGCCCAAACCCGCCGTCAGGAACCCTTCGAGCAAAGCCTGCCCAACCAGGAGGCTCCCCTCGATTCGCTGGTCGCCGGATTCCGGGTCGATCATCGCACGCGCCGAAACGACACGCTCACGTTCACGGGCAGCTTCAACGAATCGCGGACCCACCGGGACGAGTTGGCGTTCAGTCTCCTTCCGCCCTACGTGCTGCTCCGGGAAAGCTCCGATGTCAGCCGCACCGCTCATCTGCTCACGAACTATCAGTTCACGACCGACGCCGGCTCCGACATTGCTTTGAAGGGCTATCTCGATTTCGCCGATGCCGAACGAGTGATCTTCTCCAACCGCCACGTGATCGTCGATGTCGAGGGCACGGTGCATCACGCCTTCGGACCAAGCCACGACGTTGTATCGGGTGCGGGGATACGCAGCTACCGCGACCATGTCGGAGGCAGCGACCAATACGATTTCCTCTCCCGCAGCATGGAGACGTGGCTGTTCACCGCGTTTGTCCAAGACGAGATCACGCTGATCCCCGACCACCTGACCGTCACGATCGGTTCCAAAATCGAACACAATAGCTTCACCGGGTGGGAGGTCCAACCCGGCATCCGGGCCGCTTGGCGCGAGGGCCATCACTGGACGGTCTGGGCCGCCGTTGCACGAGCGGTGCGCACCCCCACCCGCGCCGAACGCGGCACGTTGTTGTCCCCGCAGGTCATCCCGCCCTCGACGCTGAATCCGTTGCCCACGCAGGTGGAGCTCACCGCCAATCCGGAATTTAATCGCGAGGCGCTGACTGCCTGGGAGCTCGGTTTCCGCGCTCAAATTAATGATCGGGTATCCTTCGATTTCGCCGGCTATTTCAACGACTACAATGACATCCGCAGTGTCGAGGCGTTGGGCACCAGCGTCAGCTTGGTCCCGGTGCCCCACGTCATTTACCACAGCATCTCAGGTAACGGCATCGAGGGCTCCACACTCGGGTTTGAGGCCTTGGTGAATTGGCAGGCGCTGGATCATTGGCGTCTGCAGGCGTCGTGGGCGACTCTCCGTTACGATCTTGAGCTCAGCCCCGGATCGATGGACATGACGTCCCTGACCGCCATCCCGGGCACGACCCCGCGCCACGAAATTAAGCTCATGTCCGAAATCGACTTGGGAACCCATTGGACCTGCGGCGGTTTCATCTGGCATCAGACAGAACTCTCCGCCGCCGGCGTGCCGGCCTACACGGGCGTCAATCTGCGCCTCGCTTGGCGCCCTTCCGCCGCGTGGGAATTCGCACTGATTGGACAAGATCTTCTCGACCGCGCCCACCCCGAATTCCCCACCACGTTTCTCGGCGGGCCGACTGAAGAGGTGCCCCGTTCCATCCGATTAAAAGCCACATGGCGTCACTAAAAAGCGTCCGTTTCCGCCGCCGTCACCGACTGCGATTGTTCCTCCTCCTCGGATGGAGCGCCGCATTCGTGTGCCCGGCGAGTGCCCAGTTCACCGACTTCATGTCGATGGACTTGGAGGATCTTTCCTATGTGCGCATCACCACCCTGGGGCGCACTGAACACGCCGTCGTCGACTACCCCGCGGCCGCCACCGTTCTGAGCAACGAAGACATCGAGCGGACCGGGGCCACCAGCCTCGCCGAGACGCTGCGTAACGTTCCGGGCCTGCAAGTCGCCCGCATCGATGCCTTTGACTACGCCATCAGCATCCGCGGCTTCAACGACAACACGTCGAACAAACTCCTCGTGGTCGCCGACGGGCGCTCACTCCGCGACGGAACGTTTTCCGGCACGAACTGGAGCATGCACGAAATGATCTTGGCCGACCTCGAACGGATCGAGGTGCTCCGCGGCCCCAGTGCCTCCCTGTGGGGTGCCAACGCGATGAACGGCTTCATCAACGTCGTTTCAAAATCCGCCCGCGCCACACTCGGCACGCATGTATCAGTCGGCTTGGGCGATCATTTGACGGATTTTCTGGAGATGCGCTACGGCTGGATGATCGACAGCTCCACCGCCGCCCGGGTGTATGCCAAAACGCAATCTCACGACGGCTTCGACACCTCCGCGCCGCCCGCCACCAACGACTGGCGCACCCAACTCGCCGGCACACGCATCGATCACCGGATCGAGGGGGGCGGAGAATTCACAGTCATCGGAGAATGGCGCCACCTCGATCTAAACGGTGAAGCCTATCACCCGACGCTCTCCCCGCCCTACTATCAAATCATTCCTGACGCGCGCGAAGCCGATCAGTTTAACCTCTCCTTCCGGCTGGAACGTCCGCTCCCTTTCTGGGAGGGCACCCTTACCGCCTTCACCAATCTTGAGCACATCGCGGACCTCCGCGAGAGCTTCGAAGAACGGCGCATGCGCTATACCTTGGATGTGCAGGCCAAACTCAATCCGCTGCCTCGCCATGAATTGCTCACCGGTTTCACCTACGAACGCACCGATGACGATCTCAGCTCCACCGGGATTTTCAGCTTCTCGGAGCCCTCGGCCCAGACGACGTTCGTCGGCGCCTTTTTCCAGGACGAGTATGAGCTCATTCCGGATCATCTGAGAATCATGGCCGGCGGAAAAATCGAGCAAAACTCTTACTCCGGCCTGGAGTTTCAACCTTCCGCCCGCGTCATCTGGTCGCCACTGCGATCCCATCGTATTTGGGTCGGATGGTCGCGCGCCGCCCGCACCCCCACTCGGGCGGAAAGCAGCGTCAACTATCTGGCGGCCACGAGCCCGCCGACTCCGGAAATTCCTCTGCCGATCAGCGTCAGCGCCTTCGGCTCGCCCAACTTCGGCGCCGAACATCTCAATGCATTTGAAGCGGGCTATCGTTTCCAGCCCCACCCCCGACTGCTTTTGGAGTTGACCGGCTTCTACAACGACTACGCCGATCTCCGCGGTTTTCTCCAAGGAGACGCCGCCGTTCTGTTTGACCCCGTGCCCTACGTGCGCAGCGAAGTCATCCTCGCCAATGACGTGTCCGGCCACACCCAAGGCGGGGAGCTGGCCCTCCGGTGGCAAGCCCTTCCCTCGCTTCTGCTCGAAGCGTCACACTCGATCATCCGCCATGACTTGAGCAACAATCTCAGCTCCGGCGAGGCCGCCGCCGATTTCGCCCTCTCGCTCTACACGAAAACGTCGCCCGAGCAGATGACCCAACTCCGCGTCGCTTGGAATCCACTGCCCCAGTGGCAAGTCGACGCGACGCTCCGCCATACCTCCGCCTTTTCCGACAACCGCGTGCCGGCCTACGACGCATTGGACCTGCGCGTGGCTTGGCGCCCCGCCCCCACCTGGGAAATCGCCCTCGTGGCACGTGACCTCCTCAAGGCCACACACCGCGAATACACCGAGACCTTTTCCCAGCAATCCACCCCCAACATCGATCGTAGCTTCGAGTTGCGGATCACCTTCGAACGTTGAACGCCGTGACGCCCAACGCTTCCCACGTTCGTTCCCGCTTCCGACGGCTTTGGCCGCTCATCCTGATCGCCATCGCAATGGCGCCCGGCGAGCTCCGCGCCCAAAGCCTCGAATACCGGGTCAAAGCGGCCTTCCTCTTCAACTTCGCGAAATTCGCCGAATGGCCGGCCTCGGCCCACCTTCCCGAAGACGAGCTTCACATCGCGATCTGGGCCCCCGAAGAACCCTATCGGGCGATCGCCGCCGCCCTCGCCCACAAGATCGTCGGCCGGCGCAAAATCGTCGTCAGCCGCTTCGACGCCAATGAACCGCCCCCCCATATTCTTTTCGTCCATGAGGATAGCGAACCGATCCCGTCGGAACTGTTGCGCAAGCTCTTCGACGCCCATGTGCTTCCCGTCGGCGAGTCGCCTGGCTTCGCTGCCCGCTATGGCATCATCGGCTTCGTCCCGCGCGGCGATTCCCTGCGCTTTCAAGTCAATATCGGTGCCGCCGAACAGGCCGGCGTGCGCCTGAGCGGACAGCTCGCCCGGCTCGCGGAGGTCGTGAAAAGCTCCCCATGAACTCGAGCCGACATCGTCTCAAATCTCCGTCACAACGGCATGGTATCCGGCCGCGTTCGCTGCGCTCGAAGATACTGGTCGCCGTGGTGCTCACGAGCGTGCTCTCGATCTTCTTCGCGAGCCTCGCGCTCTTCGCCCATCAAAGCTTTCGGCTCCGCGATCAGTTCCGTAAGCAAATGGAAGCGCTCTCGCGAATCGTGGCTGATTATTCCGTTGCCCCGGTATCCTTCAGCGACGAGCGCGGCATGCACGAAGCCCTCGCCGTCCTCGCCTCCCGTCCCGAGGTGCTCGAAGCCGAAATCCAGGACATGAACGGAAGCCTTCTCCTGCGCTATGGACAATCGGCCGCCGACGAAAACGCCGACCTATCGCGATCCCCACCGAGTCTATACGACGGCTGGGAATTGATTTTGGTGCAGCCGCTCGCCGTCGGCGAAGAGCACTTGGGACGCTTTGTTATGGTGGCGTCGTTCCGCTCGGTATTCTTCGACGCCGTGCGCAACTTCATCCCGGCGATCGCGCTCATCATGGGCGGCACGCTGCTCGTGGTCGCTCCGGTAACGTGGTTCCTCGCCAGTTTTCTTTTGGAAGGCCTGCAGATCCTGGCCTCGAGTGCCGGCCGGATCGCGGAAACCGGCGATTACACCGTGCGCGCCCGTGGTTCCGGCCAAGACGAAGTCGGCCAACTCACCGGCATCTTCAACGCCATGCTCGACCGCCTCCAAAATGCCGACGCCGATCTCCGCGCGACCAACGACGCGCTCAGCCTCGAAATCGCCGAGCGAGCCCGCCTGGAAAAAGCGTTGGTCGAAGCCTCCCGCTACGCCGGCATGGCTGAGGTCGCCACCGGTGTCCTCCACAACGTGGGCAACGTGCTCAACAGCGTAAACGTCTCCGCCCAACTCGTGCGCGAACGCCTCGAAGGCTCCCGCCTCATCGCTCTCGGCCGCACCGCGCGACTCCTTGCGCCCTATCGCGATGACCCGACGGAATTCTATACCCATGACCCGAAAGCGAAACTGTTGCCGAAGTTCATCGGAGAGCTGTATGATAATCTCGCTCTGGAACATCACGACATTCGTGAGGAAATCATGACGCTGCATCGCAACATTGAGCACGTGAAGGAAATCGTGTCCGCCCAACAAAGCTTCGCGCGCAATGCGGGCATCGAAGAGCTGCTCGACGCCGCCGACCTGATGGAAGACGCCGTGCGCATCCACCTCGCCTCCATCGAACGCCACGAAATCAAGATCGTTCCTCGGCACGCCCCCGATCTGCAGTTGGTGACGGATCGTCACACCACGCTGCAAATCTTGATCAACCTCGTAAGCAACGCCATCCACGCGGTGAAACCGCAACCCGCCGCTGATCGCCTCGTGGAATTACGCACGTTTTCCCGCGCCGACTTCATCGTCTTCGAAGTGTGTGACAATGGCGTCGGCATCGAAGCCAAAAACGCCACGCGTATTTTCCAACATGGCTTCACGACACGGCCCGACGGCCATGGCTTCGGCCTGCACAGCGGAGCCAACGCGGCCCGGCGCATGGGCGGCACCCTCAGCATGCTCAGCCCGGGTGCCGGCCAAGGCTCCACCTTCACCCTCGAGCTGCCGCGCCAGCATCCGGCGGCTGAGACGCTTCCCGGCGGGGCCCGCCCCCGGACAGGTTCACCCTTCAAATTTTCTAAATCATGAGCGGTCCACCCCGTATTCTGGTCGTGGATGACATGCCCACCATCCACGATGACTTTCGCAAAATCCTTGGTCGCACCCGACGGTCCTCAACCGACGCGCTGATCGAAATGGAGCAGTCCCTCTTTTCCGAAGACCCCGCGCCGGCAAGTCCGGAACTCCCCTCCGCGATCTTCAACCTCGTGCACGCCATGCAGGGCGAAGAAGCGGCGCAGCTGGTTTCCGAAAGCATCAGTTCCAATCAACCGTTCTCCGTCGCGTTCGTCGATATGCGCATGCCCCCCGGCTGGGACGGCGTAGAGACGATCCGTCGCATCTGGTCTCAGGATCCGGATCTGCAGGTCGTGATCTGCACCGCTTTCTCCGATCATAGCTGGACCTCAATTACTCAACAGCTGGGTCGCAGCGACAAACTCATCATTCTCAAAAAGCCCTTCGAAAATGTCGAAGTGCTCCAGCTCGCCTGTGCCTTGTCAGAAAAATGGCGGCTGGCCCGCGCCGCCGGCCTCAAGCTCGAACAGCTCGAAGCCATGGTTTCCGGCCGCACCGCGGAACTCGCCCGGGCCGCCGCTGCTGCTGAACAAGCCAATGCCGCCGCGGAACAGGCCAATCGGGCCAAAAGCTCCTTCCTGGCCCACATGAGCCACGAGATCCGCACGCCCATGAACGGCGTCATCGGCATGTGTGCCCTGTTGATGGATACACGACTTGATCCGGAACAGCGGGACTATACCGAAACCATCGCCTCCAGCGGCGAAACCCTCCTCGACCTGCTCAACGATATTCTCGATTTCTCGAAAATCGAGGCCGACAAACTCGAATTGGAGAACCAACCGTTCCGGCTGGACGAAGCCATCGTCAGCGTCGTCAAACTCTTCGCTCCCAAAGCGGCCGAAAAAGAGATCGAACTCATCGCCGACCTCGCCGCCGACCTGCCGGCCGGCGTCGTAGGCGACGCCACCCGCTTCCGTCAGGTGCTTTTCAATCTCGTGGGCAACGCGATCAAGTTCACCTCCCGCGGCGAGGTGGTTCTCCGAGTCGCGAGCGCGCCGGCCGAAGGGCCCGCGCAAGTCCGCCTCACCTGCGACGTGACCGATACCGGCATCGGCATCCTGCCCGACGATTTGGACCGTCTTTTCCATCCGTTCGTCCAAGCTGATCGCTCCACGACGCGTCACTTCGGCGGCACCGGTCTCGGACTTTCCATCTCCCGGCGCTTGGTCGAGCTCATGGGCGGCGAACTCAACGCGACCAGCACCCCCAGCGAGGGCTCAACGTTCACGTTTACGGTCGATCTTCCCATCTCCGCCGAGGCACTTTCCACCGCCGAGGCGCTCGATGCGTCCGGCCTCGCCGGGCGCCGTATCCTCGTCGTCGACGACAACGCCTCCAACCGGAAACTCTTGGTTCGTTTTCTCGACGGCTGGAATATCATCGCAGCCGTCGCGCAGACTAGCCTCTCCGCTCTCACCGAGCTTCGCCGGGCCGAGTCCGTCGATCAACCTTACGACCTCGTATTGCTCGACGCCCAGATGCCCGACCTCGACAGCATGGCCACCTGCCAACAAATTCAGGTCGAGCTGCGCACGCCGCCTCCGATTCTCCTGCTCACAGCCGTGGGGTTGCGCCCCGCCAAGGATGAACAGGTCGCCCACGGCATTCACGCCTGCCTCACGAAACCGCTGCGGCGTGAAATCCTGCTCAATCGCCTGCTTTACACCCTCAACCTCGGTGGCACCCAGGAGAGCGTATCCACCACCGCCCCATTCTCGGGCGGCACGTCCGCCCCTTCGACGAGCGACGGCCCGCTCATCCGTGCCCGGGTGCTCGTCGCCGAAGATAATGCCGTGAACCAAAAGGTCACTCACGGCCTGCTAAAAAAGCTCAAACTCAACGTGGTGATCGTGAGCGACGGGCAAGCCGCCGTCGACCGCTACCGCGCCGAGAAATTTGATCTCGTGCTCATGGATTGCCAGATGCCCGTGCTGGATGGTTTCGACGCTGCCCGAGCCATCCGCGCCCACGAAAAACAAAACGATCTTCCGCCCACCCCTGTGCTCGCTCTCAGTGCCGGGACCACCCAGGACGAGCGCGATAACTGCCTCGCCGCCGGGATGGATGATTTCATCCCGAAGCCCATCAACCCCGCGACCTTTGCCGCGTGCATCGAACGCCACCTCGGAGTCGGTCCCCTCCCGAACTCACGCCCCGCATGAGCTCGCCCCCTTCCTCCCGTCACATCCTGATCGTCGACGATACGCCGACAATTCATCATGACTTCCAGAAGATTCTGAGCCCTGCTTCAGCGGAGTCGATCGCGTCCATGAACGACATGGAATCCGCGTTCTTCGGCGATGACGCCTCGACCGCGCGGGTGCAGGTGCCGACCTTTGATTTGGCTCATGCCCACCAAGGTGAAGAAGCCCTCCGGCTGGTGCAGGAAAGCATGGTGGCCCACACACCTTACCAAGTCGCTTTTGTTGACATGCGCATGCCTCCCGGCTGGGACGGCATCGAGACCGTCCGCCGCATTTGGGCGGTCGACCCGCGGATCCAAGTGGTGATCTGCACCGCCTATTCCGACTACTCGTGGAAAGAGATGACGAGCGCCATCGAGGGCCTCGACAATCTCATCATTCTCAAAAAGCCCTTCGATAACATCGAGGTGGTCCAGCTCGCCCAAGCCTTGGTGCGCAAATGGGAGTTGTCCCGCGAATCCGAGACCCGGGTCGCCGACCTCGATGCCACCGTCCGACGCCGCACTCACGAGCTGAAGCTCGCGGAGGACCGTTTCACGCTGGCCTTCGACGCAAGCCCCTTGGCGCAGGTCATCGAGACCCTGCCCGAAGGACGCATCGTCGAGGTCAACAAAGCCTACGAAACCCTTTTCGAACTCTCCCGCGAGCAAGCCATCGGCCTCACCCCCGAAACGTATCCGGGAATTTGTGACGTCGCCGAATGGAAGGATGGCCTGGCTCGCCTCGCCGACGGCGAATCGCTCGACCGCACGGCCCAGTTCGTGGTGTCCGAATCCGGGGCGACCCGACATTTTCGTTTCTTCGCTCGGCCCATCAAGATCAGCAACCAACCCCATGCGATCTGGATTTTCCAAGAGACGACCGAACAGGTCCAGTTGGAACAACAATTCCGCCAATCCCAGAAAATGGAGGCCATCGGCCAATTGGCGGCCGGAGTTGCGCATGACTTCAACAATGTTATGACCGCCATTCTGGGGTTTACCCAGCTGTCGCTCATTCGCCCCGATCTCCCATCGGACTTGCGACGCGACCTCGGCCAGGTGCTCGCCGCCGGCAAACGGGCCTCAACCCTCACGCGTCAGCTCTTGTTGTTCAGCCGCAAGCAAGTAACGCAGGAAACGCTGATCTCCATCGATGCATTGGTCGCCGAACTCACCCCCCTGCTGCAGCGACTCGTCGGCAGCGGTCACGAACTCAACCTGGAGTGTCCGCCCGACCTGCCCCAGATTCGGGCGGATCGGGCCAACATTGAGCAGGTCATTCTCAACCTCGTCGGCAATGCCTGTCAGGCGCTTGAGCGCCCGGGTCGGATCGATCTCGTGGTGTCGACGACCGACGTTTCAGAAACGGAAGCCGAGCGCCATCTTGATGCGCGACCGGGTCGTTTTCTGCGTATCGAAGTAACGGATACCGGACCGGGCATCCCGCCCGACGTGTTGCCCCGCATCTTTGATCCGTTCTTCACGACGAAGCCCATCGGGGAAGGCACCGGCCTCGGCCTCGCCACCAGCTACGGCATCGCTCGTCACCTGCTCGGCTGGATCGAGGTCAGCACTCGCGTCAAATTCGGCACCACCTTCTCCGTGTTCCTGCCCGCAGCACCGCGTCCGGAAGAAATCACGCCGAGTATCGCGGGAGACGAATCACGGCTCACGGATCTCCCGCCGGATGGCGGCCGGGAGCACATCCTGATCGTCGAGGACGACTCCCTCGTCGCCGATTTCGTCAGTGCCACGCTTCAACGCCACGGGTATCAAGTCACCTGCGTCACCTCGGCTCCGGCAGCGCTGGCCAAATGGAATAAAAACGAAGGAGCCTACGATTTGGTATTTTCCGACATGGTCATGCCCGAAGGGATGAGCGGGGCCGACTTAGCCGCCGAAATCCTGCGCCAGAAACCCGATCTCCCGGTCTTGCTGGCCACGGGTTACAGCGAGACGTTGCTCAAAAAAACCGCGTCCAAAGAGGTTGTTGAGCGCTGCACCGTGCTCCTCAAACCCTATGACTCCGCCACAGTATTGAACACGATTCGTCGCCTGCTGGACAAGGCACCGCCTCCGCTCGCGACCGCCAGCCCCCGCGCTTAGCTACCGGCGTCGGAGGGGAGCGTTTTCCATCCCGGCCCTGATGGCCCCCGCGCCTTCGGCATTGTAAAATCGGTGCGGGTGATGTCAGTCCCAAGGCGTCCTATGTCCGACTCACCCACCATCAACCGCGCCTCCCGCGTCCTCGTCAAAGTCTCGCCGCAGGTGCCGGCCGACGCCGCGCTGCGCGAAGAGATGCGCGCTCATGCCCGCATCTCCCCCGCGGAACAACGCGCCGTCGTTCGCGCCGTTTACAGCTACTACCGGTGGTTCGGCTGGCTCGATCAAAACGCTTCGCTCCAGTCCCGCATTGCCCACGCCATTTCCCTCCAAAATCGCTTCGACGCCGATCCGCTCTCCGTCAAACCCGAGGCGCTCGCCGCCCGCGCGGTGCCCGCCTGGCTCGTCGACGAGGTTGAACTCTCGGCCGAATACCTGCGCCAACTGCAGCAGGAACCCGCCCTTTGGGTTCGCGCTCAAGACGAACATTACGAGGCCCTGCTTCGCGCCCAACCTGGGTTTGCTCCCGGCCCCGAGCCCGCGACCCACGCGCTACACTACAGCGGCAGTCGCGACCTGTTCAAAACCGACGAGTTTAAACACGGACTGTTCGAAATTCAGGACCTCGGCTCGCAAATCGTCGGCCACGCCTGCGCCCCCCAGCCCGGTGAAACGTGGTGGGATGCCTGCGCCGGCGAAGGCGGCAAACTCCTCCATCTCGCCGACCTGATGCAGGGCAAAGGCCTTATCTGGGCCAGTGATCGCTCCCACCGCCGCATCACCCAACTCCGCAAACGCGCCAGCCGCGCGCAAGTATTCAACTACCGCGTGGTGCCCTGGAACGGCGGCCCCATCCCGCCCACCAAGACCAAATTCGACGGCATCCTCCTCGACGCCCCCTGCAGCGGTGTCGGCACTTGGCAACGCCACCCCCACGCTCGGTGGACGGTCACGCCAACCGACGTTGCGGAGCTCGCCACGCTGCAGCTGCAGTTACTCGATCACGTCGCGGGCTCGCTCAAGCCCGGCGGTCGCCTGATCTACGCGGTCTGCACGATCACGAAGAGTGAAACCTCTGCGGTCGCCGCGGCCTTCGGCGCCGCCCACCCGGAATTCGAGCCGCTGCCCTTGCTCGATGCCGACGACCACGAACTTACGATCTGGCCGCAAGACTGGAACGCCAACGGCATGTTCATCGCCGGTTGGAAACGTAAACAGGAGTAATTCCCGACGACGGCGGGTCGCCCCGACACGAGCCGCGACCCACCTCCCGATTCGTAACCCCTCCCTCTCATCTTCCGCCTTGGATAAATCCGTGCCCAAGCTCTCCCCCCGTCAAGTCCGCGAGGACTTCAACGACCTGCGCGCCGTGGTGCACTACACCCGCGCTGCGCATGAGCTCGGCCTGTGGAATTCCGAGCAAGCCGTATTCGCGGAACACCTACCGCGCCCGCGGGCGCGGCACGCCCGCATCCTCGAGGCCGGCTGCGGTGCCGGTCGCGTGGCGCTCGGCCTGTGGGAACGGGGCTACCGCCGGCTTCATGCGTTCGACTTCGCCGAGGAGTTGCTCGCCATGGCCCAGTCGCTCTTCGACGAACGCAAGGCCGGCCGCCACATCACGCTCTTTCATGCGGATGCCCGGCATGTCGACCGCCACCCGGCCGTCGCTGAAACCAAGTTCGACGCCGTGCTCTTCATGTTCAACGGGCTCATGCAACTGCCGCGGCGGCGAAATCGTCGCACCGCCCTGCGCAGCCTGCGTCGTGTCGCCGCACCCGGCGCGCCATTGATTTTCACGACTCATGATCGCAACCACTCCGCCGCGGAACGTGCCGCTTGGCGCCGCGAGGCCGCGCTCTGGGCCGAGGGCCAACAGGACGCCGCCCTGGTCGAATACGGCGATCGCTATTTCGAAGACGACCTCGGCCGCACGTTCATGCATTTGCCCGACCGCGCAGAGATCCTGGCCGACCTGAAGGCCACCGGCTGGACCCATCACTGGGACGAGCTCCGCCAAAACATTGCCTCCGAACCT
>CAXBDS010000025.1:0-38914 GCA_963974355.1 uncultured Opitutaceae bacterium
ATGCCTATCCGGTAGTGCCCCAAGACTACGTGGAAGAGCGTCAACGCTGGACGCCTCACACTCTGGACGAATCCATTTTCGGCATGATCGGCTTCACGGAACTCTATGCCGCGACCAAAGACCCGACCGTGCAAGCGGACGGCGTGCGTTTCATTGAAAGCCACCTGAAACACATGGGGCAACCGCACGGTTTTCTTGATCGCGGCTGGGACCGGGCCACGGGCGAGGCATTCTGGGACGCAGACGTCAAAGGCCATCTTTGGGTGCTCCTCGGCTATCTCGATGCGTATCGACTTAATGGCGACACCCGTTATCTCGATCTCGCCAAAACGCTCGGGGACCGGATCGCCGCCAGTCAAGGCCACGACGGCGCGTGGACTGATGCCATCAACGACCGCGCCATCGCCATGGGCGCATGGATGTTCTATGAGCTGCACCGCCTGAGCGGTGAAACGACCTATCTCGCCACCGCCCGTCGCGCCCTCACCTGGTGCCTGCGCCACCAAGACTTCAGCGACAATCTGGACCTCTTCGGCGCCATCCCCAACACCACCGGCATGGCTCACCTTGCCTCGCGCCGCATGACCATCCTCTACACGACCGAGTTTTTTGGGTTGGCGCTACTGGCGGAGCTCGATTTGCCCCGTTCATGACCCGGCGCACTACCTGGGGCGATCCCTTCGCGGTCCCCCTTCGACCGCGCCCACAACCTGTCCCGCCCCGCCACTCTTGGTTCATGAAATCCCGCGCGTTTATCTCGATTGCGGCGGTCATTTTTCCGCCCACGTCCGCCCTCTCGGCCCAGCCTCCTGTCCCCGGTCAATCCGCCGAACACGCGACGGTGCAGGCCCGCTTCATGATGGACTACCTCGTGTCGTTACCCGCGGGTTTCGATGAAGCGGACAACGCCGCCGCGACGTGGCCCCTCCTTTTGTTCCTGCACGGCATGGGCGAGCGCGGCACCGACTTGGACAAGGTCCGACGCATCGGCCTCCCGCGCCTCATTGAGCAGGGCATGACCTTGCCGTTCGTGGTGCTCTCGCCGCTCTGTCCCGATGACGAATGGTGGAATCTCGCCGCCCTCGAAGCACTCATCGAAGACGCCTGCACGCGCTACCGCATTGATCGCGACCGCGTCTATCTGACCGGCCTGAGCATGGGCGGCTTCGGCGTATGGGCTCTGGCCGCCCGACATCCCGAGCGCTATGCAGCCATCATGCCGATCTGCGGCGGCGGAGCAACCAAATGGGCCACGCGACTCCGGGATCTACCGATCTGGGCCTTTCACGGCGCGAAGGACAACGTGGTGCCGCTGACGCGGGTGCAGCCCTTGTTGGACGAAATTACCTCCGCAGGCGGCTCTCCGCGTTTGACGATCTATCCCGAAGCAGGTCACGACTCGTGGACGGAAACCTACGTCAACAACGACGTCTACCGCTGGTTGCTCTCTCATCGCCGCCCCCACGGCCGACCCTGAAATTTCACTCCGCCTCTCATCGTCGACCCCAAATCCATGTTTCTCCAATCCCTCAGTCAGCTCGACCAGGCCGAGTCCCGTTCCATCAGTCCCGAAAACTTCACCGGCGCCAAAGGCGAAGGCGGCATGGCCGTCACCGGCACCGGGGAAAAGCCGTCCCGCGATTTGGGCCGCGGATGGAAGGTCTCCCCGTCGGTCGTGATCGAGCCCGGACAAACGTTCGAAGTCGCCGCGATCGAGGGTCCCGGCACGATCGAACAAATCTGGATGACGCCGACCGGCAACTGGCGCTTCAGCATCCTGCGCGTCTACTGGGATGAGCAGGAACACCCCTCAATCGAGTGCCCGGTGGGCGACTTCTTTGCATCCGGCTGGGGCAAATTCTCGCCCGTTAACTCGCTCGCCGTCTGCGTCAATCCCGGCAGCGCCTTCAACTGCTATTGGCCCATGCCATTTCGGCAACATTGCCGGATGACGATCGAGAACACGGCCGACACCGCCATGGTGCTGTATTACCAAGTCAACTACGCCCTGGGAAGCGTGCCCGAAAATGCGGCTTATCTGCATGCCCAGTTTCGGCGGGTGAATCCCCTGCCCTACAAAGACGTCTACACGATTCTCGACGGTGTTTCTGGCCACGGACGCTACGTCGGGACCTACATGGCCTGGGGCGTGAACAACGGGCGCTGGTGGGGCGAAGGGGAGATCAAGTTCTACCTCGATGGCGACGCCGACTTCCCGACCATCTGCGGGACAGGCACCGAGGACTATTTCTGCGGTTCCTACAACTTCGAGAACAAGACCGAAAAACGCTACCAAGAGTTCTCCACCGCCTACGCCGGCATGCCTCAGGTGCTCCGCCCGGACGGGCTCTACGAATCACAGACTCGCTTCGGGCTCTACCGCTGGCATCTCACCGATCCGGTGCGTTTTCGGGCAAACATTCGGGTGACGATGCAAGCGCTGGGCTGGCGCCACGACGGTCGCTACCTGCCGCTGCAGGACGATATCGCGTCGACGGCATTTTGGTATCAAACCCTGCCCACCGCACCGTTTCCGCCGCTGCCTGATCGGGATTACCTTGAGGTGATTTGACCGCCCGGCGCCCGCGCTACTCGAAGCGCAAGGCCTCGATGGGGTCGAGCGAGGCGGCTTTGAACGCCGGGTAAAGGCCGAACACGACCCCGATGCCGCAGCATACGGCCATGCCGGCGGCGGCCCAACCAAAGGGGAAAACCACATCGGCGTTGAGCAATTGCCCGGCGATGTTGCCAAACACCACGCCGAAGAAAACCCCGGCGACGCCCCCCATCAACGACAGGAAGACCGCCTCCACCAGGAACTGCCCGAGGATGTTGTTCTTTCGTGCCCCAAGGCTCTTGCGGATGCCGATCTCCTTGGTGCGCTCCGTCACGCTCACGAGCATGATGTTCATCACCCCCACCCCCGCGGCGAGCAGTGCGATGGCGCTGATGACAAACGCGCCGACCGCCACCATGCCGATGATCTGATTGAACGTGTCGATGAGGGAATCGTTGGAGAACACTTCGAAGTCGTTGTCGTCTTCGGGTTCCAAACCGCGGGCCAGGCGCATCGCGCCGATCGCCTGATCCTGCGTCGGGGCGAGCAATTCCTGCGTGGGAGCCTGCACATTGATGCTGATCGAGCGCCGCGCCCGCCCGTAGGCGTTGAGCCAACGGGTGATCGGAATCACGACAAAGTTGTCCTGGCTCTGGCCAAATGAAGAGCCTTTCGGGGAGAGAATGCCGACGACGGTAAACGTCTGGCTGTCGATGCGCACGGTCTCCCCGATCGCCTCACGATCGGGAAACAAACGCACACGCACGTCCTCGCCAATGAGCGCCACCGGACGCGCGAAATTCACATCGTCCCGGCTCAAGGCCCGTCCCGCGGCGACCTCGTAGTTGAAGCTGGTGAGGTAATTCTCGTCGGTGCCGGCGAGTTGCACGTTGGGATTCGTCCGCCGGTCGTTGTAGACTACCCGGCGTCCGCCCCGGCGGATCGATAAACTCACGCGGGCGGAGTCGCCCATGAGCTCGCGAAAACGGGTCGCGGTGCGGTAATCGATATCCGGTCGATTCGCGAAACGGTCGCGCGGATCACTGAAGTTGATCGCCGGATACTTGGTGAGTTGAAACGAGTTTGCACCCAACACGTTCAGGCCCGACTCGATCTTGGACTGCACGCCACTGACCGCCGTCATGACCCCGATAACCGTGAAAATGCCCACGGTGATACCCGTGATCGTGAGCGCGGATCGCAGTTTGTTGGACGTCAGCGAGGCGAGCGCGAGGCGAAGAATTTCAAGAAAGATCATGACGAAACGACTCCCGACCCGATGGACCCACGGGACATACCGAACACACGAAAAAATCGAAACACAGCATACTCAAGATGGGGGGGGTTGGGGGTATCCAGGGTAGTCCGTGGGCATAACTCCGCTGCCATCATTCATATCGCAGCGCGACAACGGGATCCAAGACGCTCGCGCTCCACGCGGGGGCAAACCCACTCGTGACGCCGACGAGGGTCGACAGGCCCATGCTCACGATCACGACGAGCGGTGAGAACACGATCGGGAAGCTCGGCGCCGCGACCATCACGATGCCCGCCAAGCCCCAGGTCAGCCCCACGCCGACCAGGCCACCCACGAGACAGATGCACACCGCCTCGATCAAAAACTGAAGCAAGATCGTGCGCCGCCGCGCGCCGAGGGCCTTGCGCGTGCCAATCTCTTTGGTGCGTTCCTTCACGCTCACGTAGGTGATGTTCATGATGCCGATGGCACCAACGAACAGCGCGAGCCCCGTGATGACCAAGCCCGCCATCGCGATGCCGTTTTTGATCGGATCGAGTTGCTCGCGGATGACCGCGCTCTCGTTGATTTCAAAGTCGTCCTTGGCTTCTGGATCGAGCTGACGGATCCGCCGCATGAGCCCGCGCAGTTCGTCGCGCGCCTCGTTGGCCCGCGTCACATCGTATTGCACGCGCACTTCGCCTTCGTCGCGGCCGTGGATGTTGTAGCGATACGCCTTGATCGGAATCGCGATCATGGAGTCCCAGCTGAAGAGCCCCAGAAAACTCCCCTGCCGGGCGGCCACGCCGACCACGCGGAAGGGCGCGCCGCGCACCAGCACGGTTTCGCCGAGCGGCGACATCCCGGGAAACAGGGCCTCAGCCACATCGTAGCCGATCATCGCGACGCGAGTGCCTTGCTGCGCCTCGAATTCGCTGAAAAACCGCCCTTCCTTCATCTCCGATTTGGACATGCGCGGCAGATCGGCGGAGGTGCCCAGCAACCAGATATTGTTAATCTGATACTCGCCGCGCTTCACCGTCGCGTTGCGGCTGTCGTCCGGCACGGCCATCTTCAACGGGCCGTCCGGATTATCACGAATCCAGGCATTGATGGCATCGGAATAACTCGTGCGGATGTCGCGGCGATTGCGGTATTCCCACCAATCGTCGACGCCTTTCCACGGCCATTTGCCCACGTAAAACACGTCGTCGCCAAACCCGGCGAAGCTCTTGTCGACGCCACGATTGATGCCGAGGATCGCGGTCACCATGAGCGTCACGGCCACGATGCCGATGATGACGCCGAGCGCCGTCAGCGCCGATCGCATCTTGTTCGCCCGGATCTGCTGCAAAGCGATCCGCACGGACTCAGTGAACTCGTAAATGAGACGGCGCATCAGCGGAAGGGTCAGCCGGCGTTGATTTCGTCGCTCTCGATCAAGCCGTCGCGCAGACGCACGATGCGGCGGGCGTGACGGGCGATATCTTCCTCGTGGGTCACGACGATGAGCGTGTTGCCTCGTTCATAGAGCTCTTCAAAGAGCTGCATGATTTCAACGCCCGTCTTGGAATCGAGCGCGCCCGTCGGCTCGTCCGCCAGAATGATGGACGGGCGATTAACGAGGGCACGGGCGATGGCGACGCGTTGGCGTTGGCCGCCGGAAAGCTCGTTCGGGCGGTGATGCACGCGGTCGCCGAGGCCCACGTGTTCGAGGGCTTCGCGGGCGCGTTCCCGTCGTTCGTGCGCCGGGATACCCGCGTAAACGAGCGGGAGCTCGACGTTGTGCAACGCGTCGGAACGCGGCAGAAGGTTGAAGCTCTGGAAGACGAAGCCGATCTCGCGATTACGAATGTCGGCCAGATCGTCATCGGTCATGGCGGCGACGTCACTGCCGTTGAAATCGTAGTGGCCGGCCGTGGGCGTATCGAGGCAGCCCAGCATGTTCATGAGCGTCGACTTGCCGCTGCCGGACGGACCCATGATGGCGAGGTATTCGTTGCGCCGGATGGTCATCGCGACGCCACGCAATGCGTGGATCGTCTCGGTGCCCATGCGGTAGAGCTTCGTGACCCCGTCGATCTCGATAACAAGATCACCCGGCGGACGCATCGGACGAGGAGCGGAGGAAACAGGAGAAGGTGCAGACATGGGCGACGGGCTCAGCAGCTAAAAAGAGAAAAAGAATTTAAACCCGAAGGGACACGAATTCACACCAATAGAAAGACACCGGGAAAGGGGGCGACACGACGGTGCAACGTGGATCGGAATTCGGATCGATTCGTGTTCATTTGTGGTTAAGAAAAACCCCAGGCTTTAGTCCTTCTTTTGGTCGGTTTTCGGTTTCTCGACTTCGACGGTCATGCCGTCCTTGAGCGTGCGGGTGATGGTGGTGAAGTTACCGGTGACGATCTGCTGACCGACCTCCAAGCCGGACTTGATTTCCATGTGCGTCGTGTCGGCGATGCCCGTTTCAACCGGGACCTGCTTCACGGCCGTGCCGTCGAGGACGAAAACCACGCGCTGCAGGGCGTCACGGTCGCGTTGTTCGCGCTCGCGTTGCTCACTCACATTAACGGCGGCGGCGGCTCCGGCCCCGGTGTTTTGCTTGGCGTCCTTGTCGCGGTTCGCCGCGAGTTGCTCGAGGGTTTGGTTTCCTTCGCGGCTACGCACCGTGACCGATTGGATCGGCACGGCGATCACCCCTTCGACCGTCTGCGTGGCGATATCGGCCGTCGCACTCATGCCGGGACGCAACGCGTGGGCGCCGTCCTGCACGCGGATCTTCACTTCGAAGTTGGTCACCTGCTCCTGGGTGTTGGCGCCGAGGGTTTGCGCGGTGGACGCGATCTCCGTGACGACGCCTTTGACGGGCTTGTTGGGGAAAGCGTCGATCGAGATCTTGGCGGTATCGCCCACCTTCACGTTGACGACATCGTTTTCGTTGACCTCAACCACGGCCTCCATGGTCGCGAGGTCGGCCACGCGCATCACCTCGACCGCGTTGTATTGGCCGGTTCCGGCGACGCGCTCGCCCACCTCGCTCGCGAGGAGGCTGACGGTGCCATCGATGGGCGAATAAATGGTGGTCTTGTCGAGCTGATCCTGGGCCTGCTTCAACTGACCTTCGGCGCGGCGGATCTGGGATTGAGCGGACTCGTAGTTGGCACGCGCCACTTCCACGCCGGTTTTGGCGCTGGTGTAATCGGAATCGGAGATAAGCTTTTTGCCGTAGAGGTCCTCGCTGCGCTTAAAGTCTTCCTCGGCCTTCATGAGCTGAGCCTTGTTCTGGACGGCGACGGCACGCGATGCGGCCAGATCAGCCTCTCGTTGATCGACGAGATAGCGATAGTTGTCGTCCTTCACGCGAAGCAAAAGGTCGCCCTTTTTGACCGGCGCCCCTTCGCGGAAGGGCAGCTCGATGATTTCGCCGGAAACCTCCGGGGCGATCTTAACCTCGACCTCGGGCTGGATCTTGCCCGTGGCGGTGACGAGCTGGGTGATGGTGCGGGTAACGACTTCGCCGGTCGTCACCATGGTGGGCTTTTTCTTCCCCTTGTTCTTCACGGCGACGCCCACGCCCAGGAGGACAACGAGCAGAATGCCGCCCCAGAGCAGCAGCTTGCCTTTGGATTTTTTCTTACGCGGTGCGGAGGATGCAGTAGCCATGGGTCTGGTAGGATCTGAAATGAAAGGTGTTGGCGGCAGGACAGAGATAGCGGCAGGGGGACGCAAGCTCATGCCCGACAGGACGAACTACACGGTAACCGGGGACAAAGTTGCGGTTTTTTTGATAAACGGGAGGCCGAAAGGATGAACGGGGCGCGCCCCTCCCTTAAAAACCCGCCCCTTTTGGCACAGGAAAGAGCCCAGCCGGTCATATCCGAAGGGGATCCCCGGACCGATGACCGAGCTCAGTCGTGACTGGCGTAGTTGATCGCGGCCGTGGCCAATCGCTTTACGGGCAGAAACCGGGCCCGCTGCAGCCGGGGTAACAATTGGTCCGGCAGAAACGCCCGCGCCACGCGAAGTGCCGCCGTGTCCGCGCCGAATCTCGGCAGTTCCCTATCATGGTTTGGCTTCGCCGGATCCCAGCCAAAATGCCCGCCGGCGGTCGCGTAAACGAGGACGGCGTGCCCCTTCAGGCCCAAACCCTGCCGCACATAAAACAACAGCACCCGCGCCTCCGTCAGCATGATGCCCGCAGCCTGCAGCCGGAGCAGCTCGTGCACACTCTCCACGAAACAACCGTTCGCCAACGGCGCCCAGTGGGTCTGCTCCGCTCCGGCAGAACCCAGCACGTCCGCGTTCCGCCCGAGATCCGCATGGCTCACGGCCCGAAAGGCGACAAACCCCGGATTTATCTGCCGCAACAGTGGCCCCAGCTCGGCCCGGTCGGCCTCCGTTTGACCTTCATAAATCGACAAGCTCTCCGTGCCTTCGCTCGGGGTGTAAAACCAGAGGATATCATTGAAGGCGAAAATCGTGGCGTAAAACCGTGCCGGATAATGCCGGTCCGGGCGATCGTTGGTGATCTCGAAAACCTGCGCCCACCCCGCCGCCTGCAACATCGCCGCCGCCTGACATGCCGCGGCCCCATCCGGCGCTCCCGAATCCGTATCCACAGAATGAGGACGCGCCCCGGCCCCGCCACAGACCAGCACGAACAACGCAAGACGGAGGAGAACGATGGGGCGGCACATGCCCGCTCCTTTTGCACACGCGAGGCCGCATCTCTGGTTTTGCGTTCAACCGACTGCTCTTTGCGACGAATGCTCGCTAAAAAACGACCAAGCCAAAACAGCCGGGCTCGCCGCCCGCTCGATCGATTTCACGAGCGGACGCCAGCGTCTCAATATCGGGACAAACCTGCCCGCCGGCTGCCGCGCCCCTCGCTCAAAGCACGCTCTTCAACTGCGCCTGCAAACGATCCTGATAGCTCCGGCTCAACCGCAACTTGGTGCCGTCCGCCAGCACCACGGCGTATTCCCCGGCAATGGACGGCGTGAGTTTCCGCACCCGGTCGAGGTTCACGATCGTCGAGCGGTGAATGCGCACGAACCGCGCCCCGTCCAAGCGCGCTTCCAGCCGCGCCATCGTCTCCCGCATAAGGTGCGCCTTCCCTCCCACATGGAACTTCATGTAGTCCCCCTCGGCCTCGATCCAATCGATTTCCCCGGGCTTTAAAAACAACACTTCACCAGACGACTTGATGAGGATGCGGTCGGAAAAACTGTTCGCAGAATCACTCATGCCATCGCGGGAACGGGAGCCTTTTTCGAAGTGGGCCAGCAGTTGATCGAGGCGGGCGTTAAAAGTGCCCTGATCACGCTGCCGGCAATCACGGCGCGCCCGGTCCACCGCGGCGTGGAAACGCTCATCCTCGTAGGGCTTCAACAGGTAGTCGACGGCATGCACCTCAAACGCCTGCAGCGCGTGTTGATTGTAGGCGGTGATGAAGATGATCGCCGGACGCATTTTCGGATCCAGTTCCCGGATCACCCCGAAGCCATCAAGCTCCGGCATTTGGATGTCGAGGAACGCGATGTCCGGCCGCGTCGTGCGCAAGAGCTCCAGCGCCGCCATTCCGCTACCGGCTTCGCCGACGATTTCGATGTCCGACTCCTGCTGCAGCAGCAGCTTCACGCCGCGCCGCGCCGTCGGTTCATCATCGATGATGACGACACGAAGCCGCGAATGAGGTGAGGCAGGCCGGGCAGAGGTTTCGGTCATGAATAAATATACACGAAAACAGCCAAAAAAGTTTCATGTTCGCAGCGGTAAAACCACCGAAACCGTCGTGCCGCGACCGGGCTCCGTCCTTAATACCAATTGACTGCGATTGCCGTAGGTTTTGGTCAAACGCTCGCGTGTATTGCTTAAACCGATACCTTCCCGCGGTCGGCCGCGATCGTCGGCCGGAATGCCGACGCCATCGTCGCTCACCTCGATCCGCACGCGATCGTCCTCGATCCTGGCCGTGATCACGATTTCGCCCGGTCCTTGTTTGGGGGCGATACCGTGCACGATGGCGTTTTCCACCAAGGGCTGCAGCAACAGATGAGGAATCAACGCATCGAGCGCGTCGGGCGCGATACTCCGGTGCACCGTCAGACGGTCGGCGAATCGCATCTGCTGGATGTCGATGTAGCGATCGATGAACGTCATCTCGTCCCGCAAGGTCACTTCGGGCAACCGCCCTTGATCGAGCGACGTGCGGAGCAGCGCGCTCAGTTTCGCCAACAATTGCACGGCCTCGGCATTGCGTTGCTCACGCACCAGCACCGCGATCGTGTTCATGGTGTTGAACAAAAAGTGAGGGTGCAGCTGTTGCCGCAGCGCCTTGAGCTCGGTCTCCATCAATCGCAATTCGAGCTGCGCCGACACGATCTGCTCGTTCTTGTATTTCCGATAAATCTCCAACGTATAGCCGCAACCGATCAGCGCCCAATAATAGAGCATGTCGATCAGGTTGCGCCCGAAGAAACTGCTGCGGGCGATCATGCCAAAATCGCTCCACGAGCTGCCTTCCTGCACCACCACAAAAGCGATCCGTAACAGATAATACCCGAGCATGACCGACACGCTGATCAGGAAGTGCACCCCGACTCCCACAAACCAGCGCCCGCGGCTCAACGGCACGTGCGCGCGCACCCAAAACACCCACGGAGCCAACATGGCCCACACCAACACCCGCGTATATTGCGAGGTGGCAACCGCCCAGAAATCGACCGTCGGCAAAGAAACGCGCAGGTTGAAATAGACCTCGAGCGTCAGCACGAGCCCGATAGCCGTCCAGAGACTGAACAGACTCATCCATCTAACGAAGCGCGGGTGCATATAGGCTGATAACGTCATCGGGGCGGAAAGGCCTTACCGAAGAACAAACAAATGCGATGAAGCCCACCCCATATGCGACGGGCAACGCCTTCTTTGCGACTCACGTGACCCGCCTGCCGCCCCGTCATCCCCCCTCCGTGTCCCGGCTCGGCGCCCCGACTGCAAAACGCGCCGCATCTGCCTCCTCGTCAAACGCCGCCCCGGCTCTCACATGCGCCACCCATTGCTGCGCCAATGCCGGAGCCCAGAGCGCGCCCTTCGAGGCCAAACCGCCCAACAAGCCGTGCCCGGCGCGGCCCGGCCACCAACCGACCACCGGTCGCTTGTCCGTCGTCGTGAGCCGCACCGCCGCCGCCTGCTCGGTCACCGTGAATTCGCAACCGGTCAATCGCCGCGCCGCCCGCCACAATTCGTCCCTCCCCGCCACCGTCGGCGAGGCGCGCTCCACCTCCCGCTCATACGTCGCCCCCACCCGCATGCGCCCCCCGCTCAGCGGCAGCACCCAGTGTCCGTCGTTCAAGATTACACTTTCGTCGAGCGCCGCCGCCGTGCGCCCCGTGAGAATTTCTCCCCCCGCCCGCTGCCACGTCGCGATCACGTCGGTCGTCGCCCCACTGAGCCCCGCCCCGGTGCACCAGATCACCGGCCCCCGACTCGCCGCCGCCGCCAACTCGGACTCCGTCGCCCGCCGCTCCGTCAAAGCGCCTTCGTGGACCCAACGCTCTCGCAACCCGGCGACGAGCGCGGCCGTGTCGACCTGCGCGGCGCCTTCGATCCATGCACCCGCCGCCGACAACCCGCCCAGCCAACGCCGCACCTCCGGCTGCACCGCGGCCCGCTGCTCCAAAAACGCCTGTTCATCCGGGTTTCGCCAAGCCCGCCAGATCCGCATCGGCCGATAAAGCGGCGTTCCCAGTTCGGTTTCGATTTCCCGATAAACCTCAGTCGCAGCACCCCGCCACTCCGCAACACGCCATGTCGGCACCCAGCGGCGGCCCGTAAGCGGATTGATGATGCCCGCACCGACACGCGAAGCCGCTTCCCCATGACCGGGATCATAGAGGTGCCATGCCGCCCCAGCCCGGGTCAGCTCCCAAGCCAGCAGCGAGCCCGCCAGCCCTTGGCCAATGATCGTCACCGTCATGGCCATAAAACGTCCGCCGCGCGGTTCACCCGGCCGCCGCCATCGCCGCGCCTACGATCCCCGCCTCGTTGAGAAATTTGGCCGGCACGAGCGGCGCGTCGATCTTCACATATTTGAACCACTTCTCGTGGTCCGCGCTGATGCCTCCGCCGATCACGATCAGATCAGGCCACAGCACCGCTTCCACCTGCTCCAGATAAGCGTCCACGTGATGCGCCCACTTCTTGAAAGACCACTTCTTCCGGTCCTTCGCCGAAGCGGCCACCGTGCGCTCCGCGGATTTGCCGTGGAAGCGGATGTGACCGAATTCGGTATTCGGATACAGCAGACCGTTCACAAACAAACCGCTGCCGACCCCGGTGCCAAAGGTGAGCATGAGCACGGTGCCCTTCACGCCCTTGCCCGCGCCAAAGCGCACCTCGGCGAGCCCGGCCGCATCCGCATCATTGATCACGGCCACTTGGGCGCGGCGGCACTTGATGGTCTTGGCGAACAAACCGGCCACGTCGCAGCCCACGAAGTCCTGGTGCAGGTTGCCTACAAATCGCACCGTTCCGCCGCTCACGACGCCGGGAAACCCGCAGCCGATCGGCCCCTTCCAGTTGAAGTGCGCCACGAGCTCGGCGACGACCTTCGCCAGATCCGCCGGCTTGAGCACATCCGGCGTGGCGATGCGATGCCGCTCCGCCAGCAACCTGCCCGTGCGCGTATCCACCGGCGCGCCCTTGACCGCCGAACCACCAATATCAATGCCAAGGATTTTCATAAAAGAGGAGTCACCACAGAGTTTCTTAACCGCAGATCACGCAGATGAATGCAGACTAATTCAATGCCCTAAAGCCGGGGCGCAACGCCGGTCCGGCCCGTGTAAGTTCGTTCGAGTCCCCATCGCCGCGCCCATGGTCGCATGGCTGAATCTCCCCGTGCCGTAGCTATCGTCATCTATGCAATTCGCAGTTCGAAAGAAATCCGCGCACTCATTCCCCGGTCGACGCCGAAGCCGCTCCAGCGATTTCGTCCGCGGTCGCAGCGCGTTTGGCCGTGACCTCGACCTCAAAATAAAGATCCACGCCCGCCAAGGGGTGATTCGCGTCCAGCCAGACCGAGTCCCCGTCAACACTCACCACCGTCACCGTCGGCGCGAAGGCATCATTGCCGACTTGGAATTGGTCGCCCGGCTTCAGTTCGCCTTCGACCGGCAATAACGACCGCAACACCGACTGCACCTGATCCTCGTCGCGCGGCCCGTAGCCCTTGGCCGCGGGCACCTCGACCTTGGCCTTTTGGCCGACTGCGAGGGTCAGCACCGCCTCTTCCAGCCCCTCCACGATCTGGTCGCCGCCCTCCAAAAACGAGATCGGATCGCCCCCTTGCGACGTGTCCAACAACTGCCCGCGCACGTCCCGCAGGGTGTAGTGAAAGGTAATGATGTGCCGTGTGCTCAAGCGCCCAACAAGCCCCGCCCAGCCCCCCGGCTCAAGTCCGGAATCCACTTCCGCGCCGACCTTGCGCCGCCCCTCCCCCCTCGCCAAGGTGCGCGCTTCATGTTCGAACAAGCCTTCCGCAACATCGACGACGTCCTCCGCAAGGAAGCCGGTTGCACCACCGAGCTCGATTACACCGAACAGACCTCCTGGCTGCTCTTCCTCAAATACCTCGACGGACTCGAGCAGGACCGCGCCGACGAAGCCGCCCTCTCCGGAAAGAAATACGACTATCTCCTCGCCGCGCCCTTCCGCTGGGAATCCTGGGCTGCCCCGAAAACCGCCGCCGGCAGTCTCGACCACCAGAAGGTCCTTTCCGGCCCCGACCTCATCGACTTTGTCGACCAGCAACTCTTCCCCTAACCACGGTGGCGACGACGAGGATCCGCCTAAGCGGGAACGGATCAAAATCACTTTGGCCGACGGCAAGGCACGGACCATCCAGCACATGGCGCTCACCAGTTTCTGGCATCCTGACGGCACGCCCATGTCGGCCTCGCAGTTCATCGAGCTACTCTTCGGTAAGCTGCCCGAGTTCTTCCACGACGAGACAGAACTCCGCACGCTGTGGAGCGAACCCGCCACCCGCGCGCAACTGCTGAGCGGACTGGCCGAGCACGGCTTCGGCGCGCCCCAGCTGGAGGAGATGCAACGGGTAATCGATGCCGAGCAGAGCGATCTTTTCGACGTGCTCGCGCACGTGGCCTATGCCTTGCCTCCACTCACTCGCGAACAACGCGCCGCCAAGGCCAAAGTCGAGATCAGCACCCATTTCAACAGCAAGCAGCAGGTGTTTCTCGACTTCGTGCTCTCGCACTACGTGAGCCTCGGCGTCGAGGAATTGGACCCGGCCAAACTCACGCCACTCCTGCGGTTGAAATATCACGACTCGTTGGCTGACGCCGTGGCCGACCTTGGGCCTGCCGCAGAAATCAACCAGACCTTCGTAGGCTTCCAGCACCACCTCTACGCCCCCGCGTCATAGCCGGCGTGAACCGGCTCACGTCTCCTGCCGTAGAATCTCCAGCGGCGGGTGATTCGCGACGCCGCGGCTGGAGAGCAGGCCCGTCACCAGCGTGACCGTCGTCACCGCAATCACCGCCACGGCCAGCGTGCCGGGTGCGAAAACCCCCGTCGTCTCGAAAACATAGTGGGCGAGCAACCCGTTCGCCCCGAGCGCCAAGCCGCAACCCACGATCGCCGCGAGTCCGCCGAGGATGCCGTATTCGACGAGTTGGATCTGCGTGAGCTGCCGCCGGGTCGCACCCAAGGTGCGCAACAGGACCGCTTCACGCAGGCGCTGAAAACGTCCGCTCATGATCGCCCCCGCCAACACGATCACACCCGTCACCACCGTGAACAACGCCATGAACTGGATCACGAACTGCACCTTCGAAAAGATTCCGTCCAGCGTTTCCAACACGAGTTGCAGATCGATGGCCGATACGTTGGGCAGCGCCCCCACGACCGCCTGCTGAATCCGCGCCGACGCCGCCGGATCCGCCGCCCGCGTCGCCGCCACGTAGAACTTCGGCGCCGGCTCCAGCACTCCCGCCGGAAAGACCACAAAAAAGTTCGGCTCCATGCGTCGCCACTCCACCTCGCGCAGGCTCGTCACCTTCGTCATCATCGGCAGGCCCTGCACGTCCCACTCGATCTCGTCGCCGAGCGACACGTCCATGTCGCGCGCCAAACCGACCTCGACCGAGATCGGGATCACCGCCGTATCCGCTGGAACCCGACCGGTGAATTCACCGCCCATCAATTTCTCCGTAGCGCTCAAGGCATCACGAAAGGTCGACCGATACTCCCGCCGCAGCGTCCACCCGGGGATGCGGTTGGTGTCGTCCTTCAGGACCTCCGCCACCGGACGTCCTTTCAGTTGTGAGATCCGCATCGTCACGATCGGCGCCGAGGCCTGCAAGGGCGCGCCTTCCTGCACCAAAATATCCCCGAGCGGACCGATCTGGTCGTCTTGAATATCGAAGAACAACAGGTTCGGCTTCGCCCCGTCACCCGAACCCTGAATCTGCGCGATCAGGGTGCTCCGCGTCAGCGTAAGCGTCACGATCAGGAACGTGCCCAGGCCCAGTGCCAACAGCAGCAACACCGTGCGGTTGTTCGGCCGATGCAGATTGGCCACGCCCTGCCGCCACACGTAAGGCGCCGACGCCGGAAAAAACCGCCGCGCCGCCCAGGCCACGACGCGGGCCAGCCCCGCCAGCACGCCGAAGCTCACCACCAAACTACCGACAAAACCGAGCCCCACGCGCCAGTTCGGCGCCTGCGAAATCGCAAACGCCGTGACGAACACCACGATGGCCGCGTATACCACAAACCGCAGCGGGTCGCCCTTGCCCGCCGTCTCCGCCACCGCCGCGCGAATCGCCACCAGCGGCGACACCCGCCGAACCGCGAGCAGCGGCAGCAGCGTGAACAAGCCGCAAATGATCAGCCCCGCGCCCGCCCCGCGAATGACCGATGCCCACGAGACAAAAAAATCCACGTCAAACGGCAGCAGTCCCGCGACCATGCCGGGCAGCGCCAATTGCACCGCCACCCCCAACGTGGCCCCGAGGATCGAGCCGATCAGTCCGAGCGCCAGACCCTGCACCAGATACACCGCAAACGCCTGCCGCGCGCTCGCCCCCAGGCAGCGCAGCACCGCCACCGTCCCCAGCTTTTGGCGAATGTAGACGTGAATCGAACTCGCCACCCCGATCGCCCCGAGAAACAGCGCAATGAACCCCACCAAGCCCAGATAGCTGTAGACGTTCTGCAGACTCTGCCCGAGCTCCCGCTTGCGTTCGTCGACGGTGTCGAAACCCAGCCGCAGCTCACGAAACCGATCCCGCAAATCGGCCACCATCGCCTCCACATCGGTGCCCTCCGCGAATTTGAAATAGGTCTTGTAGCGCGCGAGACTGCCCGGCCCGAGCAGCCCGGTCGCCGCCAACTGCGATCGCGGAATATAGACCCGCGGCGACAGCATCGCGACCGCCGCCGAGTCGCCCGGGATCTGTTGCAAGGCGCCCGCGACGGTGAACGTCTCGGTTCCCAGCTTGATCGGGTCGCCCACCTTCACGCCAAACTGGGCGAGCAGGGTTTCCTCCAGCACCGCCACCTTCTCGCCCGCGGCCAGCCGGGCGGGAGCGTTGGCCGGCGCGGTCTTGAAGTCGCCGTAAAACGGATACGCCCCGTCGAGCGCTCGCAATGAGATGAGCCGCGTCGCGCCGCCCGACGTCGGAAACACCACCATGGTCGCGAGACCGACCTCGTGAGATTGCTCGCCCCCGAGTGTGGCAAGAAAAGCCTCGGCCTCGGGCGTGAGCGCCGCCCGTGAGCTCACCTCAAGATCCGCCCCGAGAAGCGTGCGCGCTTGCCCATCGATGGCGGATTGCAGGTTGGCGTTAAACGAGCCGATCGCCACGAGCGCGGCGATACCGAGCACAATGGAAAACGAAAACAGCACGAGCCGCCGCCGCGAAGCCCGCGAATCCCGCCAAGCCATTTTAAAAATGAAATTCATAATGGGGGCCGGAGATTTTTAACCACGAAACACACGAAATACACGAAAAGGTCAGAGCACGATCCGCTCGGACTGCACCTTGGGGTGGTGACCGAAGTTGACCAGCAGGCCGAGGCGAAGACCCGTGGCCCGAAGATAGTTGTGCACCTGGGCCCGATGTTCGTCGGTGAGAGCCGAAACGGCCTTCAGTTCAACAATGATTTTATCAAAGCAGATGAAATCCGGCGTATAGGTCTGTTTCAACGGCCTGCCTTTGTAGGCGAGAGTAAGCGGAGGTTGAGCCACGAAAGGAACACCCTGATCGCCAAGCTCCAGTTCAAGACACTCCTGAAAAACCGCCTCCAAAAAGCCACAGCCCTTTTCTTTATACACCTCAAAGCAGGCGCCCATCACCCGGTAAGATTCATCGCGATAGATTATTTCCGTCATCGGTATTCCTTTCGTGCATTTGGTGTGTTTCGTGGTTCCTCAAAAAAATTCAGCTCTCCACCACCGCTCCGTTCCGCAGCCGGATGGAGCGCTCGCAGCGCTTTGCGAGTTCGAGGTCATGCGTCACCAACACCAGGGTCGTCCCTTTCTCCCGGTTTAATTCGAAGATCAGATCCACCACCAGATGCGCCGTGTCGCCGTCGAGGTTTCCCGTCGGCTCATCGCAGAACAAAATCTTCGGCGCATTGATAAATGCCCGCGCCAGCGCGACCCGTTGCTGCTCACCGCCCGATAACTGCACCGGGTAATGGTCGAGCCGCGGGCCCAGCCCCACCCGCGCCAACAACGCTTCCGCCTCCTTCGTTTTTTCGCGGCTGCCGCGTCCGCTCAACTCGATCGGCACGAGCACGTTTTCCAAGGCCGTGAGCGTCGGGATGAGCTGGAAGTTCTGAAACACAAAGCCCACATGGTCGTTGCGCACCCGCGCCCGCTCGTCCTCGGACATCGCACCGATCGCCTCGCCGGCCACGATCACATCGCCGCTGCTCGGACGGTCCAGGCCGGCGCACAAGCCGAGCAGCGTCGTCTTGCCGCTGCCCGACGGGCCCACGATCGCGAGGCTCGATCCCGTCTGCAGCTCAAAGCTCACCTCCTTCAATACCGGCAAAGAGCCCGCTGCCGTGGCATAGGACTTGGTCAGGCGCTCGACTTTAAGAATCGTTTGAACACTCATGCTTGGAACCGCGCAGCAAAGCGGCCCGTCTCCATTGTGCAAATGCCGACCACCCTTCGTCTTCTCTTCTTTTGCCTCGGTGGCGTCTTCGTGACGGCCGCCGCGCCCGCCGCCGAACGCGGCACGATCCTCTTTTTTGGGGACAGCCTCACCGCTGGCTACGGCCTCGACGATCCCACCACCCAGGCCTTTCCCGCCCACGTGCAGGAAAAAATCGACGCCGCCGGCCTGCCCTTCCGCGTCATCAACGCCGGGCTCTCCGGTGAAACCTCCGCCGGCGGTCTTCGCCGCATCGACTGGGTCCTGCGCCAACCCATCGACGTTTTCGTGCTTGAGCTCGGGGGCAACGACGGCCTGCGCGGTCTGCCGCTCCCCACGCTCAAGGAAAACCTCCAAGGCATCCTCGACCGCGTCGCCGCGAAAAACCCCGAGGCCGCCCTTGTCGTCGCCGGCATGCGAATGCCCACCAGCATGGGCGCCTATGCCGACGACTTTTTCGCGCTCTACGCACCGCTCGCCGCCGCCAATCGCGCCACCCTCATTCCTTTTCTCCTCGATGGTGTCGGGGGCGATCCGGCGCTGAACCAACCCGATGGCATTCACCCCACCCAGAAAGGCGCCGCCGTCGTCGCCGACACCGTGTGGCAGGTGCTGGAACCCCTGCTCCGCGAGCGCTCATGAACCGGCGTGGTCCTTCGCCCCGTCACTGGAGCCTCCCGCTGCTGCTCGCGGCTGCAACCACCGTGGCGTCTCTGAGTGCCAGCGTGACCGGTCGCGTCGGCTTGCAGCACGATGACAACGTTTCGGTCTCGCTGAACCACGGCCTCGCCGACGCCGCCACCACCGCCGGTATCGCATGGGACCACGTGACGATGCTCGGTCGCGATTGGCAGCTGAGCACAAATGCCTCCCTCGATGTCGACGATTGGTGGGATTGGAATGGTCTCGACCTGGTCGCCCCCGGCGCCCGCCTCGGCCTGCGTCGCAAATTCGGCTTCGGCCCCTACGCCCCGAGCGTGCAACTCAGCGCCGGCGGCGAGTATCGGCGGCGCGACTACGCCCACGCGTCCGGGACCGACGGCTCCCTGCAGCTCACCTATCGGCAACGCTTCACTCCACTCGTGACCGCCTCCCTCGATGGAGAGCTCGAACGCTTCGACGCGCGTGACGCCGTTTACGCCCGGACCGGCGCCAGCCTGCGGGCACGCGTCGATCTCGATTTCACGTCGGCGTGGCGACTCACCCTCACCGCGGCTCGCCGCGAAGGCGACGTGACCTCACACTACCGCCCCGGCGAGTCCGGCTTCGGCCCCGCCTGGCAAAACCCGTGGTCGGGCGCATCGGCCACCGACTCCCTTTTCGGCTCCGGTTGGATTCCCTACCGTTACGACGCCGCCACCAGCAGCGGCGGTGCGACGCTCAGCCACGCCCTGAATCGCACGACGACACTCGCCGCCGGTTTCGACTACGCCTCGACGTCCGGCAAGGGACGCACTTACCTCAACCGCATTACGTCCGTCACTCTGGTTCATGCGTTTTAACCTCCGCCTTCCGTCTGGGCTCTTCGCCCTCTGCGCGCTGCTTCCCTTGGGCCGCGCCGCCGAGTTGGCCCTGACCGCGACCGACCAAACCGGGGCGCCGGTCGGCGATCTCATCGTCTGGCTCACCCCGCTCGACGCGCCGCTGCCGCCCGCTCCCGCGACGCCGCCCGAAGCCGAGATCGTGCAACAGGGCGAAGAATTCACGCCCTACACCCTGCCCGTGCGCGTCGGCACGCGCGTGCGTTTCCCGAATTTGGACGACGTTCAGCATCACGTTTACTCGCTCTCGAAACCCAAGAAATTCGACATCCCGCTGCATGGCGGCGCCACCGACGAATCGATCGTGATCGACCGCGCCGGCATCGTGCCGGTGGGCTGCAACATTCACGACTGGATGCTCGCCTACGTCGTCGTCGTCGACACGCCGTGGTTTGCCACCAGCAATGCGCAGGGCCGGGTCCAACTCACCGATCTGCCGGCCGGCCGCTACACGCTGGAGGCCTGGCATCCGCAGTTGCGCGGCACCGCCACCGCCGAGATCACGCTGCAGGACGATGCGCCCGCCACCCACGCGTTCAGCCTGACGTTGCGGCCGGATCGACGCATCCGCCGCGCCCCCGACGCCGCCGGCAAGACCTACTAATCTTCGTCCCGGATGCTCCGCCGTTTCCGCTTTCGCAGCTTCCGGGGCCACCTGCTGGCGATGTTGTTTATCGCCGTCGCGGCGGCACAGGTGACGACCTATTTCGTGGTCGCAACCATGAATCGGCGCAATGCCGAGCGCGAAGTCGCCGCCGATCTCGCGACCGCGGCCCGGGTGTTCGAACGCGTAAGCGCCGGCCGCACCGAACTGTTGGCGACCAATGCCCGCGCCGTCGCCAGCGACTATGCCATCCGCTCGCTCTTCGCCGACGCCAATGATGTGCCCACCCTGCGCTCGGCGTTCACCAGCGTGCGCGAACGCATCGCCGCCGACTTCGTGGCCCTCACCGACCTCGACGGCGAAACCGTCGCCGCCACCGCGCCGACCAACGTCGCCACGTTATCGGCGCTGGTGGCCCACGCCGACGCCAGCCCCAACCTCGAGGCCAACGGCTACGGTCTCGCGGCCGGCCGCCTGCATGCCTTGGTGACCGTGCCCATCCGGGCCCCCACGGTCGTCGCGTGGTTTGTCGTCGGCTACGCCATCGACGACGCCTTCGCCGCCGACCTGCATGGTCAAACCGCGGTCGATGTGAGCTTCGTCGACGCCGCCGGTGATCTGGTTGCCACCAGTCTCGCCCCCGCCCGCACGATGGCGTTGCGCGCCGCCCTGCCCACGTGGCGCGCGCCCGACGATACCGTGGTCGCGCTCGACCTCGACGGCGAAACCGCGCTCGTCACCGCCCGCCACGCCGGGGACGTCACGATCTATCTCCAGTATTCGCTCGACGAAAAACTCGCCCCCGCGCGTCGCCTGAATCGCCTGCTCCTCGGCGTCACGGGAGGAGGACTGGCCCTGGCGGCCGCGCTCGGTCTTGGTCTGGCCCGGCGGCTCAGTCAACCCGTGCAAGCGCTCGCCGCCCATACCCGCGTGATCGCCCAGGGCGACTACGACGCCCGACTCGAGCTCGACCGCGCCGACGAGCTCGGCGACCTCGCCCGCTCGTTCAACCGCATGAGCGAAGGCCTCGCCGAACGCGACCGCGTGCGTGACCTGCTCGACAAAAACGTGTCGCCGGCCGTCGCGGCTCGCCTCCTCCGCGAAGGCGCCGGCCTCGGCGGCGAAGAGCGCGAAGTCACCGTGCTGTTTGTCGACCTGCGCGGCTTCACGCCGATGAGCGAGCACCTCGCGCCGACCGAAGTGGTCGCCCTGCTAAACCGCTACCTCGACCGCATGAGCGCCGCCATCGAGGCCGAGGGCGGCATCATCGACAAATTCATCGGCGACGAAATCATGGCGCTGTTCGGCGCGCCCGTGGCCAGCGGGGACGACGCGGACCGCGCGCTGCGAGCGGCACTTGGCATGCGGACGGCGCTCGGCGTCTTCAACACCGAGCTCGCCCGGGAGGACCGCCCGGCGCTCGCCTTTGGCGTGGGCATCAACACCGGCCCGGTCGTCGCCGGCAACATCGGCTCCCATCGTCGCCTGAATTACTCGGTGATCGGCGACGCGGTGAACCTCGCCGCCCGTCTGCAGACCCTCACCCGCCAGCCCGGTTTCGCGACCGACATCATCGTGAGCCAGGCCACGTTGCGCGCCGCGCAGGGCACCTATGCGACCCGCAGGCTTGGACCGGTCGGCGTCAAAGGCCGCGCCCAATCCGTCGACGCGTTCGCCCTCGACTAGGCCCACGAGATGCTCACCGGCCGCGTCCGACTTTCCGCTTGCCTCACCGGCATGGCGGACGTTTGGTCACGCCAACCTCGAATCAGGAGTTTTTCATGCCGATCCGTCACCCGCTTATTTGCAACCACGTCACCAAGCGGACGGGCCCGATGATCCTCCTGTGAGTCAACATCCGCCCGCCGCCACCGCGGGCCGACCAGCACGAGACGCTTACCTCTCTTTTCTGACGCCGACCCGCTCTCCTCCGAGCGGGTTTTTTCGTCCCCGCATTCCGCCCGCCCCCTTGTTTCATCCGTCCTTCCTACCGTTTCTTTTGTAATGACTTCGCCGATTCCCGTGCTCTGGCGACTCACGCAAGGCCACCGTCTCCGCTACGGTCTGGCCTTCGTCTGCCTGATCGCGGCCACATTGATCAACTACGGCATTCCGCTCGTCGGCACCGCCGTGATCGACCACGCCCTCGCGCAAAAACCCCTCGCCGACTCCCCGCGACTCATCCGATGGTTTGTCGCCGCGCTGGGCGGACCGGCGGGCTTGGTGGCGCACCTGTGGATCGCTCCGGTGGTGATGGTCGCGCTCAGCGTCATTGCCGGTGGGTTCGCCTACGTGAAGGGGTGGTTCACTTCGCTCGCCAGCGATGGCATCGCCCGCGAACTGAAGAATCGCCTCTACGATCACCTCAATCATCTGCCCGCCCGTTATCACGACCGCGCCGATAGCGGTGACCTCGTGCAACGGTGCACCAGCGACGTCGAAACCACGCGCGTGTTTCTCGCCACGCAAGTCACCGAGATCGCGCAGGCCGTCGTGCTCATGCTCACCGCGCTGCCGGTCTTGTGGTCGCTCAGCCCCCGCATGACCGGGGTCGCGTTCTCGCTCATCGGCCCCATCATCATTTACGGCTATGTCTACTTCCGCCGCGTAAAACACGTCTTCAAGGAAGTCGACGAGGCCGAGAGCGACCTCACGACCGTGGTGCAAGAAAACCTGACCGGCATCCGCGTGGTGCGGGCCTTCGCCCGCCATGAGCACGAAAAAGCCAAGTTCGCCGAGCCCAACGCCCGCTTTCGGGACCGCAACATCCACCTGCTGCGGCTGATGGCGTGGTATTGGTCGATCAGCGACTTGGTCGCCCTGTCGCAGATCGGTCTCGTGCTGCTCATTGGTGCCCGCTGGGTGACGACCGGCCAGCTCACCGTGGGCGTGCTCTTCGCGTTCCTTGCCTACCTCGGCACCATGCTGTGGCCGGTGCGCCAGCTGGGCCGCATTCTCACCGATCTGGGTAAAACCACGGTCGCCCTCACGCGCATCGGCGAAATCCTCGACGTCGCCCGCGAGACCGAACCCGCCGCGCCACCGGCCGATCTGCCACCGCGCCTGACCGGCGACCTCACCGTGAGCGATCTGCACTTTGCCCACGGTGACGATGCCGCCGCCCATGCGCTCAACGGCGTGAGCTTCGACGTCAAACCCGGCGAAACCCTCGCCATTCTCGGTCCCTCCGGTTCGGGCAAAAGCACGCTCATGCACGTGCTGCTGCGGCTCTACGATTACCAGCAGGGCTCCGTAAAGCTCGACGACCACGAGCTGGCCGACCTGCCCCGCGCCTGGCTGCGCAGCCAGTTCGGCGTCGTGATGCAGGAACCGTTTCTCTTCTCGAAATCGCTGCGCGCCAATCTCCGCCTCGGTCGCCGCGACGCCCCCGATCCCGAGATCGAGGAAGCCGCCCGCGCCGCCTGTATTCACGAAACCATCACGCGCTTTGACCAGGGTTATGAAACCCTCATCGGCGAGCGGGGGGTGACGCTTTCGGGCGGACAGCGCCAACGCGTCGCCATCGCGCGCGCGCTGCTCAAGGAAGCACCGTTTCTCATTCTCGACGACGCCCTCAGCGCCGTGGACGCCGAGACCGAGTCGATGATCGTGAAGGCCCTGCGTTCCCGCCGAGGCCGCGCGACCACGCTGGTGATCGCCCACCGCCTCGCGACGCTCGCCCATGCCGATCGCGTCATCGTGCTCGACCAAGGCAAGATCGTGCAGGCCGGCACCCACGCCGAGCTCGCCGCCGCCGAAGGCCTGTATCAGCGCCTCTGGCGCATCCAAACCAACGTCGAAAGCGACTTCGCCGCCGACCTCTCCGCCACCCGCTAAACCCACCCGATTTTCCGCCCCCTAGACACACGCAATAGCACGACGGAGACGCACTGCATCAACGATCTGCATGCTTCTGCGTTTGGTGACATTTCGTATGTCCAGAGCGGCGACCTCCCGACTCCTCCGTTCTCCGATGTCCGCCCAACAACCACCCGAAGACGATTTTAAGGCCAAGCTCGACGCCGGCCTGTGGTGGAAGCTGCTCCGCCGCGCCCTGCAGAAAAAGCGGTTGCTCTACCCGCTCGTCATCTCCGCCGTGCTCATCGCGGCGTGCGATGCCGCGTTTGCGCACGTCACCCGTTGGGTGATCGATGGCGTCGTGCGGGAGGGTGCCTCGGCCAATTTCACCGGCTACATCGGCGCCTATCTGCTGGTCACGATTCTGCTCTGCGCCGGCGTCTGGTTGTTCATTCAACTCGCGGGCGGGCTCGCCCATCGACTCGGCTTCGACATCCGCACCGAAGGGTTCGCGCGTCTGCAGGAGCTCGAGTTCAACTTTTACGACACCCGACCCGTGGGCTGGCTGATCACTCGCCTCACCAGCGACTGCGACCGGCTCGCCCGCGTGATCGCGTGGGGTATCCTCGACATCATGTGGGGCTGCAGCTTCATCGCGCTCATCGCCGCCAGCCTGCTCTACATGAATTGGAAGCTCGGCCTGGTCGTGCTCTCCGTCGTGCCGCCGCTCGCGCTCGTCTCGCGCTACTTTCAAACCAAGCTGCTCCACAGCTCGCGTGAGATCCGCAAATACAATTCGCAAATCACCGCCGGCTTCAACGAGTCCATCGCCGGCGTGCGCACGACCAAAACCCTCGTGCGCGAGGCCGACAATCTTGCCGAATTCGAGACGGTTTCGCTCAACATGTTCCAGGCGGCCGTGCGCAACGCGCGCCAGAGCGCCGTCTACTACCCGGTCGTCTTTACGCTCGGCAGCCTCGCCGGCGGGCTCGCCCTGTGGCGCGGCGGCTTTTACGTGAACAGCGGCGCCATGTCCCTTGGCACCCTCGTGGCCTTTACCAACTTCGCCACCCAGCTCTTCCACCCCATCAATCAACTCGCCCAGCGTTTCACCGAAATCCAATCGGCCCAGGCCGCCGGCGAACGCGTCATGGGCCTGCTCGAGACCGAGCCGCAGATCCGCGACAGCGACGCGGTGCGCGATGCCTACGCCGATCCGGCGAAGGCCGCCGCGCTCGCGACGGAGCGCATCCACGAGGTCGAGTTTCGCCACATCGACTTCGCCTACGCGACGGGCGGCAAGATCCTGCAAGACTTCAACCTCAAGGTGCAGCCCGGGGAAACCATCGCCCTCGTCGGCCCGTCCGGCGGCGGCAAAAGCACCATCGTTTCACTGGTGTGCCGCTTCTATGAACCGACCGGGGGCGAAGTCCTGATCAACGGCGTCGACTACCGCGAACGACCGCTGCACTGGCTGCAAAGCCAGCTCGGCAGCGTGCTGCAAACACCGCATCTCTTCAAAGGCTCGGTGCGCGACAACATCCGCTACGGTCGGCTCGAAGCCACCGATGCCGAGGTCGAAGAAGCGGCCCGCCTCGTCAACGCGCACGACTTTATCAGCGCGTTGGAGAACGGCTATGACACGGCCGTCGGCGAAGGCGGTTCGCGCCTCTCGACCGGGCAACGCCAGCTCGTGTCGTTTGCCCGCGCGTTGCTGGCGCGTCCGAGCATTTTCGTGATGGACGAAGCCACCTCTTCCATCGACACGGAGACGGAGCAGCTCATCCAGGCCGGCCTGCAACGCGTGCTGGAGGGCCGCATCAGCTTCGTGATCGCGCACCGCTTGAGCACGATCCGACGCGCTGATCGCATCCTCGTGATCGAACGCGGGCGCATCGCCGAGTGCGGCACGCACGAAGATCTGCTCCGCCTGCGCGGCCACTACTACACGCTCTACACGAACCAATTCAGCCAGGACAGCGTCACCGCCACCATCGCCGGTGAGGCTCCGGCCGGCGCGTAGCGGCTACCAGCCGAGGTCGGCCTGGAGCGCCGCCGCCAGTTGCGCGCCCATCAACGCGTCGGTGCGCACGCTGGGATGCCAGTTGGCGCCGATGCCGTTCTCGGCTTGTTGCACGCCGAAATCGATCAGGCGCACCGGCGGACCGCCCGCGGCATGGGCCCGCGCCACGACCTCGGCAAGGTAGCTGAGAATCGTCGTGCGCGGCTTTCGGTCCTCCGGCCAGTCACTCATCATCGTGCCCTGCGCACAGTAGATCGGCGTATCCGGGTAATGACGACGAACCCGCGCAATGAAGTCCACGTAAGCCGCCACCCAGCCTTCGCGGTCGGGGTTGGCGCGCCCAAAGTCGTTGGTCCCAAGGTTGATCACGACGGCGTCGGGAATCTGCGCGGAGAAATCCCACAATGGCGCCGCATCGTCGCGCACCACCGTGTCGTAGTAATCGAGGATGCTGTTGTCCGGCCAGAGCTTCTTGCCCGACCAGGCGATGCAAACGTAGTCGGCCTGCACGGCCCGCGCCGCGACCGCGCCATATGCCAGCCAGCCGTTTTCGGTCGCCGGAGAAAAACCCTCCTCCTTGCGCGGGGCTTCGTTGCCGTAACCACAACTGATCGAATCGCCGATCACTTCGATGCGACGCGCCCGCGCCGGGGTCGGCCTGAGCGTGGCGCCTTCCGCCAGAATGAAGCCCCGCACTTGAGTCGTCCCCAGCGAAAACTCCGTGCGTTTCACGAGTTCGATCGTATGCGATCCGGGGGGCAGCCCTTTCGCGACTGGATAGACATGCGTGCCCGCCGCCAGCTCGAGCACACCGGCGGCTTGGCCATCGAGCACGATTTGCCAGAAATTGCGCCCGCCATCGGCCAGCTCCACGTCGAGCGAGCTCCCTTCAAACGTCAGCGCCACGGCACTCGCGCTCCATGCTCCGCGCGGTCCCGCCGGATCACTGCGGTCAAAGCGGCCGACGTAGCGCACCAGCGGATCAGTCGCAGCGACGACCACCGGTTGAGCCCAAGTGGAGGAGACCGCACCGACGAGCAGCAACGAAACCAAACGAAGAAGAGAAGAACCTTTCATGGGGGGAAATTTTTGCGGCGCAACCGGACCGCTTGGGTCCGTCACGACCGACGCGGCATCGGCACAATCCGATCGACGGCGGGTCGCGGTCCGGCGGATCCCCGCGGGACCACCTCCACCGGCATCACGAACGGCGATGCCGGCACCTCGTCCTTCAGCGTGCCGATCTTGGCCAAAAGAATTTCCGCCGCCTTCCAGCCCATTTCCTGCAGCGGTTGCCGCACCGAGCACAGCTGCGGCACCGTCGTGCGGGCGCCCAGCGTGTCGTCGAAGCCCGCCACGGAAATGTCATCCGGCACGCGCAGGCCCACTTCGGCCAGCGCTTCCATGCACCCGAGCGCCATCGCGTCGTTGCCACAAAACACGGCGTGCGGCAGCGCCTCCCCGGCGTGGTCGGCCAGCCACTGGCTGACGATTTCCCGCCCGTGCAACATGTCGTAGTGCGAGTGTAGCAACAAGCGGCTCTCTTGCTTGATGCCATGCGCTTTCAGCGCTCGTTTATAACCCGCGATCCGGCGCTGCGATCCCACCATGTGGGTCGGCCCCGAAATGTGCATGATCCGGCGATGCCCGAGCGCGATCAGGTGCTCCGTCATGCGGAACGCCCCGAGTTCTTCGTCGGACTCGATGTTGAACATGCGCTGCTCCAGCCCCGCGTTGGCGTGAAGGGCCACAAAGGGCGTGTGATTCGGCAGGTCGCTCAACTGCTCCGCGTCGAAGGTCGGCCCGATCAGGATCAACCCGTCGATCCGGCCGTCACAAATCGAGCGGAGTCGCGCGATGTCTTTGCCCCAATTTTTCAGGGTAAACACCGTGGTGTTCTGCTCGTAGTGCGTCGCGGCGGTGAGCACGCCGTTGAACAGCGCCAAAAAATAGTAGTTGAGGTCGTTTTCGTCCACTTCGGCGACCAAACCGATCGTATTCATCCGCCGATGCACCAAGGCGCGCGCCGCGGCATTGGGCCGATACTGCAAGCGTGCCGCCGCCTCCAGGATGCGGGTGCGCGTATCGGCGGAGATCCGCGACGACGTCTTTACGCTGTTCAACACGGCCGATGCCGCCATGGCGGAAACGCCCGCTTCCCGTCCTACGTCGGCCAGCGTGGCGGCTCGCGGGGACTTTGGTTTTCGCGCTTTCGACATCGTCAAGCGGCCGACGCTGGCGCACGAACGCCCCCGCCGCAAGCGCACTCCTCAGGGTTAGGCATCGGGGAGCGTGAGGATCAGATGACCGGAGGACTCCGGGGCGCGCGTCGCATCCCCGGTGCGACCGAGACAACGCGCCGACCAGACCGCAGGAATGCGTCCCGCCACGCTGACCGCGATCTCGCGACCGGTCCGGCTCGCGGTCACGCGGGTTTCCCCTTGGCCGTCAAATCCGGGCACCGTGGCCGCCGCTGATTCGCCGTCGGCCAAGACGCTGATCACAAATTCCACACCCGCGGCGAAGTCGTAATCGGGCCGGCTCTCGTCCGCGCCGAGCGCTAGGATCGAGGCTGCGCGCACGTAGAGCGGCAAATCCAGGAAATCGTGCTTCGTGCGATGCCAGCCGCCTGCACGCGCTTCGCCGCTCAACAGATGCACCCACGATCCCGGCGGCAGGTAGAAGTCCACCCAACCATCGACGTCGAGCACGGGCGCGACCAGCAGCCGGTCGCCCAACATGTATTGGCGATCCAATGACGCACAGCCGGGATCGGCGGGAAACTCCAACACCATGGCCCGCATCATCGGCACCCCGGTTTGGTGCGCCTCGATCGCAACGGCATAAAGGTAGGGCATGAGCCGGCATTTCAGTTGGGTAAAATGCCGCAACACGTCACACGCCTCCTCATCGTAGGCCCACGGCACACGATACGACGAGCTGCCGTGCAGGCGGCTGTGGGACGACAACAACCCAAACGCCACCCATCGTTTGTAGATGTCCGGCGGCGGCAGTCCCTCGAACCCGCCGATGTCGTGACTCCAATAGCCAAAACCGCAGGCGCCGAGCGACAACCCCCCGCGCAGGCTTTCGGCCATCGACTCGTAGGTGGAGTTGCAATCGCCCCCCCAATGCACCGGAAACTTCTGACCGCCCGCATGGGAGGCCCGCGCAAAAAGCACCGCCTCCCCCTCGCCTCGCACCTCTTTCAGCAACTCAAACACGGTCTCGTTGTAGAGCACCGCATAGTGGTTATGCATCCGCAGCGGGTCCGAACCGTCATGGTAAACGACCTCCGTCGGGATGCGTTCGCCGAAGTCCGTTTTGAAACAGTCGACGCCCATTTCAAGCAGACGGCGCAGGTGGCCGCAGAACCAGGCGGCGGCGGCGGGATTGGTGAAGTCGACGACACCCATGCCCGGCTGCCATAGGTCCGTCTGCCACACGTCGCCGTTCGGCTTGCGCAGGAGGAAGCCGTTCGTCACGGCTTCGCGGAACAGACGCGAGGCCTGGCCGATGTAGGGATTAATCCATACACAGATTTTCAGCCCGCGCTCATGCAGACGCTGCAGCTGCCCCACCGGGTCGGGAAACGTGCGTTCGTCCCACGTGAAGTCGCACCAGGCAAACTCGCGCATCCAAAAGCAGTCGTAGTGGAACACGTGCAGCGGAAGGTTGCGCGCGCTCATGCCGTCGATGAATCCCATCACCGTCGCTTCATCGTAGTTGGTCGTGAACGACGTCGTGAGCCACAGGCCAAACGACCACGCCGGCGGCAGCGCCGGACGTCCGGTCAACGCCGTGAGGCGCTTCAGCACATCCTTCGGCGTCGGCCCCGCGATCACGAAGTATTCGAGGCGCTCCCCGGGAACGCTGAACTGCACCCGCGAGACGCGCTCCGAAGCCACCTCAAACGACACCGGCCCGGTGCTGTTGACCAACACGCCGTAGCCGCGATTCGTCAGGTAAAACGGCACGGCCTTATAAGCCTGCTCGCTCCCGGTGCCGCCGTCCTTGTTCCAATTCTCCACGACCTGACCGTTCTTGACGAAGGCCGTGAAACGCTCGCCGAGACCGTAAACCGACTCGCCCACGCCGAGGTCCAATTGCTCGTGCACAAACGTCGCCCCATCCCCGCGTTCAATGTAACCCGCTCCACGCGACGCGCTGCGGGTGTAAACCCGTTCGTCATCGCCGAAGAACGCCAATTCCCACGCCCCTTTCCGCGCGAGGCGTGCGCTCAATGCGCCCGCCCGCAGCGTCACGGCCTCGTCGCCGTGGTCGATCTGCACGGTCGGCGGTGGGTTCGGCTCCAACGGGATGGACGGTCCGCGCACCGCCCCACCGCTGTAGTGCTCGATCGAGACGCGAACCACGCCCTCAAGCGGCGAGTCGAGTCGCAGGGTGAGCAACGGGCCCTGCAAGGTGTCCCCGCGGTGGCGGATCGGTCGCGTGGGCGCGTGAACCACCAGCACATCGCCCTCGCGCGCGACGTGATGAACTTCTGCCGGGTAATGAGCTTTGAGTCCCGGCTGAAGCAGCCAGGCGCCGTCGGTAAATTTCATGGACGAAGAAAGGGGGTTCCGTGAACAAGAACGAACAACGGAGGGGCCAGCACTGATGTTACGTTAAATCAGCATTGGCAAATCCAATCCCTTCGGATGTAAATTCTCTCTCGTGCTCCCCCTTCGTCTGGCCCCCTTTTTCGGGCTTCCGGTCTTGGCCACGATGGCCGGCTGGAGCGCCCCCGTGCTCACCGCCGCGCCGCCGCCCGCCTCCGCGGTCTACGACTGGAATAACGTCGTCATCGGGGGTGGCGGCTACGTTTCCGGGCTGGTCTTTCATCCCACCGAACCCGGTTTGCTCTATGCCCGCACCGACGTGGGCGGAGCCTATCGCTACATCCCGGGGGAGTCGCGTTGGCTCCCGCTCAACGACGATCTCGGCCGCAACCAAGCGGAGCTCACCGGCATCTTCAGCCTCGCGCTCGATCCGCACGACCCGGAGCGCGTCTACCTCGCCGCCGGCTCCTACGCTCAAACTTGGGGCGATCCCGCCGCCCTCCTCCGCTCGGAGGATCGCGGGGCGACGTGGACCTCGTTCCCCCTTCCCTTCAAACTCGGCGGCAACGCCGATGGCCGCAACACCGGCGAACACCTGCTCGTCCATCCTGATCACGGCGAAACCCTTTGGCTCGCCACGCCCCACGACGGCCTGTGGCGCAGCGACACCTACGGCGAAACGTGGCAGGCGGTGACCGCCCCTTGGCCGGAGGGCGCGGGCTTGACGCTGGTCTTCGCCGGCCCCGCGCCCGCCGCGGCGACCACCCCTCGCCTCCTTTACGCTGCGCTCGCCGAGATCAGCGATACACCGGTCCTATGGCAAAGCGCCGACGACGGCGTCACCTGGACGCCCTTGCTTGGCCAACCCACCCGATTTCTCGTCCACCAAGCCGGTTTCGACCCCGCCGGCCGCCTCTACTTCACTTACGGCAACAACCTCGGCCCCAATGACATCACTGCCGGAGCCTGCTGGCGTTTCGATCCAACGAGGCAGGCATGGACAAACCTCACGCCGGCCTTGGCTGACGGCGCGGCGATCGCACCGCATGGTTTCGCCGGGCTCGCCTTTGACCCCACCGCGCCGAACGCGGTCATCGTGACCTCCCTCGACCGTTGGAAACCCGGGGATCAGATCTGGCGCAGCACCGACGGCGGCGAGACGTGGGCCTCGCTCGTCGATCACGCCACGTGGGACCACTCCTCGGCGCCCTATACGGCACCGTTCTTCATCCATTGGATCACCGATATCGCCGTCGATCCGCACCACCCGCAGCAAGCGTGGTTCGTAACCGGCTACGGTCTCTGGCACACACGCCACCTCGCACCGACCGACGACCGCACCGGCCCCGTATGGGAGTTTGCCAACGCCGGTTTGGAAGAAACCGTCATCGATGAACTCGTCAGCCCGCCCGTCGGCGCCCCCTTGCTCAGTGCCATCGGCGACATCGGCGGCTTCCGTCACGACGACCTCACCCGTTCGCCGCCGGCCGGCACCCATGCGCAGGGACCCGGCACCAGCTCGACCATCGATTACGCCGGAGGCCACCCGCTCGAAATGGTCCGCACCCACCGTGGCCCAGCCCACGCCTCGCGCTCCCATGATGGTGGTCGCACGTGGACGCCGCTCGCGAGCCACCCGCCCGAAGCGGAAACCCACGGTCCCGGTCGCGTCGCGATCTCGGCCGACGCCGCGCGCATGGTGTGGTTACCCAAAAACGCGGGCCCGTATGCCTCCGACGACGGCGGAGCCTCGTGGCAGGCCAGCGACGTGGAGTTCACTTCCAGCGCCGGCCACCTCACGTCCTACGTCATCGCGGACCGGGTGGCGCCCAACGTCTTTTACCTCTCCGACCCCGTCACCGGCCGGTTCTTCACCAGCCTGGACGGCGGTGCGTCGTTTGCGTTGACCACCACGTTCGCCGCGCTCGGAGGCATTCCCCGGGCCGGACCGCGGGAAGGCGGACGCGTGTGGGTGCCGTCCCCGCGGGGCCTCTACGTATCCACACGACCAGGACGCAACTTTCAACGCCTCACGACGGTCGACGCGGCCTACCAAATCGGCTTCGGCCACGCCGCCCCCGGCCGATCACGCGACGCGCTCTACCTGCACGGCCGCATCGCCGGCCGTGAAGGGATCTTCCGATCCGATGACTCGGGCCAAACCTGGCTCCCGATCGACGATCCGGCCCGACGCTACGGTTGGCTGCGTGTCGTGATCGGCGACAGCCAAACCTACGGTCGCGTCTACCTCGGCACGAGCGGTCGCGGCATCATCGTGGGCGAGCCGTCCCGACCGTAAAAACGCACGACAGATCGGATGAAGACACCCGCGCCCTAGACGATGCGGTTTTCCCGCATCACCGCCGCGTAGTAGTGGGCTGAAAGCTTCGGGCTGCGCACCTGTGTCTCGAAATCGACGTGCACGATGCCGAAGCGGCGCTCGTAGCCATCCTCCCACTCAAAGTTGTCCATGAACGACCACAGGAAGTAGCCATCGATCGGCACGCCGTCCCGCTTGGCCCGTTCCATTTCACGCAGATGGGCGCGCAGGTATTCGCGCCGATGCAGGTCCGTCACTTCGCCGTCCCGCACCGGTTCGACGTTATAACCACAGCCGTTTTCGGTGATGTAGATCGACGTGTGCCCGTAGGTCTCCTGCGCGAGCCGCGTGCCCCAGTAGATCACCTGTGGCGCCCAATGGAGCCACGGACTGTCGGCTTTGGGATAGGAGGCGGGCAGGGGTAATTCCTCCGGCTCTCCGTCGGCCCCGGCGCGGACGAAAGTGCCGGTGTAAAGGTTGAGTCCGAGAAAATCCGTCGGCGCACTGATGAGCGCAAAGTCGCCGTCTTGCACGACGGGCGCCGCGTCCCCGCAGCGGGCGAGATACTCGTCCGGATAGCATCCCGCATGGATCGCACCCAACAGATGCAAGTTGCGGCGCCGATACCATTCCTTCGCGGCGGCGATGTCGGCCGGCGTCTCCGTCACGGGGATACAAATGTCGCTGTTATCGGTCAGCCCGACTTGCGCCTGCGCTCCGCCGTGAGCGCGCACGGCCCGAATCCCGAGGCCATGACATACCAGCGCATGGTGATAGATCTGGTTGAGCGCCGCGTCACTGACGCGCAACCCCGGCGCCTTGGTCCCGAAGCCATAGGACAATTGGGTGAAACAGCGGATTTCGTTCAACGTGATCCAGTGTTTCACCTTGCCGCCATACTCGCGCACGACCGTGTCGGCGTAGCGGCCAAACGCATCCACCGTGAGGCGGCTTTGCCAGCCTCCGCGGTCCTCCAACGCTTGCGGCAAGTCCCAGTGAAACATCGTGACCCACGGCGTGATGCCGTGCCGGGCCATCGCATCCAGCAGGCGGTGATAAAAGGCGACGCCCGCCTCATTCAGCGCGCCGTCACCCTGCGGGTAAATCCGCGGCCAAGCGATCGACAAGCGGTAGTGCTTCACACCGAGGCGCGCCATCAACGCGAAGTCCTCCTCGAAGCGGTGGTAATGATCGCACGCCACATCGAGCGTGTCACCGCCGTGCACCTTGCCGGGGGTCCGCGCGAACCGGTCCCAGACCGATTCACCTTTCCCACCCTCGCGCGCCGCCCCTTCGATCTGCGCCGAAGCGGCGGCCACTCCCCAAACAAATTGATCACTAAAAACCGATGACATCCCTCCACGATGCCTGCTCCCCGAACCGCGCAGCAACCTGATTTAACGGAAAACCCATTCCGACTGAAGGTCCCGTGGAATCACGCTCCCACCCAGAACGCCCACCGGATAAAATCCGATGGGCGTTTGAACGCGCACCCACCCCTGGGAGCAACGTTACCTAAACCTCGTCACCCTGGCGGACCTCAACCGAACGCCAGAGTGGTCCGAGAGCGGGCTAGAACGAGAGCGTGTTGGTGATCTGCCAGCCCATGCCGTCCTGAATACGGGACAGAGCGACCTCGCCATCCGGATTGATGTTAACCGGGACGAGATGGTTCTTTTCGCCGACGTTGCGCATGTTCAGCTGGATGCGCCAATACACGTCCTTGGTGATCTTGCGACCGTAGCCGATCCACAGGTCGAAATGATCGTCGGTGGGACCATAATACGGCTGGTTGACGTCCAACACGCCGAGGTCGTCGTCATAGGCGTAGCCCAAGATCCGCTTATCCTCCCAACGATAGGCGATACCGACATTGGCGCCCTTCAGCGCGCCTTCGCTAAAGGCGTAATTGGAGATCAGATTATAACGCCATTCCGGCACTTCCGGCGCGGCCAGGCCGATCTGCGAAAGCAGCACGGAATACGGCGCAAGGATATGGTCCTCCCAATTCTTCCGCATCGTGTCACCGCCCCAGAGCGTGATCAGGCCCGCATCGCCGGCCATGAACTCGGTGTAGTTCTGAATCCACTCGTCGATCGCCGGACTGATGGAGGTGCGATAGGACTTGGTTTGCGACGCGTTGAAAGTGACCGACCAGTCCTTCGTGGGCTGGGCGGTGAGCTCGATTTCCACGCCCTTGGACGTGGTGTCGCCCGTGGCCACCGGCCCCGTGCCGAAGCTGCGCAGGTTGCCCCCGTAGGCCGGTTGCAGACCGAGATTCGAAGCGCCGTCGCCGCCATCGGCGATCGAACCGGAACCGTAGTTCGGCACGGCCGCATACCAGTCCGACATGTTGGAGGAACGCATGCGCGCGACATCGAGGCCGAGTCCGTATTCATCCGAGAACCGCTGATCGAGCGGGAAGTTCGTGAAGAAGTCCCGCACGATTTCGCCGATCCGGGCGTTGTCGGGCGAACCATCGGGCAAGGTCGCGATGTTGTTCCAAGGCCAGCCCCACGAGCCCTGGCGGAGTTGCGGGTTCGCGATGCCATCGAGCGCGGCGAGCGCGTGTGTCGCGCCCCAGTAAGGCAGCGCCCAGGCATAGTAGAGATTGCCGCTGCCGAACCCGGCGCTGTCGCTCGTGAGCGTGGCGTTGGCGACCTTGGTCTCATACCAATTGAGCTTCAGCGTGAGCTTATCGTTCAAGGTGGTGACCACCACACCGTAGTCCGTCGTCTCGCCCTTCGGATTCTCGATCACGTTACCAAAAACGTCCCCCCGCGGCGCATCGGCTTTGAAGTTCTTGGACTTGTTGGCGAAGACACTGAAGTGCGTGCCAAACGGCAGCGCCTCCTGGAAGCGCTTCGGGGTGTGGATGACGATGCCGTAGCTCTTGCTCTCGCCGGACGCCTTCTGGGTATTCGCGTCGGACGTATCCAGCTCGTAGTCCATCAACGAAACCTGCGTGTTCGGATCTTTCGGCGCCTGGGAGCTGGCGTTGGTCACGGTATCCTTGCGCCAGCCGAAGACCGGCACCACCGCCCCGTCAAAGAAGTAGCCCTGCCACGTGAGGCCTTGGGACTCGATCTTGTTCCGGCTGCGCTGGCCGCTCGTGTAAAGTGATTTGATGTCACCCTTGTCGGCGTTCAACACGTGGTAGGTGCCCGTCGTCCATCCGACGTAGTTGGCCGGATTCTCGGCTTGGGTGCCGGTATTGGTCACGGGACCGCCGATCGGCCCCGCGTCAGGGTCCGTATTCGTGTAGCTGACGTAGGTGTAGGGATCGTCGTAGTTGACGCCCGCCGGAGCGTTCCACGTCGAATCGAAATAGCGGAACGTCTGGCTGCTCTGCGGCTCGATGATGCCGTTGATCCGGCTCACATTGGCACCGGACGCCGACGGGGCGTTCAAGAGTGACGGCCCGAGATAGGCGATCCAATCCACTTGCCGAATGCCGGTCGTGATATCGGCTTTCGAGCCGGGTCGCTGATTATCGTAGGCGTAGGACGTCTCCGAAGCCCAGCGCGCATAGCCGCGATAGTCGGTCTCTTTAATATCCTGCGACAACAGACCGGTGATCATGTGGTGTCCCAGAATTTGGGACAGGAGAGATTTGCCAAAGAAGTCTTCGGTGCGGACGTCGGCGAAAGCGGTCAGGCGAGCGCTGTTGCGATCAATATAGTTTTCCGTGTTCCCGTATTGGCCGCTGTTGCCGACGTAGGGTCGGCCCAGGTTGGGGTTGTCGCTGCCGTCGAGGAGCTTTTGGTTGATATCCACCGAGAGCACATATTCACCGCCATTCAGGAAACCGATCTGGCCGTCCTCGTAGCTCTGATAATCGTAGACCGCCTCCAGGCCAAACCGATCGTCGAAAAACGTCTGCGAAAGCGCGACGTTGGAGGCATCCCAGTTTTGATACTCCCGCTTGTTATCTCCATCCATCAGGTTGTGATAGAAGTCGAAAATACTAGGATCCGAGATGGACTTGTTACCATAAAACGCACCGCCCGGGAGCGCCTGCGTAGCATAAGCGTTATAACCGGCCAACGCAAAGTTGGAGCCGAATTGCATGCCATTGATCGTGCCATCGATCGCGCCCGTCGAATCGAGGCCCTTGCCAGTGCCGGCAGTGGACGATTGCGCCCGAATCAACTGTCCCGTAGTGGCATCATAATAGAGTCCGATATTCGGGTTTCCGCTGCGCCCCATCGCAGCGTAAGCATACCAAGGAGCGACGGCGGGCACCGTGTATTTAGTCCAATCCTTGGTGCCGTCCGGCGTGACCTTATAGGCATCGGTGCCCGGCACAAACCATGGGGTGATCGCATCCACCGGAGGCAGGGAGCGCGGGCGGTTGGCCTTGATGTCACCCTTTTCATAATTCACCCGAAACAGGGTGCGACCGTCCTTCACGAGCTGCGGCTCGTAGCGCAGTGCGCCAAACACGCGCCGATCATGATTGAAGGCCGGCTTTTGTTGGAACTTGGTATTATCATCCAAGGCCGAAAAGCGGACGCTGAGTTTGTTTTTAACCAAAACCTTGTTGAGGTCCAGCGAGGCCCGAAAGGAACCATTGTTGTCGAACCGAGCTTCGACCTTCCCCGCGTTTTTCAACGTCGCGCCGTTAACACTCGTGTTGATGATCCCCGCCGGACTGCCGACGCCGAACAGGATCGAATTCGGGCCGCGCTGCATATCAACGCGATCCACGTTATATCCGTCCCACGGGATCTCGGTCAAAAAGTAGTCGCGCGTATTATCCGCCGAATCCAAACCACGCACCCGAGTATTATTAGACGGGCGCAACAGGTTTTGCGATTCGCTGTAGGTCTGCGAACCACCCGCACCGGAGAAGTTACCATGGATGCCACCCACCTCCGTATTGGTTGTATAAACCAGCAGGTCCTGAGAATTCTTGGCGCCGGTGTTCTCCATGAACTGCTCATTGACCACGGAAAGGGCCGACGCGACGTCCTTCAATTCGGTGCGAACGCGGGTGCCGGCGAGCGTATCTTTGACGCCATAGCCCGTGTCGGCTTCCGACGTCACCATGAACGGCGTCAGATAGATCGTCTCTTCATTCGCACCGACCGTCTCATCAACAGGTTCGGCGGATTCGGGCGTGACGGTTTGGGCGAGCAGCGGAGCAGTCAGGCCGCAGAGGCAGGCCGCAACCGCGCGGGGCAGCACGAATCGACGTGCCACCGATAGGTAGGGATTTGGGTCTCGTTGCATGGGGTTGGGGGACGTTGAGGGGTGATGCCGCCCACGGATTGCATTTACCGTCCGCCACAAGCAAGAAAAGCTCGGGGGGGGCTGACAGCAAAACTCGGGGCAACCTAAGATGTATCGTTAAATCACTGGTGATTTAGGGTTCAATCTTTTTGTGTGAAATACTGCAATGTCCCGCTGCCTCCCCCAAAAGCCGTCGTGAGGGACGGGCGAGCCCCCGCACCAGACGGCTGATTCTCCCGCCCCTCTCGCCCTCCCGATCACGCCCGCTACCCTTGCATTTGGCATGCTTGCTCGGGTGCCATCGTCCAACGGAGAGCCGGCAACACACCTTAAGGGCCCGCGAATGGCGTAAAACGAGAGAACATTGGCGCCTTCTGCTATTACGGAATCGCCCCAGCGAGTTATCATGGCCCCATGCCCGAACGGCCATGACTGCCGCCCCCTTTTTCTCCATGCCCAAAACCGTTCATTTCAAAATCAGTAAAGGCACGCCGGATCGGCGCCAGGTGCCGGGCTCGTTCTGGCGACGATGCAAGGCCATGGGCCTCGAGCCCGCCGCGGTGCTGCGGCGCAGCAAACTCCCGCCCAGTCAGGCTACCGTGTCACCGGCAACGCCGTCGCGACGGGCTAGGCCGCCGGAGTAGTCGCCACGCTGAGCGCCGAGTCGGGGTGAGCTCCGAGTCGGGGTGAGCTCCGACCGAATCCGCGCAGTCGGATGCACAGGCCGGCCTAGACGAAACCGGCTCCCTCAACGCGGTCATCCCGGTCCTGGTCGCGATGGAAACCCAATGGTGTCCCACTTTGGATGAGGATGGTTGTTCCAAGTTGTTGATCGGCAG
>CAXBDS010000026.1:0-38897 GCA_963974355.1 uncultured Opitutaceae bacterium
CTTCACCGAGGTGCAGCAACGCCTGGCCCGCCAGGAACAGGACGCGCGCAATTGGCGCGACGCCTGCCTGCTCTACTTCCAACAATTCTCGCGGCGCCCGCTGCCCGTCGGCGTCGAGCCCCCCGCGCACGACCTCGACTACTACAAGTCGGTCAAGCTGCGCTACGCCCCCGGCCACCCCGGCGACTATTGAAACCCTGCCCGTCGTCGGTGAAAACGTGCACGCTGCTCCTCGGCCTAGCCCTCCCCGTGTTGCTCTCCGCCGCGCCCGCCCCCGTCACCTTCGATCAGTTCACCTACACCGGACGCGACGATGTATTCACGCCACCGCTACCCGCCGGCCACTACCGCAACCCCATCCTCGCCGGCTACTACCCCGATCCGAGCATCTGTCGCGTCGGCGATGACTACTACCTCATCAATTCGTCGTTTTCGCACTTTCCAGGCATCCCAATTTTCCACAGCACCGACCTCGTCAACTGGACGCAACTCGGGCACGTCATCGACCGCCCCGACCAGCTGAACTTCGACGGCCTCGGCATCACCCGCGGCCTCTTCGCCCCGACCATCAGTTATCACGACGGCACGTTCTACGTGATCTGCACGCTCGTCCGCCGCGGCGGCAATTTCATGGTGACCGCCACCGATCCCGCCGGCCCATGGTCTGACCCGATTTGGTTGGATTTCGACGGCATCGATCCCTCGCTCTTTTTCGACGAGTCGACCGGCCGTGCGTGGATGCTCAACAACGGCAACCCACCCGACAACCAGCCGCTCTACAACGGCCATCGCGCGATCTGGATTCAGGAGTTCGACATCGCCGCCCAGAAGCTCGTCGGCGAGCGCTCCATCATCGTCAACGGCGGCGTCGACCTCAGCACGAAACCCGTCTGGATCGAAGGTCCGCACCTCTACCAGCGCGACGGCTGGTATTATCTCTGTTGCGCCGAGGGCGGCACCTCCTCGCACCATTCTCAGGTCATCCTGCGCAGCAAGTCCCCCACGGGGCCGTTCACACCTTGGGCGGACAATCCCATCCTCACGCAACGCGACCTCGACGGCACCGTCCCCGGCGCCGTCACCTGCACGGGCCACGCCGACCTCGTGATCGGCCCCGATGGCAACTGGTGGTCCGTCTTCCTCGCCTGCCGTCCTTACGCGCCGGATACTTGGACGACCGGCCGCGAGACGTTCCTCCTGCCCGTGACGTGGACCGCAGACGGTTGGCCCCGTATCCTGCCGCATGGCGACCGCGTGCCGGCCATCGTGGCATCGCCCAACGCCGTCGACTTCGTCCCCGATCCCGCGCAACCGCTCAACGGCAACTTCACGTGGACCGACACCTTCGACACCGCCGAGCTTTCGCCCTTGTGGATCATGCTCCGCACGCCGAAGACCGACTGGTGGCAACTCGCCGACGGACAGCTTCGCCTCACCCCGCAGCACGAACTCATCTCCGGCGAAGGCAATCCCTCCTACCTCGGCCGCCGCATCCAACACGCCAAGTTTGAAACGTCCGCCCGGCTCCGGGTGCCGGCCGATGACGGCGTCACCGCCGGACTCGCCCTCATGCAGAACGAAACGCACCACTATGTCTGGGGCGTGCGGCGCACCGCCGACGGGCTGAGCGTCTTCGTTGAACTGCAAAACGGCGCCGAGCCCGCCACGCTCGTCACCCTTCCGCTGCCGGCCAACCCGACCACGATCGACCTGCGACTCACCGCCGACAACGAGACCTTTGCCTTCGCCTACGCGACCACCGCCGGCGTCTGGCAGCCGCTCCTGCCGAGCGCGGCCTCCTATCCGGTCAGCGTGCAGGCCGCCGGCGGCGGACTCCACTTCACCGGCGCCATCGTCGGCCCCTACGCCCGGATCGAACCGTGAGAAACACGGCCCCGGTTGGGGCGTAAAAGACTTACGCTGCGCAGGTAGAACGCGATCAATTGGCAAGCCAAGCGGGGCTCGCCAAACCTTAGGATATTAACATCCTGAACATGATATGTTGCATGCGTTCAAAGTCTATTCCTCATCGTTTAAATCGATCCGCATCAAATCCTTAAGCCGAAACCAGTTTCCGGGAAATCTCGCTCAGGTTTCACCGTGAAATCCGTTGCCTACTACGTGGACGAAGCCGGTGACGGTGTCTTGTTTGGGCCACGCGGACGTGATCGTTTGCGTGATGCTGACGCCAACCAGTTTTTCATGTTAGGCATGGTAACCTGCGCTGACGATTTCGGCGTAACCCGCCAGTTGGCCAGTCTGCGCGCCAACCTAATGGCAAACGCACTTTACGCCGGTATTCCGTCAATGCAGCCAAATGCAAACAAGACGGCCCGAGCGTTCCACGCGAAAGACGACCACCCCGAAGTTCGAGCGCGGGTGTTCGACTTAATCACAACTATGGATTTTAAGTTCTACGCGGTAGTCAAAGACATGAGGAAAGTGCGCGAGTATGTGCACAGCCGAAATCGAATGAATCCCGACTACCGCTACCATCCCAACGAACTCTACGATCTTACCGTGCGGATGCTCTTTCGAGAACGACTCCACAAAGGAGAATTGTGCCGTTTGGTGTTCGCTCGCCGGGGTCAATCTGATCGCACTGCGGCGCTTACCTCACAACTTCAGGAAACCCGCGCACGTTTTCTGACGGCACGCAACGCCACCTCGGACACAACGTTGGAAATCATTCCCGCATACCCATGGGAACAGGCCTGCTTACAACTAGCCGACTACTGCCTTTGGGCGCTGCAGCGCTGTTACGAAAAACATGAGTCACGGTTCCTTCAGGCAATTTGGCCTAAGGTCTCGCTGATCCAAGATGTGGACGACCCAGACGGAAATCCGAACTATGGATCGTATCTGCGACGCAAAGATCCGCCGCCAAGTTCTACGAAAATAAAAAACCGATGGATATAGGTTTCGTTGGTTCTAAGACCTGAAACACACGGCGTGAAGCCGAGTTTTGTCCACCGGTAAGGCTAAAGTGCACCCAATCGCGCCAAGGTCAACCCCTCACACTCTCCCGAAGGACCAACTACCGACGGGAAGCAACGAAAGCCCAATCGAAACAGGCGCCGTCCGCGCGCGATGGTTCCGGGCCGCGGTGATCGGCGGTGAGCGCGCCCGTCGCCGGATCGATGCCCAGGTAACGGTGCGTCGCGAGCGACATCAGGTTCAGGTCACCGTAAAAGTTTTCCATCCACTGAAAGTGCGTCGAGTCGCCGGCCGCGTCGTTGGCCCAACTCACGCCATTTGCGTCGGCGGAGAGGAATCGCCCGTCCGCCGCTCGCAGCGCCACGCGACCGAGCCCGACATCGACCACCGTGAACGGTCCGAGCGGTGGCAGCTCCCGCCCATGCGCCGACATCACAATCGATTCGCCCACCGGCATCGGCCGCATCAGCCCGCGCGGATGCGGCTCGTCCACGTCGAAGGAATCAAAGTCCGCCACGCCGCCCGCACCGCCCGCGTCGTTGTAGGCAAACAGCGCATACCGCACGCCCTGAAAGGTCTTGAGCTGAAACACCATCGTGAACGGGGCGCCGATCACCTCGAAGCGCTCACCGTCGGTGCTGAAACTGAACGTCGCCTGCTCGGTGAGGAAATCGCAGTCCGCGCGCAACCATACTTTGCTCCCAACCAACGGACGCTGCTGCGTCTCGCCGGTGAACTGATCGAAGTGCTCGAGCACCAAACCGGCGCCGGTGCGCCGCACGCCGATCCAGGCATAGGGCAGATTGAGCAACGCCAGCCCGGCCACGTCGCCGTCCCGCAGGCCGCTCGCGTCGAGCACCGCCGTCGGAATCGAGCGCGGCCCGATTGACCGTTGCGTGAGGCTGTTGCGGGCCGACCAGAAATCCGGCGCCGCCAACGCGTGCAACCGCAGGAAGCCCGGCCGTTCCGTGAGCGACCAGCGCGCGTCGTCCGGTGCGTGGTTCCACTGCCAGACGTTGGCCAACGCGGGCCCGCCGAAGTCGTCGTCGCGCTGATACGGCGCCATCGGTTCCGAGGTATGTCCGGTGTTCGGCTTCACCCACGTGCGCGGACTGCGACCGAGGTTGCCCGGCAGGCCGAAGAACGGCCACCCGTCGTGCCATGTCACCGGAGAGAGCCCGAGCAGGCGTCCGACCGAATTCGCGTCCATCATCGAAAAACCCCACCACTCGCCGGTCGGCGTTTGCACGATGCCGCCCTGGTGGAGCGCAAGGCGTCCGCTGCCGGCCGGATTGCCGGGGGTAACCTTGAAGGGCGGCCCGCGCGTGTCCCACATGCGGTTGCCCTCGGCTAGGCCGAACTCCTCGTCGATGCTGATCGCCGGGTGCGTTTCCCACGGTCCGTCGAGCCTCGGCGCCCGGACGTAGGCGAGGCGCATGCGACCTTCATACCACGCGCTCGTCATGAAATACGTGCCGTCGATTTTATAGAAGTGAAGGCCTTCGCCGATATCGGGCGAGTTTTCAAAGATGATGCGCTCCGTTCCTGGCACGAGGTCGGTCAGATCGTCGTTGAGCCGGGCGAGACGGATTGTGCGATAACCCCACACCACCCACACCTTGCCGTCGTCGTCGAAGAGCACCGACAGGTCGTGCAGCGAAACCTTCATCGGCGTCCGCGTCCACGGTCCGGCCGGATTGGTCGCGGTGTAGTGCTGCGTGGTCTGGCCGTTGACGTTGGTGAAGATGTGAAACACCCCGTCGTGGTAGCGGAAACTCGGCGCCCAGATGCCCTGCCCGTAGATGTTCTTCCCCACCTCCAGTCGATACGCCGGCCCGAGGTCGAGCCGGTCGCTGGCGTAGCCGAGCAGCCGCCAATTCACGAGGTCGCGCGAGTGGAGAATCGGCAGCCCCGGCATCGCGTGCATCGTCGTGCCGGTGAGATAAAAGTCATCACCGACCCGAATGAGGTCCGGATCGGAAAACTCATCGTAGAACAACGGATTCGTGAAGGTGCCGTTGCCGTTGTCGGCCAACCACGCGAACGCCGACGAACACGTCAGCGCCAGTCCGGCCAGCCATACGAGTCCGCGCTTCATCCCCGTAGCCTTACGGCTCACCGCTGCCGCGGTAGCTTTCCGGCGGGCCGAGGTAGCTCGGTTTTAGTCCGCCCATGTCGACGACCACCTTTTGCAGCACGACCGCAGGATCGATCATCCAAATCTTCAGCGTATGGTAACCCGCAGTCGCCACGGCGTGCGACGAGCGGCCGTGGTGCGCGTTGTCGGCCACGGATTTTTCCCAAGCCATGTTGGAATGCTGCGCCTGATAGCCTTGCGGCACCAACGTGACGACCTGCGGTGACTCGTCGTCGATCGACACCGAGTAACGCAGCCCGCGGTCGGGCACGAAGTTCAAGGTCGGCGCGGTGATCGCCGTGACTTCAACCGGACCGGCCGACGTGAGATACATCTCGTATTCGAGCACCGGCGCGTTTTCGCCCGGCATCGCGCTCGGCGCGTCGAGCGGGGCCGTCGCCCGCATGCCGGAAAGCGTGCGACCGTAATCGGGGATCCGCTCCCAACGATATGCGCCCGCAGCGACATTGCGGGAGAAATGTTCGGGCTCAATCGCGACGTAACCCTGCCCTTCGGCGAAGCCGCGTAGGGTCTCACGCGTGACCTCGGCCGGATTCACGGCCGTGACCGCCACGGCCACCTCGCGGCGACCGGCCGCGACGATCACGGTGCCGGTGGACTCGCCGGCCGGCACTTGCGACCAATCGATGTCCACCCAGATGCGTTGGTCCGGCCCGAGCCGACCGGACGTGGCGCTGAGCTTGATCCAGGACGCATCCGCCCGCGCGGTGAAGTTGATCGGATCACGGCCGCGGTTGAACACGTCGACGTAGCTGCGCTGACGATTCAGCGCGTCGAAAGTCGGCAGACAAGCATCCGAGGTCAGGGCCGCGGTTTCCCCTTCGACCGCGACACCGAGTGCGCCATCGAGCGGCACCGCCGGCTCGATGAGCGTAACATGTTCGAGACTGTTGACCGGCGGATCGCGCCACGACGTGTAGCCGAGCACCGCCTGATCCATGAAGTGCGCCCACTTCCCGTCGGCGAATTCCGTGTTGAAGTGATCCATCAACGCTTGGAAACGCGTGAACAACGCGCGCGTCTCCGCCGCCTGCCCCCGGGCACTCGCCCGCCCCTGTTCCGCAAAAAGCGCATTCCGCCCCGCCGCCAGATAAAGTTCATTCACCAACGCGCTCGCCTGCACCGGGAAATCCACAAGTTCGTAATACGAACATTCGGCCTCGGGCGGGAGTTGGGTCGCGATGGCGGCGGAACGGGCGACGAGGGCCTGCCAATCCGCGACGACGGTCTCCGCCTCAAGGTAACTCGTGAGACTGAAGGTATCGGGGCACAGCAGCTCCGGTTTCCGCCGGCCATTGAACTTCGTGTAGGTCGCCACGATGTCGGCGATTTCCGCGGCATGTTCCGGACCGAACTCCCGCGCCGCCCAGGTCTCGGTAAACGTGCTCAGGTTGTCCGCCGTCCAGCGCGCCGGATCCCACGCCATCGTGATAAAGAACTCCATCGGCAGCTCGTAGCCCTTGAGGTGGCCGACGTTCACGATCCACACGCGATCCGCGCCGTATTTCGCCGCGAGCGACATCTGTTCCCAGATCTTGGGAATCGGGCTCGTGTTGATCCATTGGTAGCTGCGCGGGCCCCCGTGGTAGTCGAAATGGTAATACACGCCCGCGCCGCCGCTGCGCTTGCGCTCTTCCGGGGTGGGCAGACGGCGGAGGTTGCCCCAATTGTCCTCGGCCCAGAGCAAGGTGACGTCGTCGGGCACGCGCATGCCGTGCTCGTAGAACTCCTGCACTTCCTTGTAGAGCGTCCACACCTGCGGCACCTGGGTGATGTCTGGATTCACCTCGTCGCGCAGGATGTCGCGCTGCACGTCGACGATGTGCTCGAGCATCGCCCGGTTGGCCTCCGGTCCACCCGGCGCCATCTCGGTGTCATTCGCGCCACGCAGGCCCATGGTCACCAGGTTTTCGTAATCCTTGTTGCGGCGAATGCCTTCGCGCCAGAAGCGCTCGAGCACGTCCGGATGTTGCCCGTAGTTCCACGAGCCGAGCGTGTTTTGGTAACGCCAGTCCCACTCCTTTTGCGCGCGCATCATGGGTTCCTGGTGCGACGTGCCCATGACGATGCCGTATTCGTCGGCGAGACGCGCGTTCGCCGGGTCGTCCTCGTTGAAGGCGTTGTTCCACATCGCGGGCCACAGGTAGTTGGCGCGCAGCCGCAGCATGAGCTCGAAGAGACGCGTGTGGAACTCGCGGCCGTAATTGGCGACGTCGGACGGCGCGAGTGGATTCGCTTCGGGAGTGACCTGACCAAACTTCGCCGCCACCCACTTCGTGAGTGCGGGATACTCGTCGTTGAGGAAGATGCCGCGGTATTTCACGACGGGACCGGTTTCCAAGACTCCGGCCGGACTCACGAACAGCGCGTCGCGATGCCGCGGCGTGACATCTGCCCACCAGTGCCACGGGGACACGCCGATCTGCCGCGAAAGTTCGTAGATGCCGTAGATCGTGCCGCGTTTGTCGCTGCCCGCGATGACGAGCGCGCGTTCGAGTCCCGGTCTCGGTTGATCGACGACCTGCACCGTAAAGGCCTCCCATCGGGCCGCGATGGGGGCGACATCAAGTTTGCCGGTCGCCACCAGTTCGTCGATCACTGCACTTTTGCCCACCGTGCCGATCAGCACGGCGATTCCGCTCAGGTCGGAAGTGGAAACGAGGTGCGGTTTATGATTGGTGACGCGCTCAATGTCGGCCTGCAGATCGTGCGCAGCGCGGACCACGCCCGGCCAATCGGCAGCGTCGGTCCACAGCGGCGCGGTCTGTTCAGGCGTGACGAGGGGAAACGCGCTTGGCGTGGCGGCATCCGCCACCAGTGCGGCGAATAACCTTCCACCCGTGGCGAACAACAAGACGAGACAGGCGAGCCGGAATTTCATCAGCCGTCGGAAGGGTTGAGGGTTTTGATTGTCGTCGAGTCTGCCGCCAGACCGTCGGCCGAAACGATGAGTTTGAACTCGCCGGGTTCACCCGATTTCGCGCGCACGATGACGGTGCAAAGGCCGTTGAACGCATGACGCTTCGGCAACGGGAAAGGCTCGAAATTGGTCGGGTCGCCATTGTCGGAGGCCACGAATTCGCCGGGACCTTCGATGGTGAAGGTGAGCGCCTGATTCGAGCGCGGCACCATCTCACCGTTCGCATCGACCACCTTCACCGTAACGAATGAGAGGTCATCCCCATCGGCCGCGATAGTGGAACGATCTGCCGCCACCGCGAGCGCAGTAGCTTCGCCGGTCGTGCTCACCGCGTCGCGCGCCCACTCGCGTCCACCCTTGTAGGCCACGACCTCGAGCGTGCCGGGTTCGTAGATGACGTCGTCCCAGCGTAGGCGATACTGATAGTCGCCCTTGGTTTTTCGCCCGAGCGAGCGGCCGTTGAGAAAAAGCTCCGCCTCGTCACCCGACGTGAAGACGTGCACCGGCGTCACGAGGCCGACGCGCTCCGGCCAGTTCCAATGCGGCAACAGGTGCGCCATCGGCAGGTCCGGCCGCCATCGCGATTGGTAGAGGTAGAACCGGTCTTTTTTGAAGCCGGCCATGTCGATGATGCCGCAGTAGGAACCGCGGGCCGTATAATACGGCGTCGGCTCGCCGAGGTGGTCCCAACCGGTCCACACAAACTCGCCCGCCACAAACGGATGCCGGTCAAGCGACGCAAAGACCTTGTCGGCCGACGAACCGAAATCGACCGCGTGCAACTCGTAGCTGCTGACGTAGTGATTGACCGAATCGCCCCCGCGTCCATCGCGCACCGGCGCGCTGACGTCGGGCGAAACCGGAAACAGGTAGATGCCGCGCGTGCTGAAGGCCGACGCCGATTCGCTGCTATAAATCACCTTGTCGGGAAAAGCCGCATGGTAGGGCTCAAATTGCGGCGGCGTGCGGATGCGATCCGTGCCTTCAAACTCGGGATCTTGGCGAATGCCCTGCCCCTGATAATTGAGCCCGATCACGTCGACGACCCGCGGGAGCGCCATGTCGGGTTTGGCCCAGTTCATGGCCGTCGTCGTTGGACGCGTCGGGTCCTCCGCCCGCACGATGTCGACCAGCTCCTGCGCCACGGCCGCGCCGGCGGCGTCGGTGTATTGTTCGCCGACCTCGTTGCCGATGCTCCACATGATCACCGACGGGTGATTGCGGTCGCGCCGCACCAGCGCGCGCATGTCGGGCTCGTGCCAGTCGGGATAGATCAGATGAAAATCCAACGGCGTCTTCCGCCGCTCCCACACGTCGAATGACTCATCGATGACCAGAAACCCCATGCGGTCGGTCAACTCGAGCAACTCCGGCGCCGGCGGGTTGTGGCTCATGCGGATGGCGTTGCAGCCGAGCTCGCGCAGGATCTCGAGCTGCCGCTCCGTCGCGCGCAGGTTAAACGCCGCCCCCAACGCACCGAGATCGTGGTGTTGGTTCACGCCCTGCAGGCGGATCAACTCGCCGTTGACGAGCACGCCGCGGTTCGCATCGAACTCCAGCGAACGCACGCCAAAACGGGTCTCGTAGCGGTCCACCACCGCGCCCTCTTGGGCCACCGTGGTGACGGCCACGTAGCGATGAGGTCGCTGCGTAGGAGGTGGGCCCCAAAGCTGCGGTTGCGCGATGATCACCTCGCCCTGTGTCGCGGCCTGACCGCCCGCCGGGACCACCACAGCCGTGGGCGCGAACGTCGCCACGACGTCACCCACGGGTCGCCCCGCATCATCGGCCGCATAAATCTGGGTGCTCACGGTCGCGTTCGCCGCGACCGCCGAGTCGTTGGCGATCGCCACGCCCAACCGGACCGTCGCCGCATCGGCCGAGACCTCAGGCGTCCTCACAAAGGTGCCCCATTGCGCTACGTGAACGGGCTGCATCTTCGTCAGCCAGACATTCCGGTAAAGGCCGCCCCCGGGATACCAGCGCGACGACGCCGGCGGATTATCCAAGCGGATGGCCAATTGATTCGGGCCGCCGAAGATCACGTAGGGCGTGAGATCGACCTGCCACGACGCGTAGCCAAAGGGCCACCCGCCGACGAGATGGCCGTTCAACCAGACCGTGGCATACGACATGGCGCCGTCGACCTCGAGGCGGATCACCTTGCCCGTGTCCGCCGCCGGAATGTCCAGGGTTTTCCGATACCAACCGATACCCCAACTCGGCAGGCGGCCCATGCCACCAAAGTCGCCTTCTTCCAGAAACGGTCCCGCGATGGCCCAGTCGTGGGGCAAATCGACCGCCTGCCACCCCGCATCGTCGTAGTCGGCCTGCACATACGGGACATCGTGCCCCGGATCGCCCGCGGGCCGCGCGTGGCGCTTGGCCGGATCCGCGATGAACGCGTTGGCGGTCGGCAGTATCCACGGTTTCAGCACCGGCTGACCCGCCCCGTCGACCCGTTGCGCCTCCTCCGGACGCGCGTCGGCCATCTTGCCGTCTTCGCGGTCCGTCAGCGTCGGGCGCACATCATAATCGAGCGCGGCCCCCACTCCGGCCGGGTCGCCTTGGCGAAACCGCCAGTCGGCGTTGATCGACACTCGATCGCGCGGGGCTGCGGCCGGCAGCCCGCCGCACAATGCCAAAAGGCCGAGGAACGTGGCGCGAACCCCGCTCATGGCAGTTGAAGTTCGATGACCGGCGCCGGCGCGCCCGCGGCAAGCGTGAACGTGGATTCGACGGTGTGTCCGTTATGTTCCGCGATGATGCGATAGTCGCCGTAGAACCCCCGCGCCGACCCGCGACCGGCGTCGTTGGTGCTGACGGTCGTGCGGGTCATCCATTTGTCGAGCACGAGGTCGCGATAGACAACACCGTTGGGCTTTTCGCTCCAGTCGCCGCGATACATCGCGCAGATCGGCCGCCAATGCCGGCCGGCCCAAAAGCCCCAGTGCTGCACCCCGACCACGGCCGGATGGCTGAACATGAGCGTCAGAAAATCTCGGGTGTAATCCGCCTGCAGCGCCTCGTCGTCTGTCCACACGTCGAACTCCGTGATGCGGATCGGCAGGCCGAACTCCGCGTAGCGATCCAGCACCTGCAGCACCTCGATCGGCGCGTTGGGCTGCGCCCCGATGTGCGCCTGCAAGCCGAGGCCGGTCACCGGTGCGTCATGCTCGATCAAATACGTCGTGGTGGAGAGAAAGTGTGCCACGTGATCCCGGTCGGTGGTGAGGTCGTGGTTGCTGAAGTCGTTCAGATACAATCCCAGCCCGGGCATCGCTTCGGCGGCGGTCTTGAACCAGTCGACCATGACCGCCGGGCCAAACGTATCCATCAGGTCGTGATTGGTGAACGGCTCGTTCAACACGTCCCATTCGGTGAGCAGACCGCGCGTCGCCTCCGCCATCTCGCGGATGTGTGCGTCGATCAGACCAGGAATCTCCCCTTCCTGCGGCGTGCCGAGCAGGTCCTGGATGAATTGCGGCAGATTCTTGCGCCCGGGCCAGACGAGCACGTGACCGCGCGTCGGCAGGCCGTGCTCCCGCAGCCAGCGCAGCCCCGCGATCGACTGCGCCGGCGAATACTCCGGGCCCCAATCGCCGACCCACGTGACCCACTTCAAATCGTTTTCCGGGCTCGCCGCGTTGAAGAGCTGCAGGGTTTTTTCGCGGTAGATTTCACTGTCGCGCGACTCACCGAGCAGCGTCGCGAAATCCAACGCGGTGCCCCATTGAAACGCCGAACGCGTCTGCTCGATCTCGACAGTCGCGTCGGGCACGGGTTGACCGGCGGCATTCGTGACCTGCACCACAAAATCCCCCTTCCGGATCTGCTCGATGCGCGCTTCCGCCGCCCGCCGCCATGGCGCATCGGCCTCGCGGTCCGCGTAACTGAAACGCGTGCGCGGCAGTTCGTCGAGCTGGTGCGTCGTGCCGTAGTCGAGCAGCTCGAGTCCGCCCACTTCCACCGCCTGCCGCATGAACCCAAAGCGCAGCATGATGGCCGCCTCGCCGGCCGCGAAGTCCTTGTGAAACTTGAACGGGAAAATGAACTCCTGCCACGTTTTTCCAAAGCTCACGCCGAGTTCGAAGCTGCTGTTAAAATCGACGCCGTTCTTGCGCACGACGAGATAGATGCGCCCGGCCCCGGTCTCGTCCGCCGTCTCGAGGGTGCGTGCGAAAAAGCGGATCATCGCCACGTCGCCTTCCTTCACGTCATGGGCATTCAGCGCCCGCAACTCGATGACCGAGGCCGGCGACGCGTCGCGCCGGGTCTCCACGCGCCACGCTTCGCTGAAACCCGGTCCGTCGGCCGGCACGGTCGAAAAGCCGACGTCGTTGGCCCAACCTTGCTCGGTGCGCAGCTCGAAGGCATCCCTCGCCGGGCCATCCACCAACGACGCGCCTGCCGGCAAGGCGGTGGCAGTCTGGGCCGGAGCCGCGAGAGCCCAGCCAACGTTGATCAACACGAGGAGCAGTAAGGGTCGCAGGGGTATCATGTCAGGGTAGTTCGATTTGCACTTTCACGCTTTCGGGCCGGGGTTGGCACGCATAGTCAAACGCCGCCACGGAATCGGCAAATCCGTAGCGATCGGTAATCAATGGCCGCACATTGATCCGCCCGCTGCCCAGCAGCGCCAACGCACGGGGAAAGACATGCGCGTAACGAAAAATGGTTTCGATGCGCGCCTCTTTAACCTGCGCCGCGACGACGTCGATGGCCAGCGGTTCACCCGGCATGCCGATCAGCACGACCGCCCCCCCCGGACACAACACGTCCAACGCCTGCGTCATCGCCTCCGGCCGACCCACCGCATCAAACACGAGGTCCGCGCCCCACCCTCCGGTCGCCTCCCGCACGATCTGCGAAAGGTTCTGGGTCAGAGCGTTGACGGGCACGATCGGCCCGAGCCGCGCCGCCAGGTCCAGTTTCGGCGCGAGCACATCCGTAATGAAAACCTGGCTACACCCGCCCGCGATCGCGGCCATCGCCGTGACGAGTCCGATCGGGCCGGCGCCCAGCACCACCGCGATGTCGCCCGGTTTGATGCGCGCCTTTTGCGCCGCGTGCAGTCCGACCGCCAGGGGCTCCACCATCGCGCCTTCGCCGAACGAAACGTTGTCGGGTAGTTTGAAGGTGAACGCCGCCGGATGAACCACCGACGGACGCAGACAACCGTGCACCGGCGGAGTCGCCCAAAACCGCACCGCCGGATCAAGATTGTAGATGCCCTGGCGGGTGGCGCGACTTTGCGGATCGGGCAGGCCGGGTTCCATGCACACCCGGTCACCCACGCGCAGGGTCGTCACCGCCGCCCCGATTTCCTCGATCGTGCCGGCGGCCTCGTGGCCGAGGATCATGGGCGACCGCACCACAAAAGGTCCAATCGCACCGTGCCGGTAATAGTGCACGTCGCTGCCGCAGATCCCCACGGTGTGGATGCGGATGCGCACGTCGTGCACCCCCAGTGCTTCGGTCACGGGCAGATCCCGCAACGAAATCACCCCGGCCCGTTCCAGCACGACAGCGGCCATCTCGATGTCCTCAGTCCACCGATACGACCACGCGCGCCGGCGCCGGAACGCCCAACGCTTCTCCGCGGGCACTTGGAGAACAGGAGCCGACGACCATCTCATAGGCGCCCGCCAGAAGGCCGGCCTGCCCCGCGGCATCGACTTGGTGGAACGCTTCGGCGGTGAGTTTAAACTCCACCGTGACTTCGCTGCGCGGACCAACGGCGACCTTTTCAAAACCGACCAAGGTGGCGCGCGGCGCGTCCGCGCGATCCTGCGGCGGCACGACGTAACATTGCACCACTTCCTGCGTGGCGAAATCGCTGCGATTCTTCAGAACGGAACGCACCGTGATCGCCCCATCGGGCGCGAGTTTCGGCAGGTTGACGGTGGCCGGACCGTGAACGAGATCCGCGTAGGACAGACCAAACCCAAACGGATACAGCGGCTCGACCGTGGCGAATTTGTAAGTGCGGCCGCGCATCGCGTAATCGTTAAACGGCGGGAGATCGGCGGTGCGCATGGGCACCGTCACCGGCATCTTGCCCGACGGCGCGACCGCGCCGAAGAGCACGTCGGCCACGGCGCGTCCGCCCTCGCAGCCCGGATACCAGACCTGCACCACGGCATCGCACAAGTCGTGCGCCTCGGGCACGGCGATCGCACTGCCGCCGGTGAGCACGAGCACGAGCTTCTTCGCGTGCTGACGCAATTCCTTGAGGAAGGCCAATTGCACGGCAGGCAACTCGATGACATCGCGATCCCCGCCCGAGGGCGAAGCGACCGTGTCGCCCTCCTCACCTTCGAGCGTGTGGTCGAGACCCATCACGGCGATCACCACCTCGGCCGCGGCGGCCGCGCCCATCGTGTAGTTCACGCCGGGCGCCTGCGGCGACAGGATCGGACAACCCGGCCGATACTTGACCGGCGTGTTGTTCGGCACGGCTTCGATGATGCCTTGGAAAATCGTCACCAACTCCGGCGACATGCCATGGTAGTTGCCGACCAGCGCACCGATGTTGGCGGCGGTCGGACCGACGACCAGCACGCGGTCGGGATTGCGCCCGAGCGGAAGCGTGGCGTTGGCATTCTTCAACATCACGACGGATTCAGCCGCCGCTTCGCGGGCCAGGCGCCGATGCTCCGGACTGTCCACGATCGAAAGCGGCAGGTGCGTCCATTTCGTTTCGGGCGCAGGATCCAGCAGCCCGAGTTTCATCTTGGTCGTGAGTAAACGACGCACGCTGGTGTCGATTTCGGCTTCAGTGATGAGGCCGTCGCGCACCGCCACCGACAGGTCGTTGTAGGTGCAGCCGCAGTTCAGATCGCAACCGAGGCGCACGGCCAGCGCGGCCGACTCCGCGGCGTTTTTGGTCACGCCGTGATAGAGGTGGAAATCGTCCACCGCACCGCAGTCGCTCACGTAGTGGCCCTGAAAGCCCCACGCGCCGCGCAGCGTTTTCACCATGAGAAATTCGCTCGCGCAAGAGGCCTCGCCGAGCGTGCGATTGTAGGCGCCCATCACGGCTTCGACGCCGGCATCGACGAGCTTCTTGAACGCCGGGAAATAGGTTTCGGTGAGGTCCTTCGCGGTCGGGATGGCGTCGAACTCATGCCGTTCCGATTCCGGTCCGCTGTGCACGGCAAAGTGTTTCGCGCAGGCCGCCACCTTGAGGTGTTCGGGATCGTCGCCTTGCAGGCCTTTGACGACCTCGACGCCAAGTTCGCCGGTGAGAAACGGGTCTTCGCCAAACGTCTCCTGGCCACGTCCCCAGCGTGGATCGCGGAAGATATTGATGTTGGGCGTCCAAAACGTGAGGCCCTGATACATGCCGCGTTTGCCGGCGGCGACGGCGGCGTGATGTTTCGCGCGGGCCTCGTCGGAGGTGACGGTCGCGACGCGGCGCAGCAGGGCGCGGTTCCACGTCGCGGCGAGGCCGATGACTTGGGGAAACACGGTGGCGCGTCCGGCGCGGCCGACGCCGTGGCAGGCTTCGTTCCACCAGTTGTAGGCCGACACCCCGAGTCGCTCGATGGCGGGGTTGTCGTGCATCGTCTGGCCAATTTTTTCGGCCAGACTGAGGCGAGCCAACAGATCCTCGACGCGCGCGGAGATCGGCGCGGTGGGATCCTGGTAGGCGAAAGGAGACTCTACAGAACTCATGAAAAAGGGGTGTTATGGCGTGAACAACGTCGGCGCTACCGCCTCGGCGAGGCGCTGGTAACCGGCCAAAGATGGATGCAGGTGGTCGCCACTGTCATACTCGGCGGCGAGGCGCGACGGATCGGCAGGATCACGGAGAGCGGCGTCGAAATCGACCACCGCGTCAAAACGGCCGCGGTTTCTAATCCACTCGTTGACGGCGAGGCGATCAGCCTCGCCGTCTGTGCTCCAATAAAAATCGGCGCCGGCATACGGAGTAATCGTCGCCCCGATCACGCGCAGATCCCGGTTCCGCGCCCGGGCGATGATCTGATCGAGCGCGGCGATGATATCGGCGGCAGTGGCAGAGTCCTTCCCTTGCTTTCTCGCGTCGCGGGCGGTGCCGATGTCGTTGATACCTTCAAACACCAACAGCCAACGCACGCCGGTCTGCGCGAGCACGTCGCGGTCAAAGCGTGCCAAGGCGTTCGGACCGAGCCCGTCGCGCAGGATACGGTTGCCGCCGATACCGTGGTTGAGCACGCCGAGCGGCGCGGCATCCGGGCGGGCTTGCCACAAGCGCACAAACTCATCGGTCCACCGGTTGTTGTGATCGGTGGTCGTGCCATAACCATCGGTGATCGAATCGCCCAGAATGACGACGGCGCCGGCATCGGCGGACGCGTGAGTCACGTCGAGGCCGTTGATGAAATACCAACGGGTAAACGCCGTGGCCCCGTCCAGTGCTTCGGCGGCCAGAGCGTCACCGGATTGTAAATACGACGTCGTGCGGGAGCCGCCGTGCATCGTCAGAATCTCCGGCACTTCGGCGAGGTGGAGGGAAATCGCGAGGTCCGCCTGATCAGCGAGATCAAAGGCAAGCGGATCGGAAAGGTAGGCGGCGCCGGCCGGGATCGTAACGTGCGCTTGCCCGCCAAACCTGAGCGGTTGATCGGTGCCGGGCACGATGGTCCCATCGGGTCCCGCCAAGGCAATGTGCGCACCGTAAAAGGAAAGCGGACTGTGCCCGAAGACGTTGGAAAGCCGCAATCGGACAGTATCGCCGCCCAACGAAACGTGGATGATTTGCCGGAGCGTGGCGTCGTGCAGAGGGAGGTTTTCCTTCGTGACCGGTTCGGCCAAGGGCGAAGTCGCCCACGTGCCGATCCACGTCGCGGCGGGCACCCGCGGCGCAAAGGCCAGAATCGCGACCACCATCAACAGGCGCTCCACGTTTCGCGTTACACGGCAAATGTTCATCATGACGGTCAGTTAACTTGAATGGGAAAAGCCGGGCAGTGAATCCCCCGCCCGGCTCGACGGAATGAAGGCGTGGTCCGATCTCGGGCCCGATTCGTCCGCGAGCAACGAACCGGGCGACAAGCTCGCGCGATCCTAACTAGAAGGAGAACGTGTTGGTCACAAACCACTCCTGATTAGGCTTGATGCGGGCGGAAGCCACGGTCTGGCCGTCCGGCTGCACGGAGATCGGAATCAAGCCGTCTTTCGCGAAGGCGTTACGGACGTTCAACTGGATCTTCCAATCGATCTTGTTGGTGAGCTTGCGTTGATAGCTGGCCCACAGATCGACCGCATCTTCCGACGGGCCGTAGTAGGGCTTGTCGAGATCGAAGCTGGCCAAACCACCGGTGCCCGGAATCACCGGATAGCCGATGACCACCTTGTCCTGCCAGCGGTAGCTGCCACCCACGCCCACGTTTTTCAGGAAACCGTGATCGAAGGTGTAGTTGGTCACGAAGTTGTAGCGCCATTTGCGGAGTTCTGATGCCGCCGTGTTTTCCTGGAGCTTCAGCAGCGTGTATTGACCGCGCCACCCGGACCAGGCTTGGCGCAGCTCGTTACCGGCGGAGTAGTCGGAATTGAAGCGCACCAGATCGCCAGCGGGCCCTGCCATCAGCGTGTCCATGTAGGCCACCAGTTCGTCCAACACCGGACCACCGACATTGTTACGAACAGCGGTGGTTTTCGATGCGTTAAAGGAAACGCGCCAGTTCGACAGCGGGTTCGCCGTAAACTCAAACTCATAACCCTTCGAGAGAGTATCGGCGGTCACTGCGAAGCCCTGCATAAGCGGAGCCGTGCGGTAGTCGTAGATGCTGTCCGGGTTCGGCTGTTTCGGATTGGCCTCATATTCGCCGCGGGTCTGCAGGGCAGACGACGTGGTCGGGCCGGCGCCGTAGTTCCAGGCGGCAAAATAGCCCTTGGCCTCCAGATAGAGCTGCATGTCGTTGATGGCGCCGATCGCCGCGTCCCGGCGGATATCGGCCTCGGCCTGTGTTTCCAAGTGCGAGTTGGCCGGGCCGGTGGCCGAGTTGCCCGATGCCACGGGGCGCCCCGTCGTATTGTCAACATAGACGGCGTCCCAAATATACCGATTGCCGCTGTAGTGGGCCACGTTCGTCTGGCCGGCGGTCGAGGCCGCGTAGGCCGACATGTAGTAGGTTTTGATATTACGCCAGTTCAGCGCCTCGCGGATGGTGCCGTAGATACCGCTGTTATCCAGCGGGGTGTTGGCGCCCGTCAGGGTCGTCTCATACTTCAAGGCGCGCAGGCTGTATTTCCCGTCCTTGGTCGACAGCATGACGCCGTAATCCTTGGTGGAGCCGGTCGGGTTGCCGATGGACTCACCGTAGATGTTGCGCCGGACATCCGTGACCTGGAAGTTGTTCGACTTGTTGTAGGAGAGGCTGACGTTGATCGGCAACGGATCGTGTTCACCCAACAGCTTGTTGATGTGCACGACGATGCCGCCCGCCGTCGAATGGTCCTTAAAGATTTGGGTCTCGGGGAACGCCTCCGGGAGGGTGTAGATGGTCGAATCCAGATTCAAGGCACCGCGCGCGGCGGTGCCGGACTGTGGCTTGGCCGTGACGCTCTTGCTCTTCACCTCGTCATACCGCCATCCCAAGGTTGGGACGATCGCATCGTTCCAGAGGAAACCCTGCCACGTGCCGGCGTAGGAGTTGGTCTCACGCAAGCTCTTGCTGGCCGCGGTGAGCAGGCTCAAATCTTCCCCACCGTTGTAGCGGAGAAGCGTGTTCTGGAAGGTGCTGTTCCAGCCCACATAATTGGCGGGATTGGAAACTTGCGTCAGTTGATCATACGGGAGGCCCGTGGTCGGGTTGATCTCTGGAGCACCGTTGAAAACGACCTGGGCGTTGGCCGGCACGTTCCACGGATCGGCGAAGTTCACGCCGGTCGGATTCCGCCACGTGGTAGCGAATTGGTAGATATTGCCGTCAGGGAGGATGCCATTCCCTTGGATGTTGGAGATATCTGCGCCGGAGGCAGTGTTCGCGCCGGCCAGAGAAGCCCCGAGGTAGATGACCGCAGCCGGAGGCAAGTTGGTGATACCGTCGGCGTTCCCCTGCAGCTTGTAAGCCGCGTAAGCCGCCGAGTTGGCATACATTTGCCATGAACGGCTTTCGGTTTGGTAGGACTCGCTGCTGTAAACGCCGTTGAAACGCTGCTTACCGAGCAATTTTTCGAGGAAGCTATCTTCCTCGAAGAAGTCGGACGCGCGAAGTTCCGTGAACAACGAAGCGCGATAGTATTCGCGTTCGCTTTCATACGAGTTGCCACGGCCGGGACCGCCCGAAACGAAAGGACGCCCGAAGTTCGAATTAGCCACACTGCCATTGGTGGCGTTATTCGGCCCGACCACGTAGTCTTGGAAGTTCTGCAAGATGTCGATATTGAGGGTCGGGTTGCCGAGCAACGCCTGGCCGCCACGGAGATATTCCTGACGATCATAGATGAAGTTTAAACCTACCCGGTCATCGAAAGCCGTTTGGGTCAGATCGATGTTATACGCATCCCAGTTTTCCCATTCGCTCTTCGAGTCGCCATCGATCAGCTTGTTATAGAAATCAAAGACCGACGAGTCCTTGAGGGTCGCGTTGCGATATTGACCATATTGGTAGTTGGGCAACTTGGCATTATTGGCATACGCGCTCAGGCTGGTGAGGCTGGAAAACACGTCGGCGTAACTTTGACCGATGATAGACGTGGACGCACCTTGGGGCACACCCGCAGCATTCAACGCGCCGGTGTTCACGTAGCCGCCATAGATCCGGTAGAGCTGGTTGGAAGTGCCGTCGATAAACCACAACGGCTGCTGCTGGTTGACTTGGCCGCCCAACCACGGGCTGAAGGTCGTGGCCGCAGAACCGATCGTATAGCCGTTGGGCACGGCCAGCTTACCCATGCCACCACTCAGACTCGTTGCGTCGACGGCGTTAAACCAAGGCGTGATGCTGTCTTGCGGGGGCAGGATACGGGGACGATTGGCATCAATTTCACCGTGTTCGAATTTCGCCTTGATGCTCGTATGGAACGACGGGCTGAAAAGCTGCGGATCGAAACGCAGCGCACCGTAGTAACGCTTGGTATCTTGGAAGGCGGGCTCTTGTTGAAACTTCTCTTCGCTCCACAATCCGTCGACGCGGATGGCCAGGACCTTGGGAACCAATACCTGGTTATAATCCAAACTGCCACGCACGGTGCCATAGGAACCGACCCGCGCCTCGACACTGCCCATATCACGAAACTCGGCATTGCGGGTCGACGCGTTCACGATACCGGCCGGGCTGCCGAGACCGAAGAGAATCGAGTTCGGACCACGTTGAATATCGATGCGATCGATATTGAAGGAATCCCACGGAATATCGGTGACGAAAAAGTCCCGCGTATTGTCAGCCGAAGCCAAACCACGCACGCGCTGCGCTCCGTTGGGCGCACGGAGGGAGCCGGTTTCATCCACGCTCGTGCCGTTGCCCAAACCCGCATAGCTGCCGCGGGTGCCAGCCACTTCGGCATTCGTCGTATATTGCAGCAACGTGCTGTTGTCGGTCGCGCCGAGGTCCTTGATGAATTCTTTGGTATAAACGGATAGACCGCCACCGACATCTTTGAGGTCAGTGCGAATACGCGTTCCGGCCAGGGTCTCGGTCGTTTGATAGCCACTATCTTTTTCGGAAGTGACTTCGAAGGGGGAGAGCACGACCGTATCGTCTTCGGCCAGCTCGGGATTTACTGTCTGCGCAGCCAGAGGCCATGCCGACACGGCCATAGACAGGGCCGCTGTGCTAATCAGGGTATTTTTCATCGCGGGTCAGAATCGCTCTTCACGAGTCCAAACAAGGGTGGAGCCGAAAGAGGAGAAACTAAACAGGTTTGGTTGTAGGGGTGGTCCGGGAGCAAGTTGGGGCCGCTGCCGGTTAACAATGCCACCCAATCCGACCCCGCCATGAGTTCAAAGGCCCATTTAGTCTAACACTAGCGCAAGACCGCCGTCGGGCCGGGGAGCCCTGAAAATCGCCTCAGCGGCCGACAGTATCCGATAACTCGCTACGGATCGGGCCCCGTAAGCCCCCACCTAACCGAGCGAAACCAGGTCGCCCTCCCGCAGGCTGATCCCCAGGGCGCCCGCTTCATACAACCAGGCCGGGCCGAGCGCAACGGACACCCGGCCCGCCGCCAAGATGGCCGTCGAGGCATCGGCCAACGCCAGCACCCGCTCGCCCGGATTCCACTGCAGGTAGTGGCCAATTTTAGCCGCACGGGTTTCGAAATCGTTCGCGCGCGACGGCAACGGATGATGCGGGTTGATCAGGGTCGGAAAGACCGAAAGCGCCCGCCGCGTCGGCACGTCGGTCACCGGAAAATCGTTGGTCGTCCCGATGAGCGGCCCCATCACATTCGCCCCCGCACTTGTTCCGCCCGTCGGCACCCCCGCCAAAACCCGTTCTCGCAACATCTCGATCTGCCCGGCTGCGTAGAGCGCCCGCAGGAGGCCGAACGTCTCCCCTCCCCCGATAAAAATGCCATCGGCCTCGCTGAGGAATTGAAGCGCATCTGGCCGGTCATAGTGATGCAGCGACGTCAGTTCCGCCTTCGGATTCACCGCGCCAAACGCCGCGCGAAAACGCTGCTCCGTCGCGTCCCGATCGTCCGGGTGCGTGGCGTGCAGGATCAGCGCGATCCGTCGGCACGCGCCGTAAAACCCGCACAGGGAGGGGAGCGTCGCCGGCTTAAAACGGTCGCCGGCAAATATTGCCCCACCGCTGACGAGGACACGCGCCTGCGGCGAGGTGATCAGACCGGTCGCAGCGGAAGATTCGGAAGAAAACACGGCAGGCATACCCCGTGATCAAATCTCTCCCCCGCGCGATGGCAAAGCTTAGGGCAACTTCAGCCCCATCGCTTCGGTCTTTTCCGCGAGATTGAAGCGATCAAACATCTCCCGCACGCTGGCCGCATCCAGACGCTTCGCTTGCAACGTCTCGTCCTCGGCCAGGGTCACCACCAATGAGGCGACCACCGCCGACGAGTCCTCGATCAGGCCCGGATAAACTTTGTCGATGGTGTCACCGAGATCATGGTAATAGCGCACCGACTCCTGGTGGATCGGCGCGTTGAACGTGATGGCACGCACTCCGGCCATTTGATACGGAGTATGGTCGCTGCCCAGCCAGTTGATGTTTTCCACGCCTTTGGGCAGCTTCACCTCAACCAAGGCGTCGTTCCAACGTGTCAATGCCGGTAGCAGCTCGTCGGCCCCCAGCGCGTTCACCCCGATAGGCACTCCCACCATGTCGAGATTGATCATCGCGGCGATGGGCGCATCGCGAGTAGCCGCCGCGTGAATACGCGAGCCCCAGAGTCCCTGCTCCTCGCCGTCGAACCACACCAGTTCGACCGTGTGCCGCAACGTGAGGTCCTTCAGCACGCGCGCCAAGGCGTAGAGCTGAGCCACCCCGAGTCCGTTGTCCAACGCGCCCTGCCCCAGATCCCAGCTGTCAAAGTGGGCGCCGACCACGATGGTCGACGGATCGCGACCGGGAAACGTCACGCTCACGTTGGCGGCCTCGACCTGCTTCGGCCGCGAGTGGGTTTCCACCGTGAGCGTCACCGCTTCCCCCCGCTCCAACAGGCGCTGAATCCAACGTCCCTCTTCCTGCACGATGCAGATAAACGGGATCGGCAAGACGTCCCCCTGAAAACTGCTGGTGCGAGCGAGCAACTGCCCGCCAGCCACGCGATTGGTGTAAAGGATCGCACGCAAGCCGTGCTCCGCCGCGATCTCGATCAGGCGGTCTCCCCGCAATCGCGCGCTCGAATCGACCAGGCCGATCATGCCCTCGACCGAGGTCGTCGGATAGTTTTCCGCGGCCCCCGAACCGAGGAACACCACCTCGCCCGCGAAGCGCGGACATGGCTGCGTGTAGGCCAACGCCGCGATCCGGAGCGGACGCGAAAACGGCGACACCATCACGACTTCGTCCGGCCCGCGCTCCCAGCCCGGCATCTCGAACCGCTCGATCTGCGGTTGCAGCCCGAGCGACTCCAACTCCTCGATCAGGCGCCGGCGCGCGCCGACACTGTTCGACGATCCCGTGAGCCGACCGCCAAAATCATCGGTCAGCTTCTGCAACATTTCGCGCGGGGCCGGATCAGCCTTCACGCGTTCGGCCACGGCGGCGGCATCCGTGGCCGCGACCAGCGTGACGCCGCTCAACACCATGAGCGACCACGCGCCCAAGACGATTTTCAGATTTCGTTTAACCATACTCGCATCTCTCCTTCCCCTCGATTGTTCCACCACGCATAAGGCACGGCCCGAAACGCCACCGGTTCGGTCGCGAGCGGGGCCGGTTGATAAAGTCCGGGCGTTGTCTGCGCCCGTCGGGCTGCGCCTTCGATGACCACCACGCCGCCCAGCAGATCCGGATCATGACGCGCGCGCAGGGGAGTCTCCCGCGGCAGCGAAATGCCTGCCAGATTCTTCCCGTGATCGGCTTCTTCGATCGCATAAACGATCGGTCCACGCTGCAACGCCACCTGTCCCGCCAAAGCACTCACGGCCGGGTTGGCCCGCAAGCGCTCAACCGGCATCGGTAGCGTGAGTTCGATCTCGTCGCCCGATTTCCACGTGCGTTCCAAAACCGCGTAACCGCCGCGCGTCACCGGCGCCAGCCCCACCCGCTCGCCGTTCACCCGCAGCTGGGGGTTTCCGCACCAACCCGGCAGTCGCAGGGCCAGCGCAAAAGCCACCGGCGCTTCCGGCCCCAGCCGAATCTTGATCTCTCCACTCCACGGATAATCCGTCTCCATCACGAGGCGCACCGCCGTGCCGTCTTGCGACCAACGCATCTCGGAGGCCGCATAAAGGTGCAACCAGACACCGGCCGGCAAACGCGACGCCATGTAGTGGCCCAACGACGCGAGCGTGCGCGCGATGTTCGGCGGACAACACGCACAGCCAAACCACGGCACCCGGGAGGTTTTGACCAAACGACAATCGTGCCGGCGCTTCGCCACCGCCGGTTCCATCGACAAGGGGTTGACATAAAAGAACCGCTTCCCGCTCAGTTCCATGCCCGCGAGCACATTGTTGTAGAGCGCGCGCTCCATCACGTCTGCCACCGCTGCGCGCGGCTCCAAATCGAGCATGCGACGCGCCGCCATCATGACGCCGATCGCCGCGCAGGTCTCGGCGTAGGCGCGATCCGACGGCAGGTCGTAGGGCTCGCCAAACTTCTCGCCCCACGGATCCGCCCCCACCCCGCCAATCACGTAAAGATGCGCCTCCACGATGCGGCTCCACAGCAGTTCACACCGCGTGCGCAGGCCGTCGTCGTCGAGTTCGCGGGCCACATCGATCATCGCGGCCAACAGATACATTTGGCGCACCGCATGGCCGAGCGGTTCGGTCTGTTTCCGCACCGGAATCTTCGCCTGCAAGGTGTTCAGCCCGTCGCGATGGAAATGCCAGGGCTCTTTCTCTTCGTCGCCGCGCGCCTCCGCCTCGGCAATGAATGCGTTGGGCTCGCGTCCGCGCTCATCGATGAAGAACGCCGCCAGTCGCACGTAGCGCGGCTCGTCGGTCGCCCGGGCGAGCTTGACCAAGGCGAGCTCGAGTTCCGGGTGTCCCGGATAACTGCGACGCTGCCCTTCCCGCGGCCCAAACATCCGGTCAATCAGATCCGCCAAGCGAACCGCGATCTCGAGGAATCCACGCGTGCCCGTCGCCGCGTGATGCGCGACCGCCGCCTCGATAAAGTGCCCCGCGACGTAGAGTTCGTGCTCATCGCGCAAGTTGGTCCACTTGCGCTCCGGCGCGACGAGTTGGAAAAAGGTGTTGAGGTAGCCGTCCGGTTGCTGCGCCCTCGTCAGCAGCGCGATGGTCGCGTCGAGTTCGGCCAGCAGAGCCGGATCAGGTTCACCGGTGAGACGGAAGCTCGCCGCTTCCAACCATTTCGCCAGATCCGAATCCTGCCAAAACAGGCCGTGAAACTCGCCCGTGGTTTCACCGGCGGCGATGCGCAGGTTACTCATGCAGCCGCTGCGCTCCGCCCCGGGCACGCGGTCGTTCAACGCCTCCCATTGATAGGGAATGACGACGTCACGCACCAAGCGTGCCCGACCACCCAATACGCCTCGGCCCAGACGGATGTCCTGCAGAGGCCACGTCGTGGAAGGCTTCATGGGCGGATCCGATCCGTGATGCTCAAGGTATTGAAATCAAGCACGCGTTCGAGTTGGCCACTCGTGATCGTCAGCACACGGCTGTTCAACTTGGAATTGAGGTGCGTGCCCTCGAAGAGTTGCCACTTCGAGTAGTCGACCCGCTTGCCATCGAGCTGCGGTGCCTTGCCGTAGGTCACCTCGATCTGATGGCCACGCAACGAGGTCATTTTCACCGTCGGCTCGTCCTTCAAACTGAAGGAGAGCGGAAGCGCCCGAATCGCGTCCTGGAATGCGGCGAAGCTCTTGAACTCAGTCGCGCCCGCCGCTTGCACAATGGTGCCGTTTTTCAGATGCGGGCTGGTCAGAATCCGTCCGCCTGAGGGCACCGACTCCGTCTTCCAGTTCGAGGGGAAACTGTGGTGATCCACCCAATGGTAACCGGCTAGCGGACGGTAGGCCAGATAGGTGTCGCCGCCCCGGGCGAAGATCCATCCGGAAGCATCCTCAGTCACATCCTGCAGGTCCTTCGAGAAGAAGCCGTTCACGTGCGGGAAGCGCGTGCCGGGCGCGATGTCGTAAAGGGCGATCACCGTATCCAGATTTTGAAACACCTGTTCGTAAGGCGAGCAGCCCAGCACCTTGTCCGGCGAATCGTAGGACGGCTTGCCCTCGAACGTCACGCCGACCGGCATCGGCTCCGGATACGTCGTGAAGAACATCTGCATGACCTTGCCGGAGGAATGCGGGTGCATCGAAAACATCGTGTTGTGCACGCCGCGAGGATCGTCGACGCGCCAGCTCACGTCCCAGACGTGCGTCTGGATCGGGTCGCTGATGCCGCCTTGGTAGGACCCCACCGCGTAGTCGTGACGCAGATACTGCGTCTTGTAGATCGGCGGCATGTGCTCGTCGCTGAAGCGCCAGATGCGACGCGTGCGCGCCCGGTCATGCTGCAGGGTGTCTTCCTTCCGGTCCACCGCGATGCGGTAAATCACTTCCGGCAGCTCGTAGTTCGGCGCCACCACCGCGAAGTAGTTGCCCCCCCCGCCGAAGCCGGCCGTCGGCGGCGTGTTGTCAAACAGCATCCATGAGAAAAACGACGCGAGCGCGTTCCATCGCTCGGTCACCGAGGTGTCGTCGGTGCGGGAATTCGGACCACGCAACACTCCCTCGAGGGTCACGTTGGCCAGCTCGGCGAAGATCCAGTCCAGCATCATGTGCCCGCGTTGTTTCATCTCCGGATCGGTCGACCAGCTGGCCAGCATCCCCATCGGAATCGCGTATTCCCCGATGTAGTGGGTCGGGTCGTATTCGCCCTGCCCGATGGTCGTGGCGAGGTTCATCCAGTCGAGCAGCCAGCCCCGGGCTTCAGCCAGGTTCTCCGCCGAACTGTGACCGGTATACCAAGTGTCCGGTCCTTCGTTGGGGTAGAGCTCCGACATGAGGTAGAGGGCGGTGTGATACATCACCCAATGGTTCTCGGTATCGCCGCGCAGCTGACGTGTCGTGCGCCAGGCATCGCGGATACTGGCTTTGGCCTCGGCGGAGAGTTTGTCCCGCCCCGCGTAGGCCACGATGGCCGACGGGAACATCCAAAACGGTCCCGTGCCGGGCTCCTTCATCATCTCGATCACGCGCGCATTGCAGGCGTCGATATTTTCACCGCGGATCAACATCATCGCGATGGCCGACATGTCCATCGTGTCGAGTTTGTCCGGAGCGTAGAGCCCGATGCGCCAATCGAAGACCTCTTTGATGCGGGCCTCGTAAGCGGCGTGGCGTTGATCTGCCCGCTCCAGCGGAACGCGCGACGGCGGAGCGGCCTCGAACGAGGGCTGGGCATGGGAGGCGAGCGGCGCCCACAAGACGGCCGCCAAGCTGAAGAGAGTAAAAGAACGCATGGGTAACAGGGTAAAGGGCTTCACGGTTTAGCGGCTGAGATGAGGCACGGAAACGAAGTTGTTCACCGCCGAGCCAGCGAGTGCATCCGCGTGCCACGTCCGGCCAAAATCATCCGAGTAATAGAGCGTTTCCTTAAAGATACTGGCGTAGAGTCGACCGGTGTTGGGATCGACGCCAACCCGCCAACCGCGCGGGTTTTCCGGCAGTCCCGCATTGCGCGGCTGCCACGTCGCGCCGGCATCTTCGCTCGTCCACACGCCGTGCGCCCAACTCGCGATCGCGAGGCGGGAAGCGTTGGTCGAATCGAAGGTGATGTTGTAGATCGGTTGATCGTTCGGCAGCACGGCAAAGGGCTTCCAAGTCTTGCCGCCATCGCGGCTCTGCCACGCGCCGTTTTTATCGGAAACCGCCGCCCACCATTTTGGATCGTGCGGGGACTGCTGGATGTCGTTGACCGTTTCGTCGGCGGGCTGCACCTGCCGCCAGGATTTACCGGCGTTTTCCGTCAGGAAAATGCCTTTCTCGGTGCCGGCGAAAACACGTCCGGCCTTGGTGCGGTCCACTTCCACGGTCTGCGTGTATTTGCCGCGGTCCGGCAGACCCTTTTCGCGACGCGTCCAGGTCTCGGCGCGGTCCGTCGAGACCACTAGGCCGCTCGGCACGCCCATGTAAAGGGTGTCGGGCGCATTCGGATCGACCGCCACGTCACGCGCTTCGGTCACATCCCAGCTGGTGGTGATTTTCCACGTCTCACCGCCGTCGAGGCTACGCCAGAGGCCGTTGAGCGTGGTCGTGTAGATCACGTTGCGATCCCGCGGATCGAAGGCCAAGGCGGTGATGGACGTGTCGTTGTATCCGAAGTGCCGCCACTCCCCCGTCGCTTCGTCGCGTTGAAAGAGACCGTTGGTGGTCGTGATCGTTGAACCAATCACGTAATCGCGATTGATGTTCGCGCAGATAAAAAAATCGTAGGCCGGCGCAGCGGCTTGGGCGAGGCTGGCTATGCCGAGCGTTAGGGCTATGAAACGAATCATGAGTTGAGGTAGGATATGGGGTTGATTGGGGTCGAACGGGACATTGCGCTGGTAACGATGAAACAACGCACGTTCCCGGTCTGTTTGATGATGCTTTTATTGACGGCGGGAATCGCCCCAGCGGCGACCCCGACCGAGAAATTGAAGGAACTGGGCCTGACCTTGCCCGCCGTCTCGGCGCCGGTGGCCAACTACGTGTCGACCGTGCGAGTCGGCGACCTGGTCTATCTCTCCGGCCACATCCCGCGCGACGAGGCGGGCAAGCCGATCACGGGCCGCGTGCCGACGACCATGGATGTGCCGACCGCCAAGGCCGCGGCGGAACGCGCCGGCCTCGCCCTGCTCGCCAGCCTGCAAGCCGAGATCGGCGACTTGGCCAATGTGAAACGCGTCGTGCGCGTCGAGGGCTTCGTGGCGAGCGCCGATGATTTCACCGGCCAACCGTCGGTGATCAACGGATGCTCCGATCTGCTCGTGGCCGTGCTCGGCGAAGCCGGGCGCCACACGCGTGCCGCCATCGGCGTTAACACCTTGCCCCTCGGCGTCCCCGTCGAGATCTCGATGATCGTGCAGGTCAAGTAGGCGATCCATCGGCTGGCCGGCGCCAATCATGCCGCACGCACGGCCTCGTCGATCGCCGCCACCAAGGCGTCGATATCTTCGGGGCTGTTGAACAAGTGAGTCGAAATGCGCAGGGCGTCGAGGCCCTGCTCGGAAACGGGGCGGCACCGCATGTGATGGCCCCCCATCAGCTTGCCAAAAAGCTCGGAGTAACCGATGCGCGGCGAACGAATCGTCGTGATCGAGGCCTGCAACGCGGGATGCGTCGGACTGATCACCTCGACATCCGCCACCTGGGCCAACCCGTGCCGGAAACGAGCGGCCAGCGCCAGACCGTGCGACGCGATGCGCTCGCGACCGACCTCGTTTTGGAACGCGATCGCCGCCCCCACGCCCACGACCAGCGCGGCGTTGCGCGTGCCGTATTCGTAACGCCATGACGTCGGTTCCAGTTTCATCTCGCCCGGCAGCCGATCGAGCTGGCCGGAATACGCGCCGACCATCGGCGGAACGACTTCCGCCATCCGTTCACCCTTGATGTAGAGCAGACCCGTTTCATGCGGCGCACCGAGCCACTTGTGCCCGCTCGTTGCGTAGGAATCGAAGTCGAGTTCGCGCACCGAAAAGGGAAACATGCCGGCCGTCTGCGCACCATCGACGTGGAACCACCAGCCGCGCGCGCGGCACAGCTTTGCGATGGCCGCGACGGGCATCTTGATCCCGGTCGGCGCGGTGACGTGAGACACTTGCACGACCTTGGTGCGATCCGTCGCGAGCGCGGCAATCCGGTCCACGATCTCCTCCGGCGTCGCCGCCATCGGATCGAACACCTTCACCACCACGCCGCGTTGCTGCGCCTGCAACAACCAGGGAAACGAACCGCCCGGATGTGCGTGGGACTCGAAGATCACTTCATCGCCGGCCTTCAGATTGAGCCCACCCGCGACGATGCCGTTGCCCTCCGTCGCGTTGCGCACGAAACAAACTTCCTCGCCGGACTTCGCGCCAAGGAAATCCGCCACGACCGCTTTGAGGTCGACGAAATGGTGGTGGCCCGTTTCGACGTGGTCCTGCAATTCGGCCACGGTCGCATCGACCGCCTCACGGACTGGCAGCGCCGCCGGTCCCAAGCCGCCGGTGTTGAAATAACGCAGCCCTTCGGCGAAACGATAGTTGGCGCGCACCACGCTCCAAAACGTCGCGTTGTCGACGCTCGGCAGCGCCGGTCGCCCCGCCGCCGCCCCAAACATCGGACGCGACATCAAACCGAGCGCCCCTACTCCGAGGCCGCGTAGAAAAGTTTTTCGATCGAGATTCATAAGCGGGTGAAGGTCAGGCGGTGGTCCAACTCCAAGGGATGGCCCGCCGGGAGCCGGCGAACCTCGTCCTTGTGAAAAGTAAATGCAGCCATGGGATAGTCGCGACGCACAAACCAAGGGATCTCCCCATGCAATGATTCGAAGCGAATGCGGGTGCGCCGCAACGTGCTGTCGTGCTGCGTGTCCCATTCAATCCAGTCAGCTGGCTCCCCGTGAATGCCGGCGATGGTTTCCGCCCCCTCGCTCGAGCGCACGCCGACAGTCGGATCGCCGTGTTCATCCAACAGATCGCGCGTGCCACGAAACTGCAGTCCGGTATAGTGCGAGCCCGCGAGCCCGCTGGAGGCGTGGTAGTTGCCGAGCACCAATTCGTGACCGGCGACATTGAGCAACTCACTGTGCCAGCGCAGGCTCCAGCTGGTGTCGGCCGGCCGGGCGATTTCGAGCGTGCGGCGCTCGTGCAGGAGCGACTCTCCCGTGCGAGGGTTACACCAGTCCACCGCGTGCTGGAGATACCCGGGCTCCCGTCGATCCCAATGGCGGTGCACCTGCACGCCCTGGTCCTCGCGCCACGCGTAGCCGTCCGCCGCCCGGTGAGAAGGGCCACCCCAGAAGTTAACGTCCCCTACCCGCGTAATCGTCAGGCTCAGTGCGTGATGCCAGGGATGATCGTTGGGCCGGAAGTTGGTGAGCACCTCGCCGGTCGGCGCGTGCAGCGGATGGATGTAGGGGCGCGGCGATTCGTTGGTCGGCGTCTGCGGGGCGAAGACGTAGTGAAACAACGGCACGCCATCCGTCGTGGCCACGGCAACGGTGCCGGGGCCCACGTCTTCGAGCATCAGGGGTGGGGTCATAAGAAAGCGCTTAAAGCTTGAATGTCGCCGAGAACGCGCCGCCGGAGAACGCATGCTCGCTGCCGTCGAGGCCGACCAGCGTCAGCGGCGTATCCACTGGCCCATGACCAGATACGATCATGCGGTCGCCTTCCTCACGCCACGAGACTTCCACCGCGCCCCGCGGGGTGCAGACGCGGCCTTCGGCGCGACCGAGCCCGCACCGTTGCGGGGCGACCCGAATCTTCGCAAAACCGGGCGCCTCCGGCGTGACGCCGAGCACGCCTTGGAGCAACTCCAACACGGGGTGCGCGCTCCAGGCGTGGCAAAGCGAACGCCAGTAGCTGTTCTCCTCGACGAATGTGTCCAGTCCTGCGGCGATCGATTCATGCCACGGACCGAGAAACTCCGGCATGCGATCATACTGACCGCAGGCGCGCAGCGCCCGAAACGCAATGTGCCAACAGAAGAAGGAGCCCGGCGCCAAGGTTTCGTCGGTCGGGAAACGCGCCATGAGCCGCGCCTTCGCCTCGGGCGTGGCCGCTCCGCAGGCCACGGCCCAGGCGTTGCCGTATTGGCTGACTTCGGGACCGCCCGGCCGGTCAAAATAAAGCCCCTGCTCTTCCGACCAAAATCGCTGGTGCAGGATCGGGCGCAGCCGGTCGGCCTCGGCCTGCAGCGCGACGGACTCCTTCGATTCGCCCAACCAGCGCGCGATCTCGGCCGCCTCGTCGAGGGCCGTGATGTATTGCGCTGAAATGATGGCGACCGGGCCGGTATCCGCGCCCGGCACCACCCCGCGGGGCCACCACGGGCACCAGTCGGTGATATTCCAAAACGGCAGCTTCTCCGGCAGGCCGTCGGCGTCCGTATGCCGGCGGAACCACGCCAACACGCTGCCAATCCCGGGCCACACCGCCCGAGCCGTATCCAGATCGCCCGCACACATCACGAGATCGCGCACGCACGTAATCCAGTGCAACGACCACGACGGGATGTTTTGCACCAGCCGGGACGGGTAGCGCGCCTGCGTCAGCCCTTCGGAGAGCCGGGACCAATCGAAATGCAACACCGCCTGTTTGGTCAGCCGGGAATCACCGCTCGTCAGCATGCCAAGTTTCGAGGTGATCATGGTGTCGCCGGCATACTGCATCTGCTCGTAGTGCGGGCAGTCCTCGAAGGTCTCGTGCGAGCACAAGCGCATCGTGCGCACGCCGGCCTTGAAGATCTTGTCGAGTTGCGCGTCGTCACTCGAAAAGGCCGCCGTCGTCTCGTAAGGGTAAGCGGCAAAGCGCTGGCTCAAGCCGACCAACTCTATCGCGTTTTCACCGGTGCTGATTTCGATGCCCACGTAGCGAAACGCCCGCCAATGCAGCGGCTCAAAGGTCGTGTCGCCGGAGACCGAGGCCGGTTCCCAGACGTCACTCCAACCGGAGATTTTGCCTCGGCGGTCGAACGTCCAGCCCGTGCTTTCATCGGCAAAATGAGAGGCCAGGTTGGCCAACGACTGTCGCTGGCCCAGCAGGCTCGCGCCCGCCGTGTCCCAGGGCAAACGGAGCGCCTCCGCGTAAGTGATGCGGACCTTTGCGCCGGCCGCGTCGCGGAGGGTGAGCGAGGGGTAGGCCGTCGTGATTTCGCCCACGTCCAAAATCACCCGCCATGTGGCGTGCGCCGGAATGGTGACGGCCACGCGCCCCTGCGACAGTTGAGTCCAATCGCCCTCGGGCGGGGCGCCACCGGGAACAAACGCGTCGGCAAATCCCGCGGTCGGCCCCTCCTCCAATGAAGGAATAATCCGCGGCACCAATCCGTAGGGACTGGTTGGGTCGCGCCGGTTCTCGTAACGCTCGGCCGCATACAAGGTGGTCGCCTCGGCCCAGCCCGAATCGTCGAAGTCAGGTTCAGTCCACCCGGCCGGCAACTCGCTATCAACCCGGTGTTCGAAGTAACCCAAGTAACCCTCGAAACGCGTGTCATCGTTCTGAAACCGGTGGGCGCGATCCACCGCCACGCGCCACCCGGGCAGACCGGTATCCAGCCGTTCGCCCGCCGCCGCACCCGCGCTGGCAACGATTTCGCCTTCCAGCAAAAACCCGCCCGCATAAGTCATCACGGAACAGGGCGCACCGAGGAAATGCGGTCGGTGCGCCACCCGCGACATATCGAGCACGAGCGCCGCGATCACGTTGCGCCCGGGACGCAGCCACGGCGTTAAATCGCACGATTCATAGAAGTGGTGATTCACATCGCCCTTCGCCGGCCCGCGCTGGACGACCGCACCGTTACAATAAAAGAGGTAGCGGCTATCGCCCGTGACGTGGACCTTCAGGCTCGCTCCCGCCGGGAGGTCAAACGTGCGACGAAACCGCCTTACCTGATAGTGAGAGGGCGAAGCCGCAGAGGGAGCCGGCACCGCATGGGTGGCCTCACTCGACCATATCCACGCGGATCGTTGAACAAAGGGGTAATATGACATGGAGGAGGGTCCGTCTGCTGACCGCGTTGGGCAACAAACCAGCGACGCGAACCGAAAACATCAACGCGAAGTTTTCAACGATGTTTTCATGTTTTTTCATCAAAATCCATGGATATTCAGAAAGGGGTTCTGCCATGTGACCATTCTACCCGAGCGCTCATCGCGCTTCGTTGAGCCACTGGGGCCCACCTTCGGAAATTACTGCGACAGACTCCCGCATTAGGCGCTCGTGTCGGTGCTCTTAGCGGAACTTAAAAAAGGCCGCTGAGGGATCGACCCTAGGCTTAACGGGACCGATGCCAAAATTATTCGGATGAAACACGCTTGACGCGCCTAGGTTTCTTTTTCATCCCAAAGACTGAAATTTTCAGCGAAATTTCTGCTACCCCTAGCGTCCCCCAATCATGCTGATTACAGAAATTGCCCGTAAGGCAAAGGTATCGCCCGCGACCGTGTCGCGGGCCATCAACCAGCCGAGCATCGTCGCTCCGGCCAGCTTGGCGCGCATTCAGGCGGTGATGCAGCAGAACAACTACGTGCCGGCGCCTCTCAATCGCCGCCGCGGACCGAAAAGCCGGCGGCCGGACATGCGTCGCATCGGCGTATGGTTCGTGGGCGCACGGGCCGACAATCCCAGCTTGAACTGGTTCCAGGACCAGTTGCTCCACGCCCAATCGATCGACCCCCGCTATCGGGTCGACCTGCGCGTGCTCTTTACAAATTCCCCGGATGAGTTGCCTCGCGGCATCGCGAGCGAACGATTGGACGGCTTGGTGATCCAAGGCATGGAGCCCTCACCGGCCATTTTGGCCAAGCTCCGGGAGACGCCTCACGTGTGGTTCATGACGCGCCGCTCGGCCGACTACGTCGGTGACTACGTTGAACCCAACAATGAGGAAAACGGCCGCATCGCCGCCGACTACCTGAAGGATTGCGGCCATCGTAATGTGGCCGCGGTCACGGTTGACCCCGACTATAGCGCGATCGGACGGCGCGTTCGCGCCTTCTACGATCGCGCCCGTGAAATCGGCCTTGCGGTTCACGAGATTCTCGGGCCCGCCAAACCCGGTATCAGCTACCTCGAGATCGCCCCGCTCCACGGCGAGACCGACCTTCTGGTGGATCGGATCGTATCCGCCTCGCCCCGACCGACCGGGCTCTACCTGCCGGTGGATCATTTCTGCGGCGCATTTTTCCGCACCATGCGCGAAGCCGGCCTCATCGCCGGACGCGATTTCGACGCAGTCCTCGGCAATTTCAACCCGGTCATCTACCACAACCTCGACCACTGCCCCGCGGCGATCGACGTCAACCTCTCCACGCTCGTGCGCAAAGTGATCGACCACCTCGTGTGGAAGATCGACCACACCACCGACCATGCCCGCGTCGGTATCAGCGTTTCCCCTACCCTGATCCGCCCCGCCACGCCGCGCGACGATCAGCCTTCAATTTTTTAGTGCCCCAATACCCACAACCAGCCGGGAACTCCTAATCGCCCGGCTCACCAACAAACACAAACAGACCTCCCATGAGTAAGTATACCGTCAGGCCATGGCTCCTCCTGCCATTGGCCATTTCATCACCTCTCTTCGCCCAGTCGACGGTTGAGCAAGAGCAAGAACCTATCATTGAACTATCGCCGTTCGAAGTGTCCGGCGACCAAGATGTGGGCTACCGCGCTACCGCCACTCTCGGCGGCACCCGCGTGCGCACCGATCTGCGGGACATTGGCGCCTCGATTTCCATCGTCAACGAGGAGTTCCTCCGCGACACCGGCTCGACCAACCTCGAGGATGTGCTTATCCTCACGCCCAACACCGAAGTCGGTGGTCTCGGCGGCAACTTCACCGGCAGCGCTTCGGGCAGCCCGGTGCCCGAGTCGCAGCGCGACAATCAGCAGGGCGGCATCACCCGCGTCCGCGGTCTGGCCTCTGCCGATCTCACGCGCGACTACTTCATCACCGACGTTCCGTTCGACACGTTCAACACGGATCGTATCGACATCCAACGGGGCGCCAACTCCGCGCTGTTCGGTCTCGGCAGCCCCGGCGGCATCGTCAACGCCACCACCACCCGCGCCAACTTCCTGCGCGACCGCGGCCGTATCCGTTTCGAGACGGATCAATACGGCACCCAACGCTACTCGATGCGTTACAACACGGTCCTGAAGGACCGTCTCGCCATCGCCGTCGCCGGTCTCGCTGACCGCAAGAAATACGAGCAGAAGCAGGCCTATGCCGACGACAACCGTCAGTATGTCTCGGCCCTCTTCAAGATCACCGAAAACATCAAGATCCACGGGAGCTACGAAAACGGGGAGCGGAACTCCTCCCGCCCCGACTACATCCCGCCGAATGACGGCATCACGCCGTGGATTCAGATGGGCAAGCCCACCGTGGACAGCCCCTCGGCCGCCGCCGCCCTCTTCCGGGGCACCGGCACGTTTGTCCCCGGCAAACCGAACAGCCAGTTCGTCACCACCGCCATCTCGGGTATTTCCAGCGGCTACGCGACGTTTTACCAGGATCCGAACAACCCGAACCCGACCTTCGGCGGCACGACCTTCGTGCGCGGCGGTCGCGGCGCCCCGACACCCATCGCCGGTGTCACGGAGATGATGATGATTCAGCCGTTCACCACCACGGAGATCATCCGCCGCACAGGTGGGTATCGCGCCGATGGCACCCAAGTCGCCGAAGGCACCGCCGGCTTCTTCAACAGCGGCAACGTCAGCTCGCAGATCACGGATCGCAGCATCTTCGACTATCGTGAGAACCTGTTCTCCGGAGGCTCCTCGAAACAGTATGCCGATTGGGACATCTTCCAAGCCTCCCTCGAAGGCAACTGGCTCGACGGTCGTCTCGGCGTGGAAATCGCCTACTACGACCAGGACATGAAATCGAGCGGCTACAATTCCCTCCAGGGGCAATACCAGCGCACGATCTACATCGATCCCAACCGCTACCTGATCGCCACGGTCGACGGTTCGCCCACCGGTCAATACGTCGAGAACCCGAACTTCGGCCAACCCGTCATGGGCGGTCTCTCGGGCGGCAACAACATCGTGACGAATCGTGATTCGTGGCGGGGCACCGTCTTCGGCGAAGTTCGCGCCAATGACTTCATGGAGGACAACCTCGTCTCGAAGATCCTCGGTCGCTTGAAACTCACCGGCGTCGTGCAAGAGCGTAACCTCTACGCCAGCGAGTCCTACAGCCGCGACCAGATCAACGCTGTGGCCACCGCCAACGCCCTCGCGGGCGGAGACATCTCGGCGCTCAACGCCGCTTCGTTCCGCACTGGCATGCAGTTCGCCCTGCCCTTCGCGGCCGGCACGAACTTCCTCGCGGCCAACTCCCTGGCCGATCTCGCCGGCGCCAACATCGGCGGCGTGACGTACGGCGACCAACGCACCCGCCCGCCGGGCACCGGCACCTTCACCGGCTGGGACAGCGCCAACAACAAGTTCACCACGTTCGACGCGCAGACCTACACCCTCGAAGACAACGACAACTTCCCGTCCTCCTTCTACGCCGGCAAGAGCCGCCAGAAGATCGAGTCGCAAGTCGTCGTGGGTCAGCACTACCTGTGGGACAACCACATCGTGCTCACCGGCACGTGGCGTCGCGACAAGGTGGGTTCCTCCTCCGTGGGCGCCCCCGGTTCGAGCATTCATCCCGGTGCCGAAAATGTCTTCGATCCCGCCTACATCGCCGGCCCGTCCAAGGACCTCAACGAAGACGCCGATGAAGAAACCAAGTCCTGGAGCATCAATCTCCACTCCCCGGACTTCATCAACGACCACCTCCCGTGGGGCACGCAGCTGTCGATCTACAAGACCAAGGCCGACAACTTCCGTCCTTCCGGCAGCCGTCGGAACATCTTCAACGAGACCGTTGATCCCGTCACCGGCTCCACCGAGGAACAGGGCATCATCATCTCCACCTTCGACGGCAAGCTTGTTGCCCGCTTGAACTGGTATGAGACCGGTATTCTGAACAATTCGTTTGATGCGGGCGGCGTCAGCAACTCCGAAGGCATCCTCCTCGGCCTGGCGCGTGAGCTCGATAATCCCGCCAACGTCGCCCAGGGCTTTACCGCCGCGGACGTCGAGGCCGCCTTCCCGCCGCAAGGCGTGCGGGACCTGATGGGTTTCTCGCCTGATCTGGCCAACGCGGAAGCGACGACCAATCGCGACTCCAACGATACCGGCACGCAAGACTTCACCAGTGAAGGCAGCGAGTTCGAGATCGCCTACAATCCCACGGACAAGTGGACGATGATCGTCGGCGTAGGCCACCAAAAGACGGTTACCTCCAACACCTACCCGGTGCTCACGCAGTATGTGAACGACTTCGTGATCCCGACCTGGGTGAACACGGACTTCGCCAAAAACTACTATGTCGACGACCTCGGCACCGTGACCCTCGCGGAGAAGGCGACCAACGACATCGTCAACCAAGTGGCTCAAGCCAAAACGCAGGATGGCATCCCGTCCATCGAACAGCGTGAGTGGCGCGTCAACTTCAACACCAGCTACAACTTCGGTCGTGGCACGGGTTTCATCCCCGACTTCATGGGCAACTTCACCATCGGTGGTGGCGTTCGCTGGGAAGACGAGGTCGGCATCGGCTTCGGTGTCTCGCAAAACGAGCTCGGCAACTACGGTCTCGACCCGAACAAACCGTTCTACGGCCCTTCGCAGACCTTCTTCGATCTGTTTGCCCGTTCGGAATGGAACCTCGGCCGCGACCGGAAGTTCACCTTCCAGGTCAACGTCAAGGATGTCGGCAACCACGACGAACTCGTGCCGTTCTACGCCAACCCGGACGGCAGCAAGCTCTACCGCATCCTCGAAGGCCGGCTCTTCACCGCGTCCGCCACGCTCGAGTTCTAATCGCGCGGCGCTGAACGCCTAAAATCAGGGACCTTATCGTGGGTGAACCTAACAACCAATCTCTGCCGCGCGCTTCGGTGCTGTCGGCCGGTTGTCGGGTTCACCCACTCTGGGCCCGGCCCGTGACCCCTCACGGCCGACGCCTCTAAAGAATTTACCCGGCCGCCCCCTTTGGTGACCGAGTATCATAAAAACAATACAAACTAGCCCCATGCTAACGAACACCCCCTCCAGAGTCCGTGACCGCTCGCGCGGCAAGGCTCTGCTTGCGTGTGGTTTGGCCGCACTGGTAGCCACTTCGGCTGCCACCGGACAATCCGCCGACTCCGACGCCCTGCGTCGTTTACAGGAAGAAAATGCCGCCCTGCGCAAACAGCTCGCTGCTGCCCAAGGCCAATCCCCCGCCGCCCCGGCCAACACGACGGCCCCGGCCGCCCCCACTTCGAGCCCGTCGACCTCCTCGTCGAGCTCCGTCACGACCCGTTCGTCCTTGGCGACCGACGAGGGCGTGCAAACACTCAGCGCCTTCGAGGTCTCAACCGAGAAAGACTACGGCTACCTGAAAACCAACGCCGTGACCGCCACGCGCATCGGCGCCGAAATCCAAGACGTGCCCATGGCCATCTCGGTGATGAGCGAAGAATTCATCAGCGATCTCGGCCTGAAGACGGTCAATGACGTGCTTCGTTTCAGCGCCTCCGGCGCGGCC
>CAXBDS010000027.1:0-38213 GCA_963974355.1 uncultured Opitutaceae bacterium
CAACCGCTGCTGTCATGCCCCCTCCTGTTGCCACCCCGCCCAACGCCGCCGGCTTCGTCACGTGCGATGCCAATGAGGCGGTCGCTTCCGTCGCCTACCGACTCAACGAAGTCATCGCGATCTATCCGATCACGCCATCGTCGGCCATGGCCGAGTCGTGTGACGAGTGGTCGGCGCGCGGACGGAAAAACCTGTGGGGAGAGGTGCCGCGCGTGGTGCAAATGCAGTCCGAAGGCGGAGTGGCGGGAGCAGTGCACGGCAGTCTCCTCGGCGGTTCCCTGACGACGACCTTCACCGCGTCGCAGGGGCTCCTGCTGATGGTGCCCAATCTCTACAAGATCGCCGGCGAGTTGTTGCCGCTGACCTTGCATGTGAGCGCACGCGCCCTCGCGGCGCAGGGGCTCTCGATCTTCGGAGATCACAGCGACGTCATGGCCTGCCGTGCGACAGGGTGCGCGTTGTTGGCGTCGAATGGAGTGCAGGAAGCGTCGGACCTGGCCTTGATTGCGCACGCCGCCTCACTGGAAGCCCGACTGCCCTTCATCCACTTCTTCGACGGGTTTCGCACCTCGCACGAAATCAGCAAAATCGTCCCGTTGGAGGACGCCACGCTGCGAGCGGTGATCGAAGAATCGTCCATCGCCGATTTTCGGAGCCGGGCCCTTACGCCCGACCGGCCAACCTTGCGGGGCACGGCTCAGAATCCCGATGTGTATTTCCAAGGCCGTGAGTCGGTAAACCCACGCTACGATGCGCTGCCGGGCATTGTCCAGGCGGCGATGGACCGACTCGCGACGAACACCGGTCGACAGTATCGGATCTTCGACTACTACGGGCACCCGGAGGCGGAGCGGGTCGTCGTCGCGATGGGATCAGGCGTCGAAACGCTTGCGACCACGGCAGACTGGTTGGCTGATCGGGGCGAAAGAGTCGGCGTTGTGGCGGTCAGGTTGTTTCAACCGTTCGATTTGGCGGCCTTCTTGTCCGCATTGCCCAAGACGACCGAGGCGGTGGCGGTTTTGGATCGCACCAAAGAGCCAGGCTCGTTGGGCGAACCCCTTTACTTGGCGGTGCTCGGGGCGCTGGCGCAGGGAAGGTCGCCTCTGGCGGGATCGGCCCGCGTCGTCGGTGGGCGTTACGGGCTGGGCTCGAAGGAGTTCACGCCAGGCATGGCCCGTGCGGTGTTCGAGCATCTGGAGGCCAACGAACCGCGTGACCGTTTTACCATCGGGATCAACGATGATGTGACGGGCTCATCATTGAGTTGGGATGAAACGTTCGAGCTCGAGGCGGATGACGTGCGTCGCTGTGTGTTCATCGGCCTGGGCGCGGATGGAACGGTCGGTGCCAACAAGAACTCGATCAAAATCATCGGCGAAGAAACCCCGTTTTTTGCCCAGGGGTATTTCGTCTACGACTCGAAGAAGTCCGGCTCGATGACGGTGTCGCACCTACGGTTTGGACCGCGGCCGATTCGGGCACCATATCTGGTGCGCAAGGCGGGGTTTGTGGCGTGCAGCCAGTTCTCGTTTGTCGGCAAAACGGACGTGCTGGGTTATGCGCGGGACGGAGCGACGGTGTTGTTGGAATCACCGCACGGGGCGGCGGGGACTTGGGCGCGTTTGCCGCGGGCGTGGCAAGCCGCGTTGATCGCGAAGGGGCTCAAACTCTACGTGATCGATGCCAACCGCGTCGCGGCCGAAGTCGGCATGGGACGGCGCACCAACACCATTTTACAGACGTGTTTTTTTGCGCTGTCCGGCGTGTTGCCGCGCGACGAGGCGATCGCCGCGATCAAGGGCGCGATCCACCACACTTACAGCAAGAAGGGCGACGGGGTGGTCCGGATGAATTTCGCGGCGGTCGACGGCGCCTTGGCCGCGCTCGATCGCATCGAGATTCCGGATACGATCGACCTCGCTGCGGCCTCCCCGGCGGTGGCGAGAGCGGGCGACGGGCGTCCTGCAAAGGGGGTGCCGGCTTTCGTCGAACAGGTCACGATGCGGATGCTGGCGGGCGAGGGCGACGCGTTGCCGGTGAGCGCGTTGCCGGATAATGGCTGCTGGCCCACCGGCACGAGCCAGCACGAGAAGCGGGGCATCGCGCTGCAGATTCCGGAATGGGATGCGTCGATCTGCATCCAGTGTAACAAGTGTGTCTTGGTGTGTCCGCATGCGGCGATCCGGGCGAAATTTTATGCGCCGGGGCGCCTGGAAGCGGCGCCCGAAGGATTTTGTTCGGTGCCCTTCCGTTCGCGAGAACAGCCGGATAAGCGTTACACCCTCCAGGTCGCGCCGGAAGACTGCACGGGGTGTTCGTTGTGCGTGCAGGTCTGTCCGGCAAAGGATAAGAGTAATCCCAGCCACAAGGCGCTTGGGCTCGTCGATCTTGCGCCTCGGTTGGAGGCGGAGCGTCCGCGTTGGGAATTCTTCCTCAATCTGCCGGATCCGGCACGCACGAGCCTCTCGATGGACGTCAAGGGAAGTCAGTTCATGCGGCCATTGTTTGAGTTCTCGGGGGCTTGTGCGGGCTGTGGCGAGACGCCTTATCTCAAATTGCTCACGCAGCTCTTTGGCGACCGACTCGTGATCGCCAACGCCACGGGTTGTTCGTCGATTTACGGCGGGAACCTGCCGACGACCCCTTACACCAAAAACGCGGAAGGGCGCGGACCGGCCTGGGCGAATTCACTGTTCGAGGACAATGCGGAGTTCGGACTCGGGCTGCGACTGGCGGTGGATCGGCACGCGGCGGCGGCGGCGGATCTCGTGCGCGGTTTGGCGCCGCAGTTAGGCGAGGGATTTGTGCAGGATTTATTGCAACCGGATCTGACGACGGAGATCGGCGTGGCTGATCAACGCTCGCGGGTTGCGCATCTGCGCCAGAAGTTGTCGGCCATGGATCGTCCCGAGGCGCAGCGGCTCGCGGCGTTCGCGGACTACTTGGTGGCGAAGACGGTGTGGATTGTGGGCGGGGACGGCTGGGCTTACGACATCGGCTACGGCGGCCTCGATCACGTGCTGGCGTCGGGTTTGAACGTGAAGGTGCTCGTGCTCGACACCGAGGTTTACTCGAACACGGGTGGTCAGGCGTCGAAGGCGACGCCGATGGCGGCCGTGGCAAAGTTCGCCGCCGGCGGCAAAGGCGTGCCGAAAAAGGATCTCGCGTTGATGGCCATGCAATACGGTCACGTCTACGTCGCACGGGTCGCACTCGGGGCGAAAGACAGCCAGACGGTGCAGGCGATGCGCGAGGCCGAGGCGTGGCCCGGGCCGGCCCTGATCATCGCCTACAGTCCGTGCATCGCGCACGGCTATCCGCTGCATCTCAGTTTGCATCAGTCAAAACTCGCGGTCGATTCGGGCTACTGGCCGTTGTTTCGGCATGATCCCCGGGCCGACGCCGACGGACCTGTTACTGTCAAAATGGATTCGCTCCCGCCCAAAACCGACGTCGCCCAATTCATGGCGGGAGAGGCACGTTTTGACATCCTGCGCCGCACCGCGGCGGACCGGGCGAAGGTGCTCACTGCTCAAGCCCGATCCCGCATCAAGCGCGAACAAACCCTGCTGCGCGGCATGGGGCGGAGCGATTCGTCCAAGTCGCCGGCTGGGGCTGGGGCTACGCCTGGACCTGATAAACCCGTCTCTTTTCTTCAGCCATGAATCTCACGACGAACTACCTTGGCCTGACGCTCAAAAATCCCCTCGTGGTGGGAGCATCGCCGTTTTGTGACAATCTCACGGCGTGCCGCGAGCTCGAAGCTGCGGGGGCCGCCGCGATCGTGATGCACTCGTTGTTCGAGGAGCAGGTGGAGGCGGAGGCCCGCGCGCTCGTGACGCACCTGGAGGCCGGATCGGAGAGCTCTGGGGAGGCGAGGTCCTACTTTCCTGAATACGCGGATTATCAGTTGGGCACCGAGCAATACGTCACCCGCCTGCGTCAGCTCACGCGCGTCGTCGATATTCCGGTGATCGGCTCCTTGAATGGCGTCCATCTGGATTCTTGGGTGAATTTCGCGCAGCAATTGGAGGATGCCGGGGCGGCTGCCATCGAATTGAACCTCTATCAACTGGCCGCTGATCCCGCCCGACCCGGCGACGAGGTGGAGGCCAACATGTTGAGAATCGTTCACACGGTCACGGCGGCGGTGCAGATTCCCGTCGCGGTGAAACTTTCGCCGTTTCATACGGCGTTGGCGCACTTTGGGTCCGCCCTGCGCGAGCATGGCGCGAGCGGGCTGGTCCTCTTCAATCGGTTCTATCAGCCCAACTTTGATCTCGATGAGATGGAGGTCTCACCGACGCTGCGTCTTTCGGATTCCGGCGAGCTGCTGCTGCGTCTGCGCTGGCTCGCTCTTCTTTCGCCAACGTTTTCCGGAGCATTGGCGTGTAGCGGTGGAGTGGCTACAGCGTCGGATGTGGTCAAGAGTCTGCTGGCCGGCGCGCACAGCGTGCAAGTGGTGTCGGCCCTCTTGCGCCACGGGCCGGCGCATATGACCGTGTTGTTGGACGGCCTCAAGGCCTGGATGGAAGAAAAAGGCTACGACAGCGTGGAGAGCCTGCGTGGCGCGTTGAACCTCCGCCGCTGCCCGGATCCCGTGGCTCACGAACGGGCGAATTACATCCGGATTCTGCAAAGCTGGCGGGTGTGAGTTCGCTGGGGTCGCGCCTCAGGGGAGCAAGGTTTCGACGAGGCCGGTGCCGGCGGCGCCGGCGATCACGAGCATCACATTGGCTTTGAACCGCACCAAGACCACGAACGCAGTGATCAAAATCAAAAGGGCGATTCCATTGATCGGACCGCCTTGAAGACCCAGCACGGGCAGTGCGAACCAGACGGCGAGATTGAGCATCACGCCCACCACCGCGCCGGTTACGCCTCGCAACGCGCCGTCGACCGCCACGTGCCTGCGAAGCCGCTCGATGTAGGGCGCGCCGAGGAAGATCCATAGGAAACAGGGCACAAACGTGGTCCAGGTGGTGAGCCCGGCGGCCAGGGTCGCGCCGGCCAGCGGCGACAGTCCGGCGGAGTGATTCCACCCGGCCATGAATCCGACGAATTGCAGCACCATGACCAGCGGTCCGGGGGTGGTCTCGGCAAACGCGAGGCCGTCGAGCATCTGCGGCGCGGCGAGCCAATCGAAGCGCTCGACGGCCTGCTGCGCGACATAGGGCAGCACCGCATACGCACCGCCGAAGGTCACCATCGCCGCCTTGCTGAAGAAGGCGCCGACGGCCGTGAATGTATTGCCCGGCCCAAAGACCACGAGACTTGCCAGCACCGGGGCGAACCACAGGGGCATGCCGATGGCGAGCACCCGGACGGTGTGACCCCACGTCGGCTGAGGCACAGTGGTTGGCGCGTTGGCGTGGCCGTTGGGCACCAATCCCAAGCCCAACCAACTCGGACGAGAGCGGGACGCGATCCATCCTAGCAGTGCTGCGCCGAAAACGATGACGGGGAAAGGCAGCCCCAAAACGAACAGACCCAGGAACGCGCCGAGCGCGAGGCTGCCCAGGAAACGGGTTCGCAGGGTTTTTCGGCCCATGCGCACCAGCGCTGCCACCACGATGGCGAGCACCGCCGGTTTCAATCCTTCGAACACTCCTGCGATCAGGGGCACCGCGCCGTAGGTGACGTAGATCACGCTCAAGGCCCAAAGCAGGACGGCGGAGGGCAGCACGAACAAAGCGCCCGCGATGATGCCGCCCCAGGTGCGATGCAGCAACCAGCCGCAATAGGTCGCGAGCTGCTGCGCTTCGGGGCCGGGGAGCAGCATGCAAAAGTTCAAGGCGTGCATGAAGCGGTCTGACTCGATCCACCGCCGGCGCTCGACCAGCTCGGTCTGCATGATGGCGATCTGGCCCGCGGGCCCACCGAAACTGATACAGCCGAGCTTAAACCAAAACCGCGTCGCCTCGCGCAAGGTGGGCCGTTTGTCGGTTGTGCTCAAAGCTCGCGAAGTTTGAGGAGGCGCTCGCCGGCGGCGTGGAGCGTGGCGGGCTTCTTGGCGAAGTTGAGGCGGATGAATCGGTTTTCCGGATACGGGAAGAAACTCGATCCGGGCACGCCGGCAACGCCGACTTCCCGCGCCAGCCAATGGGCAAACCCGACATCGCTGACGTGGCCGAAGCGGCTGATGTCGACCAGGACAAAATAGGCCCCCTCGGGGCGGGTATACGTGAGTCCGGCGCGGTCGAGGTAGCCGAGCAGAATGTCGCGTTGTGCGGCGTATTCCGCGGCCAGGCCCGCGTAGTAGTCGGCCGGGAAATTCAAGGCGGTGACGACCGCGTGCTGGAGTGGCGCGGCGGCGCCCACCGTGAGGAAGTCGTGCACCTTGCGCGCCTGGGCGATGATGGTGGGAGGCGCCCAGACGTAGCCGAGCCGCCAGCCGGTAATGGAAAACGTTTTCGACAACGACGAACAGGAGAGCGTGCGCTCCGCCATGCCCGGCAGGGTCGCGAAGTAAGTGTGCGCGTGGCCATCGAAGACAATGTGTTCGTAGACCTCGTCGGTGATGATGAACGTGTCGAACTCGGCGGCGAGGGCGGCGATCTCGAGGAGTTCCGCGCGGGTGAAAACGCGTCCGCAGGGATTGGAGGGGTTGCAGAGGATAAACGCTTTGAGCCCCGACGCGAAGGCGGCGCGCAGTTCAGCGGGATCGAAGCGGAAGTCCGGCGCATGCAGCGGCACATGCACCGGGATCGCGCCGGTGAGCACGGCGTCGGCGCCGTAGTTTTCGTAGAATGGGGAGAACAGGCCGACCCGATCACCCGGATCGCAGACGGTCATCATGGAAACCATCATGGCCTCCGTGGCGCCGCAGGTGACGACCAACTCGCGCAGCGGGTCCACCGGCGTGCCGGTGGAGCGCGTGAGTTTGGCGGCGAGGGCGTCGCGCAGTTCGGGCGAACCCCAGGTGACGGCGTATTGGTGGCGGCCGGCGTCCATCGCGTCGCGCGCGGCGGCGACGAGGGCGGGGGGCGGATCGCCGTCGGGGAAACCTTGGGCGAGGTTGATGGCGTTGTGCTGCTGGGCAACGCGGGACATCTCGCGGATGAGCGACTCGGTGAAGACGGCGGTGCGGCGCGACGTGGCGGGCATGATCACCGAGCAGAAGAGGAGGTTTGCTCCGGCACAATCCTTGCGTATGATTTCGTGCGGTATGACCCCGCCGAGTTCTCCCCACGCTTATGACGATCCGGCGGTGATTGCGCGGATCTTGCAGCGCGCGCGCACGATCGCCGTGGTGGGCCTGTCGACGGATCCGGCAAAGCCGAGTGCGGATGTGGCGGCATATCTGCAGGCGGCCGGCTACCGCATCATTCCCGTGCACCCGAAGGCGGCTCAACTTTTGGGCGAAACGGCCTATCCCTCCCTGGAGGCGATTCCTGGGGCGGTGGATTTGGTCAACGTGTTTCGCCCGGCGGACGAGGCGGAGGCCTGGGCGGAAGCCGCCGTGCGTATCGGTGCCAAAGCGTGGTGGTTGCAACTCGGTTTGGTCAACGAGGTCGCCGCCGCCCGTGCTCAGTCAGCGGGGCTGGATGTCGTGATGAATCTTTGCACGAAGATCGAGCATCGGCGTCTCGTGCAGACGTTTCACCAGCAGTTGGCGCAGTGAGTTTCGGGCAGGTTACTTAACCTCAGAGGACCGCAGATGAACACCGAGAGGATTTGGCAAAAGGCGGGGTTGTTAGCCGGGGTGCTGGTCGGGTTGAGCGGATGCGCTCGGGTCAGCCCGGAAACCACGGAGGCGGCGGTGGCGGCGACGATGGCAGGCGACCCGCAGCGGCCCGCGGCCGGGCAGTGGTTGCGCACAGAGTTGTATTTTGCGACTGGTCTGGTGGATGCCGCAGACGATGTCGGCCTGTCTGAAGCGGACTGGCAGTCGTTTCTCGACCGGGAGGTCACGCCGCGTTTTCCCGACGGGCTCACCGTCGAGGATGCCTACGGGCAATGGCGTATGGCGGGTGGGGACCGTATCGGGCGCCTGCGCTCGAAGGTGCTGATCATCCTGCACGAGGACACGTTGGAGAAACGCAACTCGATCGAAGAAATCCGGGCGGCGTTTAAGCGGGAGACCGGCCAGCAGTCGGTGCTGCGCGCGACAAGTCCGGTGGACGTTTCATTCTGAATGCCGTCGTCGGGGGGCATGCGTCGTGGGGGGACGCAGCGTTTCCCGGGAACGCGAGGACGGCCTCGCGGTCGGTCGGTGCGTTGTCGTAACGTGTCTGAGGGCGTCCGGCCCATTCTTCATGTCCATCTTTCAAATCGTCGCGCTTCTCATCTCGCTGACCGCGCTGTTCAGTTACGTGAACTACCGGTTTTTCAAGCTGCCCGCGACGATCGGTGTGATGTTGATCGCGCTGATCGTCTCGGCGGGATTGATCGGCGCGGGGCACTTCGCGCCATGGATAGTGGATGGAGCGGAGGGCCTGCTCGAACAGATCGATTTCGACGAGACCCTGATGCAGGGGATGTTGTGCTTTTTGCTCTTCGCCGGCGCGCTGCACATCGATCTGACGGATCTCGCCGAACAACGCGGGGTGGTGGCGACGTTGGCCCTGGCGGGGGTGGTCGTGTCGATGTTCGTTTTTGGCACGTTGATCTATTTCGCGTTCGGTTGGGTGGGGCTGGCGTTGAGCTATCCGTGGTGTCTCCTGTTTGGCGCGTTGATCTCGCCGACCGATCCGGTGGCGGTGATCGGCATTCTGAAACACGCAAAGGTGCCGCATAGCCTGGAGATCCAGATCGCCGGGGAATCGTTGTTCAACGACGGGGTGGGCGTCGTGATTTTTATCGTGCTCAGCGAAATCGTGCTGACCGGCGAGCCAATCACAGCCGGGCACGTGGCGACGTTGTTTGCCGAGGAAGCGTTGGGTGGGGCGGTGTTTGGGTTCGTGGTCGGGTGGATCGCTTACCGCTTGCTCAAAAGCGTGGATAACTACCGCGTGGAGGTATTGCTGACGCTGGCTCTTGTCATGGGCGGCTACGCATTGGCCTCGGCGATTCATGTGAGCGGGCCGATCGCGGTGGTGGTGGCGGGATTGTTTATCGGCAATCATGGGCGGCGTTTCGCGATGAGCGACACGACGCGGAGGAATCTGGATACGTTTTGGGAGCTGATTGACGAGGTGTTGAATGCCTTGTTGTTTGTCCTCATCGGGCTGGAAATCCTGGTGCTCACGTTTACCCGTCAGCTGTTCTTTGCCGGTGTGCTTGCGGTGGGGGCGATCCTGCTGGCGCGCTGGGTTAGCGTGGTGGTGCCGGTGTCGCTGTTGAAGCGTTGGAAGGAATTTGCGCCGGGCACGGTGCGCATTCTCACATGGGGCGGGCTGCGCGGCGGCATCTCGGTGGCTTTGGCGCTCTCGCTACCAGCGGGGAGAGAGCGAGAGATCGTGTTGGCGGTGACCTACGTGATCGTGATTTTTTCTATCCTCGCGCAAGGTTTGTCGCTGGAACGTTTCGTGCGCCGCTTAACCGTCCGCTGAGGGCGGTGTAGTCCGGGCTTTGCGTTAGAGTTCCTTGCGAATGGCCAACAGTTCCTGGCGGCGCTGTGCGCTTGTCGCAGGGTAGCGGAGGTCGAGTTCTTCGAAGGTGCGGCGGACGATTTCGGAGATGATCAAGCGGGCGTTTTTTTTGTCGTCGGCCGGAACGACATACCAAGGAGAATCGGCGGAACTGGTGGCGCTCAAGCATTCGCCATAGGCGGTTTGGTAGTCGTCCCAGCGCTGCCGTTCGCGCACGTCGGCCATGCTGAATTTCCAGTTCTTTTCCGGTTCGTCGATGCGCGCGAGGAAGCGTTTCCGTTGTTCGTCTTTCGACAGGTGGAGAAAGAACTTAACGATGCGCGTGCCGCCGCGACTCAGATGGGCCTCCTGGTCGACAATGGAACGGAAACGCTCCTCCCAAATGGCTCGGCCGGCGATGGCGTCGGCGGAGATTCCTTGGGCTTGCAAAAGTTCGGGATGCACCCGCACCACGAGGACCTCCTCATAGTAGGATCGATTAAATATGCCGATGCGTCCACGCTCGGGAAGGCAGCGGTTGGATCGCCAGAGGAAGTCGTGTTGGAGCTCGGTATGGCTGGGCTGTTTGAAGCTGAAAACCTGACAGCCTTGCGGGTTGATGCCGGACATCACATGGCGGATCGCGCCGTCCTTGCCGGCGGCATCCATGGCTTGGAAGATTAACAGCAGGGGACGGCTGTTTGACGCGTAGTGCATCCGCTGCAGATCGCTCAAGGCGTCGACCTGCTTTTCCAGTTGATGATGGTAGTCCTTTTTCGACGAGTAGACGCGCTTCACCTTGGTCGGCCACTGCCGGAGGTTTACCTTGGTCTCCGGGCAAACGCGGAACTTATCGGTCTCGATGGTGGATTTTTTCATGATGCCTTGGTCTGATAGGGGCCGGATGCTGCGATCGGTTGCGTCTCGGGGTGTTTTAGATAGGGTAGGTCATGCCCCCTATGATTAGCCAGCGGTTCGTCTGCGTTCTTTTTCACCCTCTGCGCATAATGGTCAGCCGGCTGGCGGTTTGGTTCCGCGCGGATGCGCCGCGGCTGGTGCCGATTCCGGTGCGAAGGAGCGACGGTTATCCTCCCCGATTGCATCGTCGAAACGAGCAGGATTGAGCACGCGCGCCGCCACTAGGGTTCGAACCGGAAGAGGAGTGAACCCGTGTAGGTGCCGGAGGCGGCGGTGGGCTGGGCGCTCGGTCCGGAGACTGCGGGCGATTTGAATTTCGATCCCATGCCGGGAATCGCGTGCAGCACCGAGAGGTTGCCGGCGGGGAAATCCACGGTGGTTTGCGGATGATTCACGAGGGGCGTTCCGATCCGCAAATACGTCGAAGGAGAACCCGGGAGCAGCGTCAGCGGGCCGGCTGTGGTGGCGAGTTTCGCCCAACGGATGCCGGCGAAGAACCCTTCGAACTCGGGATAGGAAGGCGTCGCCTCTTCGGGGACCGTCTGCCGTTTGGTTTGGTGTAACCCCAGCCAGGTTCCGCGCAGGCGATTTTTCCAAACGCGATAAGGTCCCTCGCCGAGCCAACGCATGGCTTCAAAGGCGGTTTCCGGGTGATCGAAGGTGATGCCGTGGTAGAGGAATTCGCCCGCGAGGTGGTAACGATAGTCGAGACGCAGCGAACCGTCCGCCGATAACGTCCAGCGGAATTGATCAAGGCCGTTGGCCCCGCGGCTTTCGATCCAGGTTGATCGAAGTTGGTCATCGCGACCAGAACTGATCGTGGCGTGACTCGCGTCGGAAGCGGGAAAACGGGCGGGTTCGTATCCGATTTTTAGCGACTTAATTCGGGCCGGTGATCCGTCGGCTTGGCGAAGGTTGGTGATGCGGACCGCTTTGACCGGCTGAGGAGGAAATGCAAAGCGCGCCCCGTCGCCAGGGCGGCGGGAACCGGCGAAAATGGGGTGCCACTGCCCGCCGTCCGGGGAGAGTTCGATGCGGGCGCTGCGATAGGGCACGTCGCGCGGCGAATCGATTTCGAGTTCTATCAGGCTGGCCGCTTGCGGGGTGGCCAGCTCGTGGATGCCGTGCGCCGCGTTATCGTCGGACCACGACAGCCAGGTGACGGTTTTTTCATCGGCGGGGCGTGCGAAGGTGAGCCGGGGACCGTTGCTCAATGCGTAGACGTTTTCGCCGTGTTGCAGTTCCTGCAAAGTGCCGGTCGCAGCGTCAAAGGTTGCGGTGGTTTTGCCGACGCTCAGGCGCACGGTATCGGGGGATTTTTCGATTCGAGGCGTCGTGGGGGATTGAGGAGTATTGCCAGCAGGGATACTGACGCGACGATCGAGGGCGGGGGTGGGCCACGTCCACGTCCATAGGTTTTCGCCGTTCGGCGCCAAGGCCGTGAGTTCCAAGGCATCGGAGTCCGCCCAGCCATCCGGAAGGGGGAGCTGCAAGGTGCCGCGTTGATGCGGCGGGACGACGGGGCCGGGGATTTTCCCGTGGGCGAGCGTTTGCCTTTGGTCGTTTTCAAACCGAACCCACGACCACGCGAAGTGGCACTGATCGAGCGAGGTGAAGTCGTAGAGGTTTTGCACGGGGAGCGCACCGGTGAAGCGCTCGTCGAGGCGGGGTGAGGCCATTTGGATCGGCGACCAAAGGTCCCGGACCGTGTAGTAGCTGCCTTCCTTTTCGTGATTCGGGCCCACGATGCCGTCGGGGGCAAACGTGCTGAAATTATCGATACGGCCCGCTTGGTCGGAACGGGAGATGCCTTCGTCGGCGAGGTCCCAGATGAAGGCACCGGCGCCGACTGGGGAGGCGACGATGGCATTCCAGTAGTCGGCGAGGCCGGCACCGGCGCCGCCGTCGTAGAGGGCGTGCAGGATTTCGGTGGGCATGACGAGGTTGGGCCCGTCGAGGCGGCGCTGATGCTCGGCGAAATCGGTGTAGTGCTTGGTGTCGACGCCGCCGAACGGATCCCACGGGTGGAGGACGGGGCGCTGTTGCGGATCGTAGAGCGAGAAGTCGGCGTCGAGGTCGCGGTTCCAGCCGCCTTCGTTGCCATTGTCCCAGATGATGATGCTGGGGTGGTTCACGTCGCGTTCGATCAACTCGCGCACGAGCAGGCGGCCGTTGGGCGTGTCGTGGGCTTGTTGCCAACCACTCAATTCATCCAGCACGTAGAGACCGAGTTCGTCGCAGGCTTCGAGGAAAGCCGGATCGGGCGGGTAGTGGGACATGCGCACGGCGTTCATGTTGAGCGAGCGGATGAGGCGCACATCATCGTAGCAGTCTTCGCGGCTAAGGGCGCGACCGGTCGCGGGGCGGAAGCTATGGCGGTTGACGCCTTTCAGGAGGATGCGTTGTCCGTTCAGGTAGAGCCCGTCGCCGGGACGAATCTCAAAGGTGCGGAAGCCGAAACGCGTGGTGACCGCGTGCAACGCTTCGGGGCCGCGGCGGCGCGTGACTTCGACGGTATAGAGATGCGGTGTTTCGGCGGTCCAGGGCTGGATGCCGGTAAGATGCTGGGTCAGGCGCAGGCGTCCCCCACCGCCGGCGGGGATCGAGGCCTTGAAGGGTTCGCCGACGCGGCGGTGCTCCGCGTCGAACACCTGAGCTTCCAACGACTCTGAGACCAAGGTGGGGCCGTCCGGGCGGTTGCGGCGGTCATGCAGGTCACTCAGGGTCACGTCGACGGTCAGCGCGCCATCGGCCCGCGCGTCGATGGCGATTTGGCCGAGGCCGTGGGCGGGGGAGGCTTCCAGCCAGACCGGGCGATAGATGCCGCCGAAAACCCAATAGTCGCCGCCACGTTCGACAAGTTCGGTGGCGGCGTTGGTGGAGACTTTGGCGACGTCGACTTCGAGTCGGTTGGTCTGGCCGGGTTTCACCAAGCGAGTGATATCGTAGCTGAACTGGGTAAAGCCGCCTTGATGTGTCGGGCCGGCCGGCTCGCCGTTCACCGTCACGGTGGCGTCGGTCATGACTGCGCCAAAGACGAGGCGGATGCGTTGTCCGCTCCACGCGGCGGGGATTTCGAATGACGTCCCGTAATATCCGTGTTCGTCGCTCTTGTGGGTTTCCTGCCCGTAGTTGTAGGTGCCAAAGCCCTCCTGTTCCCATTGCGAGGGCACGCGAATCGTGGTCGTTTCACCGGCGCGTCGACCGGCGCTGACGGTGAAGTCCCACGGCACCGTTTGGTCGGGCCCCACCCCGGAGAGATAGTGCCGCTGCGTTGTCGGGGCCTCGGCCAGGGAGCGCGTCGAGATCGCGGGTAGAAGTGCGCCGAGGAGGAGGGCGGCGAAAGGGCGCAGACGGAAAGAACCGAGAAAACGTGGGGGCATGGCGGAGCTAATTGGCCCGCTCTGACGGGCGGGGGGGGCGATGGAGAAAGGCGAACCGTGCGCGATAGCCCGCGCCGTGTCAGGCCGCGCTTTAGCCGAAGCGTCAGAAAGGCCCGAAACGGTTTCGCTGGTGGGCGGCGGGTGGTCGATCCGGGCCGGCCTTTAGGACATCGCCGGGGAGGCGGACTTTCCGCCGGGAAGCGCCTGGGCGTGGCGTTGCGCCTGGCGGCGGGCCGCCCATGCGCGTAGACGGTCAAAATAGACATACACGACCGGAGTCGTGTAGAGGGTGAGCGCTTGGCTGAAGATGAGACCGCCTACGATGGTGATGCCGAGCGGTTGGCGCAGCTCGGAGCCTTCGCCGAAACCGATCATGAGCGGAACGGCACCGAGCAAGGCCGCGCTGGTGGTCATCATGATGGGCCGAAACCGCATGAGGCACGCCTCGAAGATGGCCGCGTCGGCGGAGAGGCCGCGGGTGCGCTCCGCCTGGATGGCGAAGTCGATCATCATGATCGCGTTCTTTTTTACGATGCCGACGAGCAGCAGGACGCCGATGAGGGCGATGATGGAAAACTCCGTTTTGAACACCATCAGCGCCAGCAACGCACCCACGCCCGCGGAGGGCAGCGTGGAGAGAATCGTGATGGGGTGGATGTAGCTCTCGTAAAGGATGCCGAGCACAATGTAGACGGCGATGAGGGCGGCGAGAATCAGGAGCGGTTGGCTGGCGAGCGCTTGCTGGTAGACCTTGGCGGTGCCTTGCATGCTGGCGATGATAGCGTCGGGTTTGCCAATCGCATCCATGGCGGCTTCGATGGCTTCGGAGGCTTGGGTGAGCGTGACGCCTTCGGCGAGGTTGAACGAGATCGTGGTCGCGGCGAATTGCCCTTGGTGGTTGACCGAAAGTCGGGCGGTGGACGGCTCATAGCGAGCGACGGACGACAGGGGAACGCGCGAGCCATTGCTGGCCACGAGGTAGACGTGTTCGAGCGATTCCGGACCTTCGGCAAATTGCGGCGCGGCCTCCATCACGACCCGGTATTGGTTGAGCTCCTTAAACATCGTCGAAACCTGGCGCTGACCAAACGAGTCGTAGAGGGCGGCGTTGACCTGGGCGATGGTCAGGCCGTAGCGGGAAAGGGCGTCGCGATCGTAGACGAGGGTGTTTTGCGGCGCGCCTTCCTCGGCGTCGGTATTGATGTCGGTCAGCTCTGGCAGGGCGGCCAGCGCGAGGCGGATCTTCGTTGCCCAGTCACGAAGCTCGTAGATGTCGTCAGCTTGAAGTGTGTATTGATATTGGGCGAGGCTCTGGCGTCCGCCGATGCGGATATCTTGGCCGGCGAAGAGGAACATGCGGGCGCCGGGGATTTTTTCCGCTTTGGTGCGCAGTCGAGCGATGACCTGATCGGCGGAGACGTCGCGCTCGGCTTTGGGTTTGAGCGAGACGTTGAGACGACCGCTGGCTCCGCCGAAACGGCCGCGATCAGCGGAGGCGCTCACCGTCTCCACCGCCGGATCGGCGCGGACGAGTTTCTCGAATTGTTGCACCTTGCCCCGCATGAGCAGGAAAGAGGAGCTTTGGTCGCCTTGGATGCCACCGCCGAGCATGCCGGTATCCTGCTGCGGGAAGAAACCCTTCGGGATGATCACGTAGAGGTAGCCGTTCAGACCGATGGTCGCAATGAGGATGCCGAGCATGAACGGCTTGTGGGCGAGCGCCCAGTGGAGGCTCTGTTCATAACCGTGAACGATACCGCGCAGAAAACGCGCGATCAAGCCGGGCGGACGGGCCGCCTGGGCGGGCGCGGGATGACGGACCCGCAGGAGTCGGGCGCACATCGTCGGCGTGGTGGTCAGCGAGACGATGAGCGAGATGATGATCGCCACCGAAAGCGATACGGCGAACTCGCGGAAGAGCCGACCGACAATGCCGGTCATGAGCAAAATCGGGATGAAGACCGAGATCAGCGAGAGGCTCATCGAAACGACGGTGAAGCTGACCTCGCGGGCGCCGTGGATAACGGCCTCGAAGCGGGACATCCCGTTCTCCATGTGCCGGGTGATGTTTTCCATCACGACGATGGCGTCATCCACCACGAAGCCGGTCGCGATGGTGAGGGCCATCAACGACAGATTGTTCAGACTGAACCCGGCGAAATACATCACCACAAACGTGCCGATCAACGAGACGGGCACGGCGATGGCCGGGACCAGGGTCGCTCGCACGTCGCGCAGGAACAGGAAGACGACGAGCGTGACGAGCAGCACCGAAATGATGAGCGTCAACTCGACCTCGTGCAGGGACGAGCGAATGGTGAGCGAGCGGTCGGAGGAGATCTGCATGTCAACGTCGGCCGGGAGCGAAGCGCGCAACACCGGGAGCATCGCCTTAACCGCGTCGACCGTCTCGATGATGTTGGCCTCCGGCTGGCGGGTGATGTCGAGCAGGACGGACGGCTCGCCGTTGAAAACCGCGTAGTTGCGGAGGTTTTCGACCGAGTCGGTCACCGTGGCGATATCGGAGAGATGCACGGGCGCCCCGTTGCGGTAGGCCACGATGAGCGGCTTATATTCTTTCGCGGTCAGCGCCTGATCGTTGGCGGCGATTTGCCAACGCATCGGGCCTTCCTCGACGAAACCCTTGGCGGTATTGGCGTTGGTGGACGCGATGGCGTTGCGAACCGTTGTGCTGGAAATGCCATAGGCGTTGAGCTGGCTGGGGTTGATCTCAACGCGCACCGCGGGGAGGGCGCCGCCGTTGACGGAGACGTCGCCCACGCCTTTGATCTGGGCGATTTTCTGCGCGAGCAACGTGGTGGCGAAGTCATACATCTCGCCGCGCGAACGGTATTTCGACGTCAGGGCGAGGATGAGGACCGGACTGTCCGCCGGGTTGATTTTCCGGTAGGACGGGTTCGAGGTGAGGCTGCTCGGCAGGATGCTGCGGGCGGCGTTGAGCGCGGCTTGGACTTCGCGCGCCGCGCTGTCGATGTTGCGGGAGAGATCGAACTGCAGGATGACCGTAGCCGAGCCCTGCGAACTGCGCGAGGTCATCTCGGTGACGCCGGCGATATGACCAAGCGCACGCTCGAGCGGCGTTGCCACGGTGGCCGCCATCGTCTCGGGGCTGGCGCCGGGCAAACTCGCGCTGACCATGATCGTCGGGTAGTCGACCTGAGGCAGCGGTGAGACCGGCAACAGGCGGAACGCGATCATCCCCGCCAACGCAATGCCCAAGGTGAGCAGGCACGTCGCGACGGGACGCCGAACGAAGGTTTCGATGGTATTCATGGGTGCTGCGGATGGGACAGGGCCACAGCGGGCGCCGGCTTCGTGCGACGGAACCGGCGGGAGAGACGATCAAAGGCGAGGTAGATGACCGGGGTCGTGAACAGGGTCAGCACTTGGCTGACAATGAGACCGCCGACCATGGTGATGCCGAGGGGGCTGCGCAGTTCGGCGCCCATGCCATTGCCCAGCATGAGCGGAAGCGCGCCGAGCAGCGCCGCCATCGTGGTCATCAGGATCGGGCGGAAGCGCAACAGGCAGGCTTGGTAAATGGCTTCGCGCGGTGCCAGACCTTCGTTGCGTTCGGCATCGAGGGCGAAGTCGATCATCATGATCGCGTTCTTCTTTACGATGCCGATCAGGAGGATGATGCCGATGATGCCGATCACGTTGAGATCCGTCCCGGCCAAGAGGAGCGCGAGCAGCGCGCCGATGCCCGCCGAGGGGAGCGTCGAAAGGATCGTGACCGGGTGGATGTAGCTCTCGTAGAGCACGCCGAGCACGATATACATGGTCGCGATGGCCGCGAGCAGCAGCCAGAGCTGGTTGTTCAGGGCGGACTGGAACGCCTGCGCGGAGCCTTGGAACGCACTCTCGATCGAGAGGGGCATGCCGATCTCCTGCTCGACCCGCTTGATGGCGGAGACAGCGTCGCCGAGCGCGGCGCCGGGGGCGAGGTTGAAGGAGATGCGGGCCGCCGGAAACTGCGAGAGCCGGGAAATGGAGAGGGCCGCGGGGCGTTCGCTCACATGAGCGACGGTCGAGAGGCGCACGGGTTTGCCGTCGGCACCGCTGAGGAACAAGTTGTCCAGCGCGGCGGCGCCGTTCCGGAACTCCGGCGCGATCTCGAGGATGACGCGATACTGGCTCGATTGCGTGAAGATGGTCGAGATCTGCCGCTGGCCGAAGGCATTGTAGAGCGCGGTGTCGATGGCGGCCGTGGTGATGCCGTAGCGGCCAGCCATGGTGCGGTCGATCTCCACGTAGAATTGCCGGCCCTGGTTCTGGAGATCGGTGGCGAGCTCCTTGATTTCGGGCAGATCGCCGAGGGCGTCCATCAGCTTGGGCACCCACGTGTCGAGGTCGGACCGGAGGGCCGATTGCAGCACGAACTGATACTGCGTGCGGCTCACCGTGGTATCGATGGTGATGTCCTGGACGGGTTGGAGGTAGAGCGTGATGCCGGGGACTTCCCGGGCGCGAGCGAGGAGTCGTTCGATGATGGCCGGGGCGCGATCATCCCGCTCATCCAAGGGCTTCAGGTTGATGGACAGGCGGCCGGTGTTGAGCGTCGGGTTGGAGCCGTCGATGCCGATGAAGGACGACAGGCTATCGACGTCGGGATCTTGGAGCAGCGCGTCGGCGACCGCCTGCTGACGTTGCGCCATCACCCCGAAGGAGATGTCCTGCGAACTCTCCGTGATCCCTTGGATCACGCCCGTGTCCTGGTTGGGAAAGAAGCCTTTCGGCACGACCAGGTAAAGGACGGCGGTCAGGACGAGCGTGCCGACGGCGACCAGCAGCGTGAGCCCTTGGCGGGTGAGCACCCAGCGGAGGCATCGGGCGTAGCCGGCAATCATGCCGTCGAAAAACCGGCCAACCGCATGATAGACGCGACCTTGGCTTTCTTCGGGGACGTGGCGCAGCAGTTTGCTGCACATCATCGGCGTGAGCGTCAGAGAAACGACGGCCGAGATCAGAATGGCGATGGCCAGCGTGATCGCGAATTCCCGAAAGAGACGGCCCACGATGTCGCCCATGAACAGCAGCGGGATGAGCACGGCGATGAGCGAAAAGGTGAGCGAGATGATGGTGAAGCCGATCTGCGCGGAGCCCTTGAGCGCGGCCTCGAGCGGCTCCATGCCCTCCTCGATGTAGCGTGAGATGTTTTCGATCATCACGATGGCGTCGTCGACGACGAACCCGGTCGCGATGGTGAGCGCCATGAGCGTCAGGTTGTTGATCGAGAACCCGGCCAGATAGATCACGCCGAAGGTGCCGACCAACGAGAGCGGCACGGCGACGCCCGGGATGATCGTCGCGGGGATGTTGCGCAGGAAGACGAAGATGACCGCGACGACCAGCCCGATGGCGAACACGAGCTCCATCTGCACATCGTGGACGGAGGCGCGGATGGTGTTGGTGCGGTCGGTGAGGATGGTGACGTTGACGGCATTGGGCAGCGAGGCGCTCAACTGGGGCAGCAGGGCCTTGATGCCGTTGACGACCTCGATGACGTTGGCGCCTGGTTGTCGTTGGATATTGAGGATGACGCCGGGCTCGCGATTGGCCCACGCGGCGAGGTAGATGTTTTCCGCGCCGTCGGTCGTGGCGGCCACGTCGGCCAGGCGGATCGGGGCGCCTTGGCGGTAGGCCAGGATGATTTGGCGATACTCCTCGGCACTGCGCAACTGGTCGTTGGCGTCGATGCTGGAGGCTTGGGTCAACCCGTCAAAACTGCCCTTGGCCGAGCTGGAGTTGGACCCGGTGATGGCGTTGCGGACATTCTCGAGCGACAGGCCGTAGGCCGCGAGGGCGGCGGGGTTTACTTGAATGCGCACGGCGGGCCGTTGACCACCGGAGATGGAGACCAGCCCGACGCCGTTGACCTGGGAGATTTTCTGCGCGAGGCGCGTGTCCACCATGTCCTGCACGGTGGGCAAGGGCAGTGAATCCGACGTGATGCCGATCGTCATGATCGGGGTGTCGGCGGGGTTGACCTTGTTGTAGATCGGCGGGGAAGGCAGATCGTTGGGCAACTGGTTATTGCCGGCGTTGATCGCGGCCTGAACCTCCTGCTCGGCGACGTCGAGTTCCTTATCGAGGCCGAACTGGAGCGTGATCACCGAGGCGCCGCCCGAGCTCACCGATACCATCTGCGACAGACCGGACATCTGGCCAAACTGGCGCTCCAGCGGCGCGGTGACGGAAGACGTCATCACCTCGGGACTGGCACCCGGATATAAGGTGGTGATCTGGATCGTGGGATAATCGACTTCGGGGAGCGCCGCGATCGGCAGCACGCGATAGCCGACGATGCCGGCGAGCGTGATGGCGATCATGATGAGCGACGTGGCGACCGGCCGCTCGATGAAAGGACGGGAGATGTTCATGTGCGCTTGGCACCGTCCTTGTGACGCGGGGCGGCCTCCGCATCGGCGGCGGGCGGCGGCGCATGGGGATCTTGCACGGTGACCTTCCCTCCTTCGCGGAGGCGGTCGAGGCCCTCGGTCACGATGGTTTCGTTGGCGTTGAGGCCTTGGGTGACGGCCGAGACGCCGCCTTCGGAGCGACCGACCGTGACGATCCGGCGTTCCAAGGTGGAATCGGGTTTAACCACAAACACGGTTTCTCCCTGCGAGCTGAGTTGCACGGCGGAGGCGGGAATCAGCACCACATCTTGCAGCGTCTCGACGAGGAGGCGGATGTTGACGAACTGATTGGGGAAGAGGCTCTGGTCCTCGTTGGCGAAAGTGGCCTTGAGTTTGATCGTGCCGGTGGTCGGATCGATCTGGTTGTCGACGGCCAGCAGCTGGCCGGTGGCCAGCCGCGTTTTCATGCCGCGGTCATAGGCCTCGACGGATAATTTACGTCCCTTCGCCAAACTGCCCACGACGGCGGGCAACGAATCTTCCGGAATCGTGAAGACGATCGCGATGGGCTGCTCTTGGGTGATGATCACCAGCCCATTGGCATCGGAGGGGCGCACGAGATTGCCGAGGTTGACCTGTTGCAGGCCGACGCGTCCGCTGATCGGGGCGACGACTCGGGTATAGCTGAGTTGCAACTGGGCGCTCTCGACCGAGGCCTGGTCGACTTTGACTGAGGCTTGGAATCCCTCGAAGGTGGCGCGGGTCGCGTCGAGCTCTTGCGGAGTGACGGTATCGCGGACCGCTTCGTAGCGAGTCAGATTGCGCTGGGCGTTGCTGAGCGAAGCCTGATCGCGGGCGAGCTGACCCTCGGCCTGTCGGAGGGCGACGTCGTAGGGACGCGCATCAATCTCGGCGAGCACGTCGCCCGCCTGGACGGCTTGTCCCTCTTTGAAATGGATCTTGAGCAGCTCTCCCTCCGCGCGGCTCCGCACGACGGCGGTGCTTAGTGGCGTGACGGTCCCCAAGCCTTGGATATAAACGGGCAGTGAGCCGAGGCGGGCGGTGGTGGCGTTAACCGGCGTGGAGCGGTTGCCTCCTCCCGGGCCACCGAAGCGGAAGCCACTGACGGGTGGCTGCTGCTGGTTGCTCCGAATGATCAGGTAGATGCCTGCCACGGCGACCGCCAAGATAACAATGGCAATCCAACTGCGAGATTTGCGCCGGAGGGCAGGAGAGGAGGGCTTGGTCATGATGAACCGGTGAAGACGCCGGGAAATCAAAAAGGTGACGCTTAAAAATGGCCTCCAGTTCAGTTCATTCGAATAAGTTGAGATGGGTTGTATCCGCCGCGCCATGACCCGATGGCAACGCGCCGCGAGACCGGATGATTTTGCGTCAGAACGTATGACGTGCATCCCCCGTGGGGGGGCGGTCTCCGGGCTGGGATCGACTCCCGCCGCCTTTTCTGGGCGCCGTTAGAAGAGCGAGCGGTGCAGGCTTCGCCAGTCGTCGAGATTATTGAGCATGATCGAATCTTCGATGGGCGAGTCTTCGGGCAGATGGTTTTCTGCCAGCATGGCGGAACGTGATGCCCGACTTTTCTTTCGGCGGGTCACGATTTGATTCACACGAGAAATGTTTTCGGGGGTCAGATCCACCCCTTGCTGAGCGCAGATCCACGCTTCGAAGGCGAGGTAGCTGGGGCGGTTTTCCTTGATGAACCGCCGGGCCGCATCGGGCTCGATTTTCAGACCTTCGAGCACCAAGTAATCGAATCCGGGGCGAATGTCTTTATAACCTTCCGGGAGGCGGCCAGCGGCGGCGAGCAGTGTTTTGAGCCACAGGCGGGGCAGATGTTTGATCCCGAGAGGACCTTCGGTGCCTGAACTGATGAGGGGAATGATCGTATTCATGATGGAGAGTTGGTTGATGGATTCACCGATGCGACGAATGCCGGGCCCCCGTGTATCGGTGCGCCCTGTTCAGAGCCCGGCCGAGCAAAGAACGCATTCGGTCGGGTCGATCCCGGTCCGGGAAAACGGGTTTGATGGTAAAGGGGACGCACGAGTAGCTGCGGAGTGGTTGCACGTAAGATTTAATATTCCGATTGGGGTATATGCATCAATAAGAATATTTCCTGACACGGGTGTCTGCGTGAGGGCGTGCTCCCGGAGGGATGTCGCCTGCCATGCGGCGTTGGGCGAAGCTGCCGGTGGAGGTGTTCCCCGAAAAAAAGGGGGGCAGGGACGGCGCCGGAGGCGGTCCGCGCGCCGTTCGGAATCCGTTTCCGGGGCGCGTCGATTTCTTCCGACCAAGCGTTCGGACGGTTTTGTCGGAGCCGATCTCCGTGAAAACACGTAAAATGGCGGAGAGGGGGGGATTCGAACCCCCGATAGGTTTGCACCTATACACGCTTTCCAAGCGTGCGCATTCGACCACTCTGCCACCTCTCCTGAAAGGGAACCGTCTGCAGCCGCCGTAGCGAGCTGGTGATCCAGACAAGAGGCGAAGAAAAAACGCCCAGTGCCCCCGTGGTCAATGGTATATTCTGTGCTCCTCGGCGGCCGTCTCCGGCTAGGATCAGTCCAGCGAATGCAAGGGGTTAACACCCCCAATTTCACCAAAAGCATCTTGCACGGGATTGGGCCGTTCGTAACCCTCCATCGTTTCCTGTCTCCGTATCCGTCTCTTCCAGATTTCCTTCCGCCATGGTATCGCCCAATTCCGAACTCAATTACGACAGCAAGGTAGAAGGTGATATTATCGTCTCCCGGGCCGATGCCGTCATCAATTGGGTGCGGACCAACTCGATGTGGCCCATGCCAATGGGCCTCGCGTGTTGCGCGATCGAGCTCATGGCGTCCGCCGCCAGCCGCTTCGATATCGCGCGTTTCGGTGCCGAGGTGATGCGTTTCTCACCGCGGCAATCCGACTGCATGATCGTGGCCGGCACCGTCACCTATAAGATGGCCCCGCACCTGCGCCGCATTTACGACCAAATGGCCGAGCCCAAGTGGGTCATCGCCATGGGCGCCTGCGCCAGCTCGGGCGGCATGTATCGCAGCTATGCGACCTTGCAGGGCGTGGACCGCATCGTGCCGGTCGACGTTTATGTGAGCGGTTGTCCTCCTCGTCCCGAGGCCCTGCTGGATGCGCTCATGAAGTTACAGGCGAAGGTGCGCAAAACCAGTTCGGCCAAGGCGCTCACCGCCTAGCCCGCCCGTTGTTTTTTTAACGACCTGACTTGACCGACCGACCGACCCACCGCCGATGACCGCGACTGCCGACGTAATTGCCGCCCTGCAGGGCAAGTATCCTTCCGTAACGGTGCGCCCCACGGGCGATCATCCGGCCGTCAACATCGCCGCGACCGACATCATCGCCGCCCTGAAATACCTGCGCGATGAGTTCGCGTATGACTATCTCGTGGACATTACGGCGGTCGATTGGTCGCAGGAGGTGTCGCCGCGGTTCACGGTAATCTGGCATCTGCTTTCCACCTCCCATCACAACTACGTGCGCCTCGCGGCGGATTGCGCCGACGACGCCACGCCGACCATGCCGACGACGACCGGACTCTGGCCGGCCGCCGATTGGCACGAGCGCGAGACGTGGGATTTGATGGGCATCACGTTTGACGGCCATCCGGACCTGCGCCGTATCCTCATGTGGGAGGGCTATCCCTATCACCCGCTGCGCAAGGAGTTCCCGCTGGCCGGCATCGAGACGGAATTACCCGACATCGAAGTCGCCGAAGAAACCAAGGCGAAGGTCAAAGCCGCCCCGATGATGGGCGGACCATTCGTCGCCTCCTCGGGGGAAATGAACATGACCGAGGCCGAACCTCGGGCCAAGGACGAGAGCTGGAACGAGAAGTCCGAGAAACCTGAATAATCGTCCTGCGCCACCACGCCCGCCGCCTTTCCTCCGCCACCGACCGCACCCATGGCCACTGAATTTGCCTTTCCCGACAACGCCGCGAAAACCGCCGGCGCCGCCACCAAAGAGTTTGAAACCGAGAAAATGTCCCTCGCCATGGGACCGTCGCACCCGTCCACCCACGGCGTCTTGCGACTCCAGCTTGAACTCGACGGCGAGACCGTGACGCATTGCGACCCGGTGCTCGGTTACCTGCACCGCGGTGACGAGAAGATCGCCGAGAACATGACGTATAATCAGTTCGTGCCCTACACGGACCGGTTGGACTACCTCGCCCCGCTGGCCAACAACGTGGCCTACGCGATCGCCGTGGAAAAGCTCGCGAAGCTTGAGGTGCCGGAGCGCTGCCAGGCGATCCGTGTGATCACGTGTGAAATGGCCCGCATTTCCGCCCATCTCATGGGCCTCGGCGCCTACGGCATCGATATCGGGGCTTGGTCGGTGTTCCTCTACACCTTCACCGAGCGCGAGAAGCTTTATAAACTTTTCGAAGAACTCACGGGCGCACGCTTTACGACGAGCTATACTCGGATCGGCGGCGTCGCGCGCGATGTGCCCGAAGGTTGGAACGACAAGGTCATCGCATTCTGCGATCAATTTCTTCCGATCTTGGACGAGATTTTGAAGATGTTGACTCGCAATAAGATCTTCCAGGATCGCACCGTCGATGTCGGCATCATTTCCAAGGAAGACGCCATTGCTTACGGCCTGTCCGGACCGAATCTGCGGGGCTCAGGCGTCGATTTGGATCTGCGCAAGCAGCGTCCCTATAGCGGCTACGAGAACTACGAGTTCGACGTTCCGGTGGGATCCAAGGGCGACTGTTTTGACCGCTACATGTGCCGCGGCGAGGAGATGAAGCAGTCCGTGCGCATCATCCGTCAGGCGGTGGCGAAGTTCCCGGGCGGTTCTTTCTACGCCGAGGACGCGAAGAAGATTTTTGCGCCACCGAAGGCCAAGGTGATGTCGTCGATGGAGGAGTTGATTAACAACTTCATGATCGTGACCGAAGGGCCGCAGATGCCGGCCGGCGAAGTTTACTTTGAAGCGGAAAACCCGAAGGGCACGCTGGGCTTCTTCGTGGTGAGCAAGGGCGGCGGCGTGCCGTGGCGCCTCAAGATCCGCAGCCCCTCGTTCTGTAATCTCTCGATTCTGCCCTTGGTCTGCAAAGACGCTCTCGTCTCCGACGTGGTTTCGATCCTCGGATCGCTCGATTTCGTGATGGGCGAGTGCGACCGCTAGAATCGATCCGATCTTTGCCCATCCCTCCTGACTCTCTGACTCGATGAATTTGAAGCCTGAAACGCTGACCCGGATCGACGAGGTCATCACCCATTACCCGGAAAAGCGCAGCGGCACCTTGCCGCTCCTGCACCTTATCCAAGAGGACGTCGGGCACATCTCCGACGAGGCTATCGAGTGGATCGCGACCAAACTCGAGTTGCAGCCGATCAACGTCTACGAGGTGGTGACGTTTTACCCGATGTTTCGCCGCCAGCCGATCGGCCGGCGCCACGTCAAAGTCTGCCGCACGCTCTCCTGCGCGCTCATGGGCGGCTACAAAACCTGCGCCGCTTTCGAGAAGGAGTTCGACACCCACCGCGGCGAGATCTCGCCCGATGGCAACGTGACCATCGAGTTCGTCGAGTGCCTCGCATCCTGCGGCACCGCCCCCGTCGTCATGATCGACGAAGAGCTGCATGAGAACGTCGACGCCGCGAAGGCCAAGGCGCTCAGCGACCAGATCAAAGCCCAGGCTGCCAAAGGCGCCTAAATATCGCCGCTCAATTTTAACTTTTCCGTCCATGTCCGCACCTGCCCAAACCCGCATCATCTTCGAGCACATCGACGAGCCCGGTTATACGAACGACATCGAGTGCTTCCTGAAGCACGGCGGTTACGAGCAGCTCAAGAAGGCCGTCACGTCGAAGCCCGAAGACCTGCGTGAAGAGGTCAAAAAATCCGGCCTGCGCGGACGCGGTGGCGCCGGTTTCCCCTGCGGCGTGAAGTGGTCGTTGGTCGACCGTAAGAGTGGCAAACCGATCTACCTCGTCGTTAATGCCGACGAGTCTGAACCCGGCACCTTCAAGGATCGCTACATCATCCACCAGGATCCGCATCAGCTGATCGAGGGCACGATGATCTCCTGTTTCGCGAACGACGTGAAGCAGGCCTACATCTACATCCGTGGCGAATTTCCGGAAGGCGCCCGCATCCTTGAGCGCGCGATCCAAGAGGCCCGCGACAAGAACTTTGTGGGTCAGAACATTCTTGGTAGCGGTTACTCCTGCGAGATCTACGTGCACCGCGGGGCCGGCGCCTACATCTGCGGCGAGGAGACCGGTCTGATCGAGTCGCTCGAAGGCAAACGCGCCAATCCGCGCATCAAGCCGCCTTACTTCCCCGCCGTGCTCGGTCTCTACCAGTGCCCGACGATCGTGAACAACGTGGAGACCCTCTGCCACGTGCGTCACATCACGAAGATCGGTGGCGAGGAATACGCCAAGATCGGCACGCCGAACAACACCGGCACCCGCATTTTCTGCGTCTCCGGCCACGTCAAGAAACCCGGTTATTACGAGTTCGAGGCCGGCAAGATCACGATGGGCCAATTGCTCAACGACGTCTGCGGCGGCCCGCGCGACGGCCACACGTTCAAGGCCGTGATTCCCGGTGGTTCGTCCGCCAAGATCCTGCGCTTCGGTGAGACCTTCACCTTGAAAAACAAGGACGGTTCGTCCCGCACGCTGCAGGTCGAGGACATCGCGATGGACTTCGATACGCTCGCCGCCTGCGGCACGATGGGCGGCTCCGGCGGCGTCATCGTGATGGACGAGACGGTCAACATGGTGGAGGCCTTGGCCAACATCAACGCGTTCTACCAGCACGAGTCCTGCGGTCAGTGCACGCCGTGCCGCGAAGGCTCGCTCTGGATGAAGAAGATTTCGTCCCGCATGGTGCACGGCGACGCGCGAGCCGAGGACGGCGAACTGCTCAAGAGCGTCGCCGATCAGATCGCCGGCCGAACGATCTGCGCCTTCGGCGAAGCCTGCTCGTGGCCGACCCAGAGCTTCGTGCTGAAGTTTGGCGACGAGTTCAAAGCCTCCCCCGACGCCAAGAAGGCCAAACCCGCCGAAGCCCTCGAACTGGTCTGATTTTTCTGCCCACCAAACACTCGCAATGACACTAAACGACTCCATCGCCGCGACCTCCCTTTCGTGGCCCTTCGTGTGTTTAGTGGGCTAACTCTGTTTCTCTCTTCGCAATGATCCAGCCTGCCAAAACCGACCTCGTCACCGTCATCATCGACGGCCAGGAAGTCGCCGTGCCGAAGGGCACCAACGTCATCGAAGCCGCCAAGCTCGTTGGCATTGACGTGCCGCACTACTGCTACCACCCGAAGCTCACGGTGGCGGGCAATTGCCGCATGTGCCTCATCGAAATGGGCATGCCCAGCATGCAGATCAAAACGCAGTCGCCGATGGTGAAGGAATGCCGCGAAGGCGTGATGGAGTTCCTCCTCATCAATCACCCGCTGGATTGCCCCATCTGTGACCAAGCGGGCGAGTGCCGCCTCCAGGAACAGGCGACCGCCTACGGCCGTGGCTACTCGCGCTTCATCGAGAAGAAAAACGTGAAGCCGAAGCGCACCCGTCTCGGTCCGCTCGTCACGCTCGACGACGAACGCTGCGTGCTCTGCTCGCGTTGCATCCGATTCTCCAAGGAAATCGCGAAGGACGACGTGCTCGGCTTCGTTGATCGCGGCAGCTACTCCACCTTGACCTGCTTCCCAGGTAAGGAACTGGCCAACAACTACTCACTCAACACCGTCGACATCTGTCCGGTCGGCGCGCTCACCTCGACCGACTTCCGGTTCAAGATGCGCGTCTGGTTCCTCAAGCAGGTCGAGAGCATCGACACGGAGTCCAGCGTCGGCGCCAACACGCTCGTCTGGTCTCGCGAGGGCGTCATCTACCGCATCACGCCGCGCCGCAACGACGGGGTGAACGACACATGGATGACCGACAGCGGTCGCATGCTTTACAAGCAGGTCCAAGCCGCGGATCGCCTCAAGCAGGTCACGCTCAACGGTGACGCGATCGATTTCGCCGCCGCGACCAGCGCGGCGGGCGAACTGCTCAAGGGCGGGCACGTTGCCATCGTCGGCTCGGGCCGCAGCTCGGTGGAGGAACAATTCGCCACGCAACGCCTCGCCGCCGCCACGAAAGCGACGACTTACCTGGTGTCTCGCACCGGGGCAGGGGATGGCATCCTCATCTCGGCTGATCTCAACCCGAACGTGCGCGGTGCGCTGCTCACCGGTTTGATTGATGCCTTGCCGACCGCCCAGCTCACGGAGCTCGGCGCGGCGATCGATGCAGGCCAGGTGAAGACCGTGGTTTCCGTGGGGGAGAACTTGATCGCAGCCGGTTTAACGTCCGAACAGCTGGCCAAGGTGAGAGTGATTTATCTCGGCACGCACAGCAATGTCACGAGCGGCGTGGCCAAAATCGTTTTCCCGACTCTCACCGTCTTTGAAAAGGCCGGTTCGTTCGTGAACCAGCAGTTCCGTCTGCAAAAATTCGCCCGGTGTGTGCCCAGCCTCGTGGGGGCGAGCGACGATCTCGTGGTGCTCTCCCGGCTCACGACTGCCGTGGGCGCCGAATCCGTTGGGGAGGACGCCGTCTCGGTGTGGCCGGCCTTGGCCGCCGCGGTGCCGCAACTGACGACGGTCACTTACGCCAACTTGTCCAAGCAGGGCTTGCTCCTCGACGGTTCGGCCTGGGCCGGACTGCCTTTCGTGGAAGGTGAATCTTTGAACTTCAAACCGGCCGCCGCGGCGGCTGAATCCGCCTCCGCGTGACGCGCTCCCTGACCTCCGCCACCCATGGTTGATTTCTTCTTCTCTCTCCCGATTTGGCTGCAGGCCGCGATCAAAGGCATCGCGGCCATCGGCGTGATCAGCTGGGGTTGTTTCACTTGATGGCCGACGGCGCGAAATTCGTCTTCAAGGAGGACGTGCTGCCCGGGCACGTGAACAAGTTCTACTATTACCTCGCGCCCCTCGTGGCCTTGGTGCCCGCGCTTACGACCATTACCGTGGTGCCGTTTGGGGCCTACTGGGATGCGACGGCGGAGACGATGAGGCCGCTCATTTTGGCCAACGTCGACGTGGGCCTGCTCGCGGTGTTCGCCATCGGCTCGCTCGGGGTTTATGCGCTCATCCTCGCCGGGTGGGCGTCGAATTCGAAGTATCCGTTTCTTGGTGGCGTGCGCGCTTCGGCCCAGCTCATCTCGTATGAGCTGTCGATGACCCTGTCGGTGTTGCCGGTGTTCCTGTGGGTAAACGCTCCGGGCGGACACGGCACGCTGAGCCTCTTCGACGTCGTGCAGACCCAGAGTCTGCCGGGTTTCCTTGGTGGCATGTGGTATGTCTTCATCATGCCGCTTTCGGCCTTCGTTTTCCTGGTCGCGCTGTTTGCGGAAACGAATCGGCAGCCGTTCGACATGCCGGAGTCGGAGGCCGACCTCGTCGGTGGTTTCCATACGGAATACGGCGAGTTCAAGTGGTCGATTTTCTTCGTGGCGGAATACGCTCACATGACGATCGGTTCGGGGGTGTTTGTGCTGTTGTTCCTCGGGGGCTGGAACCCGTTGCCGTGGGTTCCGCTCGCTCCGCTGATCGCCGGTTTGCCGGTTGCGTTGGGCGGCCTGATCGCCGCGCTCATCTTCTTGGGCAAGGTGCTCTTTTTCATCTTCGTCTTCATCTGGGTGCGTTGGACACTGCCGCGTTTCCGCTACGACCAGGTCATGGCACTCGGCTGGAAGAAGCTGCTCCCGCTAGCCATCGGTAACCTCATTTTCTACACGCTCGCGATCGCCTTCATCGAGACGCGCTGAGCCCTGATATTTTAACCACGAATGAACACGAATTCACCCGAATCTCAGACCGCAATGTCCCGCCGGGCATCGGTATCTCTTTGTGTTCAATCGGGGTATCTCCTCTGAGACTGATCCCTTTCGCGCCATGGCCGTAATCACCGTCGATCGTAAACCGCTCTCCTTCGCCGAGCGCACCTACATCCCCCAAATTCTGGGCGGGATGAAGACCACGTTTAAGCACCTGCTCGCGCCGAAGGAAACGCTGCAGTATCCGGAGCAACGTCCGGAGATTCCGGCCGGTTACCGGGGCGTGCCGACCCTGGTCAAAGATCCGCACGGCCGCGAGAAATGCGTCTCCTGCCAGCTGTGCGAATTCGTCTGCCCGCCAAAGGCGATCCGTATCACCCCGGGCGAGATCCCGGAAGACAGCGAGGACGCGCACGTCGAAAAGGCGCCGCAGGAGTTCAAAATCGACATGCTGCGCTGCATCTACTGCGGCCTGTGCCAGGAAGTCTGCCCGGAGGAAGCGATCTGGTTGCAGAATCAATTCTCCATGTCGGGCTACACCCGCGAGGAGATGGTCAATGACAAGAAGCGTCTCTACGAGCTGGGCGGCACGTTGCCCGACCAGCACTTCAAGTGGGACAAGAAAAAGGCCGCCGAGGAAGCCGGTAACGCCCATTGATCCGCCTTCGCGTTCAACCCCTTTTCATTATCCATGTCCGCTGCTGACATCCTTTTTCACCTGTTTGCCTTTTTCACGGTCGCTTGCGCCGTGGCGACGGTGATCAACCACAACGCGGTCAACTCCGCGATGTTCTTCCTGCTGAGCCTCGTCGGGGGGTCCGCGATTTTCGTGCTGCTCGACGCGTTCTTGTTGGCCGTGCTTATGGTGCTGGTCTACGGCGGCGCGGTCGTCGCGCTGTTCCTGTTCATCATCATGCTGCTCGACATGCAGGGGGGCGACCGGAAGCCGTTCACGAAGCCCACCATCGTGGCGGGCACCATCGCTGGTGCGCTGATGATCGTCGGCCTGATCTCCTTCGCCAAAGCCTCGCAGATCCTGCCGGCCACCAACGCGGGGTCGGTGCTGCCGGTCGGCGCGAATCTGAAGTTCTACGCCGAACAGTTGTTCACGACCTACCTGCTGCCGGTGCAGATCGTCGGCTTCCTGCTCCTCATCTCGATGCTCGGGGTGATCGTGTTGAGTAAGAAATTTGCCGGCTTGGAGGACGTGAAATGATGACCGTCGGACTTTACCACTATCTGATGCTGGCGGGACTGCTGTTCGCCATCGGCTTCCTCGGAGTGCTCATTCGCAAGAACACCCTCGTGATCTACATGTGCCTCGAGCTCATGCTGGTGGCCTCGACCGTCGCGCTGGTGGCGTTCTCGCGCTTCAACGGCACGATGGATGGCAACGTCTTCGTCTTCTTTATCCTCACGGTCGCGGCGGCGGAAGTCGCGGTCGGTCTGGCCATCATCGTGGCCCTCTTCCGTCGCCGGCAGACGGTGCAGGTTGAGGAGCTCAACGCGCTCAAAAACTGATTTTACCAGCGGCCACCTACCAGCCATGGAGTCCACTCAACTCGCTCTTCTCACCTTGCTCACTCCGCTCGCTTCGGCGGCGGTGATCGCGCTTTTTCTGCGTCGTCAGGGCACGCTCGCATCCATCATTTCGACGCTCGCGGCGGTCGTCGTCCTCTTCGGCGCGGCATCGCTGGCCTACGGCGATCATCGCTTCGAGTCCGCTCAGGAATGGCTGCGCTTCGGTGACTTCTCGCTTTCGCTCGGCATCAAGTTCGACGATCTCGCGGCGCTCATGCTGATGATCGTCGGCGTCGTCGGCCTCTGCGTGCATGTCTTCTCGCTCGGCTACATGGCTGACGACGAGGCGAAGGCGCGCTTCTTCGGCGGCCTCTCGGTGTTCATGTTCTCGATGATCGGCATCGTGATGGCGGACAACCTCTTCATGATGTTCGTGTTTTGGGAACTGGTGGGCTTCAGCTCCTACCTGCTCATCAATCACTACCTGGCGAAGCAGTCCGCGGCCGACGCTTCGAAGAAGGCCTTCATCGCCAACCGTGTGGGCGACTTCGGTTTCCTGCTCGGCATCATTTGGTGCTACTACGCGTTTGGGACGGTGAACCTCTCCGAACTCGCGACGGCGGTGCAGGGTGGGGCGGTGGTCGCGGCGGGTATTCCGTTGCTGTTGTTCTGCGGCGCGGTCGGCAAGTCGGCCCAAATGCCGCTGCACGTCTGGTTGCCGGACGCGATGGAGGGTCCGACGCCGGTTTCGGCTTTGATCCACGCGGCCACGATGGTGGCCGCCGGTATCTTCATGCTGTGCCGGATCAACCCGCTCATGGTGCCGGACGCGCTGACCGTGATCATGTGGATCGGCACGATTACGGCCCTCTACGCCGCGCTCTGCGCGGTGGTGCAGAGCGACATCAAGAAGGTCTTGGCCTACTCGACGCTTTCCCAGCTCGGTTACATGGTGGCGGCATTCGGGCTCGGTTCGACAATGGTCGAGCATGACGGCCACCAAGTGCTGATCGCGGCCGGCGTCGGGGCCGCGATGTTCCACCTCACCACGCATGCGTTCTTCAAGGCGTTGATGTTCCTCGGCTCGGGCTCGGTCATTCATGGCTGCCACCACGAGCAGGACATTTTCAAGATGGGCGGACTTTCGAAGAAGATGCCGATCACGTTTGTCACCTTCACGATTGGTGTGCTGGCGATCTCAGGTCTGCCGTTCATCTCCGGCTTCTTCTCCAAGGACGCGATCCTGCACCTGGCGCAGGAGAAAAACACGGTGGTGTTTGGCATCCTCTTGTTCACCGCGATTCTGACCAGCTTCTACATGGTCCGCATGTGGCGTTTGGTGTTTCTCGGCGAGACGCGCAGCAAAGACGCTTCGCACGCGCACGAAAGCGGCATCAGCATGACCTTGCCGCTGATCGTCCTGGCGGTGCTGTCGTTGGTCGGTGGTTACACCCACGGCCCGTTGAGCTTCGTCTATGGTCACGCCTTCGATGGCGTGTGGTCGCAGATCCCGCACGCTGAAGGCCTCGGTGTGATTGTGATGAGCTTGGTGATCCTGGGCCTCGGCGCTGGAGCCGCGTTTGCGCTCTACAAGCCTTCCGCGCAAGACGCCTTGGCCGTGAAGGCTCCGGGCGCGTTCACCGCGCTCGTCGCGCTGAAAGAGTCCTTCGACCTCGGTTACGGTTACTATATCGCGAAGGTGCAGCAGCGTTTCGCGATGTTGCTCAACTTTCTCGAACAGATCTTCCTGGCCGGCCTGATTATCCGCGGTATGGCCGGGGTGGTGGGTCTTGTCGGCCTCGGCGCCCGGGCGCTGCATGTCGGCAGCCTGCACGCTTACGTCTACTGGTTCCTTTTCGGCGCCGTGATGCTGTGGGGCTTCGCCACCGGCCTGTTCTAAACGATCTCTTTTTGCCCACGGAACACACGAAACACACAGAAACGAAGACAATGACCTCTGATGCTTCCGTGTATTCCGTGTGTTCCGTGGGCCAACTCTTTCTCCGTCTGCGCTGATGCACATCGATCTCCTCATTCTTTCCATTTTGGCCCCGTTGGCTGTCGCGCTCGCGATCGGTCTGGGTTTGCCGAAGCGTTTCTCGGTTCTGCTGGCCTACGTGGGCTTCGCGGTGCCGGCGGCGATTGCGTTGCACGTGTGGTATCACTTCCCGGTCGGGCTCGGCGGCGATTACGCCTACCTTTCCACCTACCCGCTCGGGTTTCAGGCTTTGGGGATCAACCTCACCCTCGGCCTCAACGGCATTTCGATGCCGCTCTTTGTGTTGGCTGGGGTGGTGGGGTTGGCGGCCGGTGTCTACGCCATCCAGTCGGGGGCCGAGCGCCTGAAAATCTACCTCATGCTCCTGCTCATCATGCAGGGCGGGTTGATGGGCGTCTTCGCGAGCGTCGACATCTTCTTCTTCTACTTCTTCCACGAGTTGGCCCTCATCCCGACGTTCATCATGGTCGGCATCTGGGGCGGACGTGATCGCAACTACGCCGCGATGAAAATGACGATCTACCTCACGGTGGGCGCCATGCTTTCACTGATCGGTCTGATCGCGATCTACTACCAGAGCGGTTTGCAGACGTTCAACATGATCGAGCTACGCGCGTTGATCGCGCAGCAAGGCATCGCGGCGGTATCGCAGAATACGATCTTCGGCCTGCTCATGGTCGGGTTCGGCATTTTGGTTTCGCTCTGGCCGATGCACACGTGGGCGCCTTTGGGCTACGGCGCGGCGCCGAGCTCCGCCGCGATGCTGCACGCGGGCGTGCTTAAGAAATTCGGTCTCTACGGTCTGGTGCAAATCGCGCTGCCGTTGCTTCCGGCGGGGGCCAGCCATTGGGCCTGTATCCTCGCGACCTTGGCCATCGTCGGCAATGTGTTGATCGTCGGCCTGATCACCATCGCGCAACGCGACCTCAAGCAGGTCGTCGGTTACAGCTCGGTCATGCACATGGGCTATGCCTTTCTCGGCATCGCCTGCATGTCGGTGCTCGGCGTGGGGGGTGTCGTGTTGATGATGGTGGCGCACGGCTTGTCCGTCGCGTTGCTGTTCCTGCTCTCGACCAGCGTCTACCATCGCACCAATACCTTCGATCTCGACGAGATGGGCGGCCTCGCGAAACACGCGCCGGTGCTCTCCGCGTTTTTTGTGGCGGGCACGATGGCGAGCATCGGCTTGCCTGGTTTCGCCAACTTCTGGGGCGAACTTTCGATCTTCGTCGCGGCGTGGGACTTCTCCCGCTGGCTGACGGTCGGCGCGGTTGCCGGCGTCGTGATTTCGGCCATCTACGGTCTGCGCGCGGCGGCCCGGGTTTTCTTCGGTCCGCCCTCGGAGGCCTTCACCAAAGTGCTCGAAGAAAAGCCCGCCGTTGATCTGCGCTGGAGCGAGAAGATCCCGGCTCTGATCCTTTTGGTGGCACTCCTGTTTGTCGGCTTCTGGCCGAAGTCGATCACCACGCCTTTGAACTCCGCTCTGGAAGCGATCTACCCCGCGCTCACGGCGCTGCCGGTCGACGTGGTGAGCAAATAATCCGACCCTTTCGATCCTCACGCGATGAATCTCGAACTCCTTCAAGCGGCTGCGGCCGATAACCAGTGGGCCGCCATTTTCCCGGAGCTGCTGCTGGGCTGCCTCGCCCTGTTTCTTCTCGTGCTCGAGATCGTGCTGCCGAAGAAGCACTACGAACTCATTCCCACGGTCGCCATCCTCGGTCAGTTGGCCGTGTTGCTCGCGGTGATTTACCGCTTCGTTGATCTGCCCGTCGATCAGACGTCGTTCAACGGCCTGATCCGCCACACCGCGTCCGGCAATTTCATGCGCGTGTTCTTCCTGCTCACGAGCACCCTGGTGAGCGTGCTCGGCGCGGTGGCGCTGGCCAAACAACGCATGCCGAAGATCGAGTTTTTCGCGATCACGATGGTGGTCTCGGCGGCGATGATGCTGCTGGCTCAGGCCAATCACTTTGTCCTGCTCTTCGTGGCGCTCGAAACCGTCACGGTGGGTTTCTACATTCTCGTGGCTTACACGCGCACCAACCCGCTCTCGCTCGAGGCCGGTTTGAAATACCTGATCATGGGCGCGCTGAGCTCGGCGATTTTGCTCTTTGGCATCGTGTTGCTTTACGGCGTCGCGGGCACCAAGGGCCTCGCCGCGACCTCCATGGATTCGATGAACTTCTCCGCGGTTCAGGCGTTCCTGCTCGCGAATCCGGGCAACATGCTGGCCAACATCGGCATCGTTTTTGTGATTTCCGGCGTGGCCTTTAAGATCGGCGCGATCCCGTTTCAGATCTGGATTCCCGACGTTTATCAAGGCGCCCCGACGCCGGTGACGGCGTTCCTCGCGGTGGGCTCGAAGGCGGCTGGTTTCGCGTTGTTGCTCATCCTTGCGGGGGTGTTCGCTCCGTATCGTGGTTTGGTGGTGCCGGTGCTCACGATCATGGCCGCCGCCACGATCCTCTTCGGCAACCTGGCCGCACTCACCCAACACAACGTGAAGCGCCTCATCGGTCTCTCCGGTGTTTCTCACGCGGGATACCTGTTGGTGGGCGTTGTCGCTTCGTTCTACACGCCCTTGGCGGTAGGCGGCGTGATGTTCTACCTCTTCGCCTACCTGTTGGCCTCGTTCGCCGTGTTCGGCGTGATGACCCATGTGTCGGGCGCCGACGACGCGGATCAGGAACTCGACCACTACGCTGATCTCGGCAAGACGCATCCCTTCCTCGCCACCGTGCTCGCGGTGGGCCTCGGCTCGCTCGCCGGCATCCCGCCGCTGGCCGGGTTCATGGGCAAGTTGGTCATCTTCCTCGCGGCGTATGAGGCCGGCCTCTACGGGTTGCTGGGCATCGCGATTATCGGCGTGGTCGTTTCGATCTATTACTACTTCGGCTGGATCAAGGCCGCCTTCTTCTCGACGTGGCGACCGCCGCTGGCCGAAGGCGAAACGGCGCCCGTCTTGCCTCGCACCACGGTGACCGTGACGGCGGGTGCGACGCTTGCCACGCTGGCCCTGGCGTCGATCCTCCTCGGTTTCTACCAAGGGCCGCTGGGCGCTTGGTTGGTGACCCGCTAGCGTATCGGCTGCCTACGGGCGCCTCGCTTGGCGAGGCTTGCCCCGGGGCCGCAGCCTCATTTGGTGGGGGTGACCATGACTCGATTCCGCCCTTGCATCGACCTGCACGACGGTAAGGTGAAACAAATCGTCGGCGGTAGCCTGAGCGACGACGCGTCGCGCCTGCGCACGAATTTCGAGAGCGATCAGCCGGCGGCTTATTTCGCCGACCGCTACCGGTCGGATGGCTTGGAGGGCGGTCATGTGATTAAGCTCGGGCCGGGCAACGACGCGGCGGCGTGCGCCGCGCTGGGGGCCTACCCGGGTGGGCTGCAACTGGGGGGCGGCGTGACGGCCGACAACGCGGCCGACTGGCTGGCCGCCGGCGCGAGTCAGGTGATTGTCACCTCATGGTTGTTCGATGCGAGCGGACGCTTTTTGGCGAATCGACTGGCGAGACTCGTCGCCGAGATCGGCCGCGAACGGCTGGTGATCGACCTAAGCTGTCGGGCGCGCGACGGTGGTTGGATCGTGGCGATGAACCGTTGGCAAACGCCGACCGAACTCGCCCTGACGCCCGAGACCTTACGCGACCTAGCGAGCTCGTGCGCCGAGTTTTTGATCCACGCGGCGGACGTGGAGGGCAAATGCGAAGGTATCGACGCGGCGCTTGTGACGTTCCTCGGCGCGCACGCCACCATCCCGGTGACCTATGCGGGCGGCGCGCGCGATTTTGCCGATTTGGCCGAAGTTGAGCGCCTCAGCGGCGGCCGGGTCGACCTGACGATTGGCAGCGCCCTGGATCTTTTCGGCGGCAAGCAAGTGAGCTACGCCGACTGCGTGGCGTGGAATCGTCGCTAGCGCCTGGCCGGATCACGAGGTCGCGGGCAATGCGCTGGCCCGCGCATCGTCGTTGGGCTCTTCGGGTTCTTTGGCAAAGGCCTGCCAGCCGCCGCCGAGGGCATGGGCGAGGTTGATGGTCTGGCCGACGAGGGCGGCTTCGACTTGAACGATGCGGTCGCGGGCGACGTTCAGGTCGGCTTCGACGGCGAGCAGATCGTCGAGGGGCAACACGCCGGCGTCGTATTGGTTTTGGGCGAGGCGGTGGGCGACCTCGGCGGCGACGAGCGCCTCGCGTTGCGCCTTGAGTTGAGCGTTGATGTGTTGGTGCCGGAGCGCTGCGAGTTCCACGTCGCGCAGCGCCGTGAGCACGCTCGCTTGGTAGTCGGCCCAGGTGGCGTCGAGGTGAGCTTGTTGGGCTTGCACCGTGCTCCGGAGGGCACCGCCGTGGAGCAGGGGGACGGTCAGGCGGGGGCCGAGGCTCCAGTAGCGGCTGGCACTTTGGGCAAAGTCGCCGGCTTCCAAGGACTCGAAACCGAACGTGCCGGTGAGCGAAAACTTCGGGTAGAGATCGGCGACGGCCACCCCGAGGCCGGCGGTGGCGGCGGCGAGATTGCGTTCGGCGGTGCGCACGTCGGGTCGACGTTGGAGCAGCTCTGAGGGCAAGCCTACGGGCGGGACGCCGGGGTCGAGAGGGAGCATGGGCGGGCCTGACGCGAGTTGCGCTTCGATATCGTCGATGGGTTG